>CANRKX010000078.1 GCA_947631325.1 uncultured Clostridia bacterium | reverse complement strand
TTCGCGGCTCGTTCAAACCTGTCATTCTGACCGAATGAGAATCCTGCGAAGCAGGTTCGATTGAGTGGAAGAATCCCCCCGTGGTCTCGGGGCGTACTTCTAATAATCCCACCTTATTATAACCTTCCCACTTTGTAAGGGGGAAGGTGTCTTTTTCGTAACGAAGCGAGAAAAAGACGGATGAAGGTTGCCCGAGTAAGCGCACCGCTATCCCCCCAACAAAAACCCGCCGCGCGGAGACACTTCCGCGCGGCGGCTTTCTATTACTTTAAAAATTTTTTACTTTCTTCTAAATCCCTTCAATCACGCCTTGCCCGCCTTTTCAGCGGCGCCCTTTTTCGCGGCAGGCTTCCCGCTCTTCGCGCTCTTCCCGCCTTTTGCGGTCGCGCCTTTTTTCGCGACGCCCTTCGCAGCCTTTGCCCCTTTTTCCGCATTTTCCAGCGGCGGCACTTGCGGCACGTGGGAGAGGTCGCTCTTCGCCTCCTTGTGCGCCCTCTTTATGGCGCTCCTCACGCTCTTTTCCGCCTTCTGCTCCTCGGGCGTGCTCTCGACGTAGGGCACCTCGAAAATCGCCGCCTCAAAGGGTCTCAAATCAAATGTCAGCTTATACTGTCTGCCGTCGCACAGTTCTTCTTTCGCCTCAATCTCAAGGGGATTGCCGTCGGGATAGGTCGAGAATATCCGCTTATACACGCCCGGCAGCGGCGCGCCCACGCCCATATCCCACCTGTCCACGGGCGCGAAGTTTATGACGAATATCAGCGCGTTATTGTAATTCCAGGGATTTCTGCGGATAAAGGTATAAATATTTCTGTGATAGTCGCCGCTGTTTATCCACTCGAAGGTCTTGGGCCCCCCGCAGTCGTTGTATAGGACGGGGTGCGAAGTGTATATGTGCAACAGCGTCCTGAAGCAGTCCATCACGTCCCTGTGCCCGGGGTCGTCGGCAAGCCACCAGTCCAGCCCCGTCCTGAAATTCCACTCGTTCTCCTGCGCGAAGTCCTGCCCCATAAACAGCAGTTTCTTGCCGGGGTGCCCCATCATCATGGTATACAGCACTTTCAGGCTCCCGAACTTGTCCATGCGGTTGCCGGGGAACTTGTTGTACATGCTCCCCTTGCCGTACACTACTTCGTCGTGAGAGAGCACGAGCATATAGTTTTCGTTGAATATATATTCAAACGTATGCGTCAGAAGATAGTGGTGATAGGGTCTGAATATGGGGTCCTTTTTGATATAGCTCAAAGTGTCGTTCATCCAGCCCATGTTCCACTTCAAGCCGAAGCCGAACCCGCCCTTTTTCGCGGGCTTGGTTATTCCGTCTATTATGGAACTGTCCTCGGCGATTAAAAAGGCGTCCGTCCTCTGTCTCAACACGCTGTTGAGATGGCGGAAGAATTCGAAGCTCTCTAAATTCTCGTTTCCGCCGTACATATTGGGTCTCCACTGCTCCCTGCCGAAGCTGTTATACAGCATCGCCGCCACCGCGTCCACGCGCAGGGCGTCCACATGGTATTTGTCCACCCAGAAGAACGCCGACGCAATGAGGAAGTTGGAGACCTCCTTTTTGCCGAGGTCGAAGGCCTTCGTGCCCCACTCGGGGTATTCGGCGCGCAAGGGATCGGCGTATTCATACAGCGGCGTGCCGTCGAAGTTGGCGAGCCCGAAGTCGTCCTTGGGGAAGTGCGCGGGCACCCAGTCCAGGATGACTCCTATGCCGTTTTTATGCATATAGTCCACGAAATATTGGAAGTCGTAGGGCGTTCCGTAGCGCGACGTGGGCGAAAAATATCCCGTCACCTGATATCCCCACGAGGGGTCGAAGGGGTATTCGCATATTCCCATCAGCTCGACGTGGGTATAGCCCATATACTTGACGTATTCGCACAGCTCGTGCGCGAGGGTGCGATAGTCGAAGTATTGGTCCTCATCCCACTTGGACAAATCCTTTTTCCAGCTGCCCAAATGCACTTCGTACACCGCCATGGGCTTTTCGAGGAAGTTTTCGCCCTTCCTCGCCTTTCTCCACTCGCCGTCATCCCAAGGGTATGCGTCATAGTTGCAGACAATGGACGCGTTCGCGGGGCGAAGTTCGGAGCGGAAGGCATAGGGGTCGATCTTCTGCACCTCGCTTCCGTCCGCCCGCACGACGAGGTACTTATATTTCACCCCCTCGCACATGCCGGGGACGAAGAGCTCCCAGATGGCGTCGTCCACCTTCTCCATGACGTCCCGCCAGGGCGTCCAGCCGTTGCCGTCCGAGAGGACGCACACCGCCCTCGCATTGGGCGCCCACAGCACGAAGTGCACGCCCCAAACGCCGTTTTCCTCAACTATATGCGCCCCCATCTTGTTGTACAGCTCGTAGTGCGTGCCGTGATGAAAGAGGTATCTGTCAAGGTCGCCGAAAAATCTTTCCATAATTTTCTCCCTTATCTTTATTAAATGTGCCTTTTTTTGCACATATATTGCTATTTTTAATTATTATTCTGCCTTCCGTCCCGCAATTTCCGCCGCTTCTTCAAAAGTCGAAAGCTCCCGCAAAAGCCGCCGCGCAAGGTATCATAGCCCCTCACTCTCTGTTAAACGTAAAGTGATAGATACAGCCCGATTGAGGGGGAAGGGATAAAGTAATTCTGCCGTTCGTCACCTCGGCATAGTCCCTGTCGTCGGTGAAGTCATAGCCCGAGCACATAAACCTTCTCACCATCTTCACGCCGTTTCTCGGCACCCCCATAAGCCACACGGGAACGTTGATGCTTATGGGCGAATAGGTGCAGTTTAAGGCGACGCAGCAGCACTCCGACTTGTCAAATCTGCCGTACGCGATATATCCGTTGCCCGCGTCCAACCTTATAAGGCTCCCTAATTTTAAACACCCTATCCTCTTCCTCATGGCGATGAGGAGCCTATGGAATTCAATCAGATCCCAGTCCTCATGCCCCCAAGGGTAGGTTCTTCGGCAGTCGGGGTCGGTCCAGCCCACCTGTCCCGCCTCGTCCGCATAGTACACCCCGGGCGACCCCGGCCAGGTCATCTGAATTAACACCGCGAGGTGCATTATCTTTTTATCGACGTTCTCGCCCGCGGCATGGGGTCCCTTCGTCCTCGTCGTGCCGACGACGCCGTTGGTCCTCGTCAGAAATCTCGAGTGGTCGTGATTGGAAAGCTGGTTTAACGCCGAATCGAGGGCGGGGCGGGGGAACTGCGACATATTCTTGAACATGCTCGCAAAGAACGCCTTGCCGTCCCACTTCTTGCTCTCGTCGAATCCTTCGGAGTGCTTCTCCATGCCCGTCAGAAACCAGCTCACGGGCTCCATAAAGGCGTCGTAATTCATCACCGAATCCCACTCGCCGTCCTCGAGCCAGCTCTCCGCCGAGCCGTAGTGCTCGGCAAACACAAAGGCTTGGGGATTTGCCTCCCTCACCCTCGCGCGGAAGGACTTCCAGAATCTATGGTTATATCTTGCGCTGTGCCCGAGGTCTGCGGCGACGTCCAGCCGCCACCCGTCGACGTTGAAGGGCTCGGACACCCACTTGCTCCCCGTCGAAATTATATAGCTCTCCAGCTCCTTACTATGCTCATAGTTGAGTTTCGGAAGGG
>CANRKX010000077.1 GCA_947631325.1 uncultured Clostridia bacterium | reverse complement strand
TTGGGCTTTATGGTGAGTTTGGGGTGGGCGCCGTCGGCGGTGCCGTCGGACGAGTTCCATAGGAAATGAATGTAACTCTCGCTGCCATCTTCGATATATTTCAAGCCCAAATAGTAGTCGCCAGCGTCAAGTCGGGTGGAAAGGTTTAACGCGTCATCGCTACCATCTTTATACAGATAGAAATTGAAATGTTTTTTGTTGAGAGCGTTGTTTTTGTCGGCGCCGTTCTGGTCGGTTACGGCGGTTATAATATTCTTCGTCTCAACCAAAGTCATCAATTTTTCGGCGTCAACGGGGAAACCCTGCGCTTCGCCGTCGCCATAGGTGAACTCGCCCAACGAAGTGTTTGCAGTGATTTTCAACATTTCGGAAGCGATATGCACCGCGAAATAGCCGTATTTTACCACGTGGTTATCGGCTTCAATCCTATAAAATACGCAATAGCCCTTGGGCTCGTTGACCTCGAGCTTGTCCTTTGCCTTTTCATAGGTAGCCCAGCCCGTCGTGGGGTCGGTGTTTTCGGGGTCGAATGACTTTTGTTTTGCCGCGTTATAAAAATTTTCACGTTGATTTTCGACGAAATCTTTGTGGTCTTTCTCGCTGTGGGTGACATAGTAATAGGCGATTTTGACCGAATTCTTGTCGCCCTGCGTTGCGAACGGGCTTAATTTTATATATGTGTCGTTATAGTCCGAGTCGCCCTTCAGCGGGAAGTGCAACGGGTGCTTTACCTCCTCCGAGGAATAGACGTATGTATTATCTTCTTTAAAGGTTGTGTCATATTCTATCTTTATTTCTGCGGGGGTGATGGTCAGAGTTATCGTGCGGGTCTTGTCTGTGGGGTTTTTCGCGTCTGCCCATACTAAGGACGCCGTGTCCTTAATTTTAAGTTCAACGTCGAATACTCCCGCCTTTGAAGTGTCGTTTGCGGAATTATTCTCTTGGTCTTTTGCCGTATACTTAATTTCAACGTCCTTATAAAGAGTAGCGTCATACCAAGGGGCTTTACTTGCCGTCGCTGCGGTCACCACTGTATGTTTGCTACTGTCATAATTGAGGATTATGTCCGTAGGCTTTTCCAAAACGTCGGCGGCATCGGCATCGGCTTTTGTCAAGTTTAAATGAAATGCAGGGCGAACGCCTAATTCTCTAGTGCTATTACTATAACCGTAATATCCACCTGTAGTTGTTAGTGAGTTATTGTTTTGTGGACCACTGCAAGTACGTTGCCAAGTTTCTACTATATCTGATAATTGGTCTGCATTGCAACGCCATAGTCCCCAATATGAGGTGGTTGTACTCGTCTCCGTTAAAGAAGGTACCCATAATTTATCGTCTCCCCATGCATTATATTCAGGTTTTGACGACCAAAAGCTATAGCTAGGCGAAAGATTTATATTCGGCGGTGTTCCGCAGGCATCATTATGGCTATCAGCAGTATACAACCCACCGTTAGCAAAATATAACATTGTACGCATAGTCTGATTTAATTGCCAATCAACTTTATTAGGAGTGACAATATAATTGCTATATCTGCTAATAAAATTTTTCCAGGTTTCGCTCCTCTCTCCATCGGAAATAGCTACTTTATGTTCAGAATCAGTCGAATAGTCTGTGCCATTTAAATATGCGCGCACAAAACTTGTACCATACATACTTGAAGGATATGTACCGCTAAAGGCATTACTTCCAATCCACTTGCTATATGGAATAGCCATGTCGTCAGGTTCACTTTTTGCGAGCCATAAAGTCAAAATAATATTTCCGTCATTATCAAAAGATAAATAAGTCGGCAACCACTGTTTATCGCCGACTACAACTCCATATTCTGTACCCGCTTGAGTTACGAGTTCTGCCGCATTATAAGATTTTGCAAATTTATATCCGTCGGCAACCTTACTATTCAGCATGCTCTGTATGTCCGAAAGTTTATTTTTGGAAGGGTCGCCCGTAATTTTTACATATAATTCCTTTAAACGCTCTCTATTGAACGCCTTGCCTGTATCCAATGATTCAAAATTGGATAACGTCACATCTTGTATAACGTCGGAAACAGTATTTGCGTCGGCGACATTCACGGGTGCAGGCAACAAAAAAAACAGAATAGAAAAAAATAACGCAGCTATCATCACTGCGTTTAAAATGATGACCGACGCCCTCTTTGTTTTTCCGTGATTTAAAACTTTCATATGTGTACAGATAATAAACGCCGCACCCAATAAGGGTGCGGCATCCGTAAAAGTATTCCCTTACTGAGTCGCTAAACACCAATTTTATGTATACACATATTTGCATACGCTAAAATTCTATATGCAAGAGAAACGCCTTTACCACACGGAAAAAAGCGCATGCAAATATTAAATTGGTGTTTAGCACTTTAATTGTAACACTATAAAATGAAATTTTCAACCCTTTTTTGAAACTTTTTTTATTTTTTTAAAAAATTTTTTCACCTTTGGCGGGTTTTTTGGGGTTCTCCGCATACTTCGTGGGATCCTTCG
>CANRKX010000076.1 GCA_947631325.1 uncultured Clostridia bacterium | reverse complement strand
AGGCTCGCGAAGCCCATTTCTAGGTTTAAATAGCCCTCCGCATTTGTCGGGGTGACGGCTGCGTCCGCCGCGCCCTCGGCATAGTCGTCCTTGTCGTCGGAGTTATACAGCCACTTGTAGGCGAGGTTGCGCCTGTAGCTTATGCCGTCGCCGTCGGAAAGGAAGGTGAAGAGGGTAAAATACTTGTCGTCGGTCTCCCCCTCTTTTTTCTGCTCTTTATGCGCCCAGACTTCTGCGCCGCCCGTGGTGTAGAAGATGCTCGTCCCGCTTATGGTGACGTTTCTCTCCGCACGCGAAGTCGTCGTCCACAAAAAGAGCCCGAAGGTCAGGGCGAACAGGACGGCGAGCGCCGCGGCGAATATAAATCTGAATTTTCGGAAAGCTTTCATAATTTCACTCACTTGATTTAAGCCATGTTAAAGCCGTAAATTTCAATACCAAATTATTTTACAATAATATAAAGGGCTTTGTCAATGAATTTTTCGCCGTTTAGGGCTTTATTTTGATATCAAAAATATTCCACGGCGCCTCGCGCAAGGGCGGTTCGGCGATAAAGCGCATAGCTTCGCCCGAGGTGGGGTGGTTGAAGCGGAGAGAATACGCCCACAGCGCGAGTTTGCCCTTGACCGCCTTTTCGCCGCCATAGCGCATGTCGCCGTAAACGGGGCAGTTTATCGCCGCCGTCTGAACGCGGATCTGGTGCGTTCTGCCCGTGTGAAGGTTTATCTCGGCAAGGCTTAACGCCCCCTTTTTGTCCTTTATCTCATAGTCGAGCTCGGCGAACTTTGCGCCCTCCTCGCTCTCGGTGCAGACGTATACCGTGTTGGTTACGGAATTCTTTCTTAAATAATTTTTCAGGACGCCCTTATCCTTGGACGGCGCGCCGCACAATACGCATAGATATCGCTTTTCGAATCCCCCCGACTTCATGGCTTCGGAAAGGCGGGAAGCCGCCTTGGAAGTCTTGGCATATACCATGACGCCGCCCGTCGGTCTGTCAAGCCTGTGGATAAGCCCCAAAAAGACGTTGCCGGGCTTTGAATAGGTCTTTTTTATATACCTTTTAACGCAGTCGAAGAGGTTGTCGTCGCCGCTCTCGTCGGGGCAGCAGGCAATATTTTGGGGTTTTAAGACGACGATTATATGGTTGTCCTCAAAGAGTATTTCAAGTTCTTCGTCAAGCATAGTTTTCTCCGATAAACATTGCGCTTGCGCCGCAGGGAAGGGCTATCCCCTCCTCCGTCGCAATGCCGATTTCATACGCCTCCGCCCTTCCGCAAAAGGACTTTAAGGCGAGGGTCAATATATTTTTAAGCACGCCCGGCTGCAAGCCCGTCGTGTAGCTGTTGATCAGGAAAAAGAGAGGATTTTCGGAAAGCAGATTTGCGCAGTTTTGCACGAAGGGATAGAGGTCGCTCTCTATCTTCCACATCTCGCCGCCCGGTCCCCTGCCGTAACTCGGCGGGTCCATTATTACGGCGTCGTATCTGTTGCCCCGCCTTATCTCGCGGGCGACGAACTTTGCGCAGTCGTCTACGATATATCTTATTCCGTCCGCTTTCGACAATCTGGCGTTCTCGCCCGCCCTTTCGACCATGCCCTTCGCCGCGTCGACGTGGGTGACGAGCGCGCCCGCCTTGGCACAGGCGACGCTTGCCCCGCCCGTGTAGGCGAAGAGGTTCAAAATTTTGGGTTTGCTATCTGCATTTTTGGATTTGTACAGTGCGATGAGCCTGCGCATTTCATCCCAATTGACAGCCTGCTCGGGGAAGAGCCCCGTGTGTTTGAAGCCCATGGGCTTGACTTTGAAGGTGAGGTCGGAATAATTTAAGGTCCACTCGGCGGGGAAGGGCTTTCTTATCTCCCACTTGCCCCCGCCAGAACTGCTGCGGCGGTAGACGGCGTTTATCCCCTCGCGCTTAGAAAGGTCGCCGTTTTGCCATATGACCTGCGGGTCGGGGCGGAGGAGAACGACGCCCTTCCAATCCTCGAGCTTCATTCCGTCCGACGTCGCCAAAATTTTATAATCCTTCCAGCCGTCTGCTATTTTCATATGAAAGATTATATCAGACCTCGGGCAAAATGTAAAGCGATTGTAGCCCGCAACAAAAAGGTTGAATACGTCATCCTGAACGGAGCGAAGCGAAGTTGAAGGATCCCACAGGGTATGCGGCAGGCGTTTCGCTCGCGCGGAATGACAACCTTGAATAAGCGAGGCTCATTACTTCCTGTCATTTCGAGCTTGTCGAGAAATCCCCAAGGGTATGCGGCAGGCGTTTCAGAATTGCAAACCGAGACCACGGGGGGATCCCTCGACTCTATCGAACTCGCTTCGCGAGATTCTTAATCGCTCGGGATGACAACCTTTAAATTGCCAATAGAAAGCCGCGACGCATATATGCGCCGCGAAAGCGGGAGCGAGAAGGCGGCGCGTTCTCATCGAACGCGCCGCCCCCAATCACTTGCTGTAAGTATACAGGACGTTGTATAAAATCGTGTAATAATTGTCAAGATAACGGCGCGCGACGTCGTCCTTGGCATATAGGTTCATGCGCTCGGCGGGGTCCAAAATGGACAGATAATATTC
>CANRKX010000075.1 GCA_947631325.1 uncultured Clostridia bacterium | reverse complement strand
CCCCCCAAAAAATCCCGCTCGCCCCCCAAAAAACCACACAAAAAACGCCCGCCCGAGCCAACGCTCGGGCGGTTAAAATTTATTTATTCAGTTGTGATTTTGAAAGTCGCCTCCCCACGGTGCCGTAAGGCTTGTCGGTTATTGCAACCACGCGGCTCGTCTGCCGCTGAAATCAACCGTTTTCGGAATCAGACCTTCCTCATGAAATTGTACATCGGAGTCTACCTGCCTTTCACATCGTTTTTGCGCATCAAGTAAAGCATTTTCATTGGTCTTTACCTCCTGCCTACGATATCCCTTATCATATAGAAGCGGCTACCGGTTCGCCCCTTCGGAATGTGTAGCGCTCCGCCGCTCGTGCGGCTACAAGAACATACTTCAATTAATGTTGGTACCAAACATTTTTTGAAAGGTATTTTCTTTTTTCAATTACATTATAACACATAAAAAAATATTGTCAATAGGTATTTCAAAAAAATTTTTAAAAATTTTTAAATTTTGTTTATAGCGTTCATTTGCGGCGATTTGCGACGTATTTTTTCAAATAATAGATTTTTTTTCTTTTCGGTGATATAATTTTTGTACTTTAAAAATCGGGCAAACCTCTCTCGCCCGCCCCGCTCATAGGTGGATAGCAGGGAGTGGGGGGATATTGAATCTCAACCCCCCGCCCCAAACGGTAAATAAGATAATATAACGTATATAGGTGAAATAAGATGTTCGAAGGTAATTCCGCATTGGGTTTCGTGGCGGTTCTCGCCATAATATTGTTTGCGACGAAGCTTCTGGGGCTTTTGTTCCGCAAATTCGGGTTGCCGCAGGTTTTGGGCTTTATTATCGCGGGGCTTATAGTTGGTCCCGCCATATTCGGCGACCTTCTGGGCTATACTTTAATCGGCTTCGAGGGCGCGACCTATAAGTCCCTCTTCGTCATTCCCGCAACGCAGGGCGGCACGGCGAACGGTCTCGACGTGTTCTCCAAGATAGGCGTTCTCCTTTTAATGTTCTCCACGGGTCTCGAGACAAATTTAAAGGAACTCAAAAACACGGGTCTCGCCTCCGTCCTCGTGGCGAGCGCGGGCGTCGTCGTTCCCCTTTTGTTGGGCTTCGTCATCTCCCTTCCCTTCGGCAGCGTGGGCTTGGGATTCGAGACGCAAGCAAACATATATCGTTCGCTCTTCATCGGCACCATATTGACTGCCACGAGCGTTGCCATAACCGTCTCGGTATTGAAGGAATTGGGCAAGATAAACACCAAGCTCGGCACGACGATAGTCTCTGCCGCAATTATAGACGACGTAATAGGAATAGTGCTCCTGTCCGTCGTTACGGGCATCGCCAAGTCGGGGGCGGCGGAGGAGTATGAAAACGGCTTCGAAGCGTTCAAGGCAACCCCTTACGGCACGATAATAATGATTGTCTGCTTCTTCGTCTTCGCCGTCGCCGCGGGCTTCGGCATCTCCAAGGCGTTCAAGTGGCTGGATAACAAGTGGCCCCAGACCCACCGAATCCCCATTTTCTCGCTCGCCGTCTGCTTCTTGTATGCGTGGATAGCGGAGGAAATATTCGGCGTCGCCGACATAACGGGCGCCTTCCTCGCGGGCGTAGTGCTCTCAACGGATATCCGCGCCAGCAAGTATACCGACAGCAAGGTGGACGTAATAACTTACACGGTATTCGCCCCCGTGTTCTTCGCCAATATAGGCATATCCTCCATAACCTTCGCGGGTCTCGACCCCAAAATACTGCTCGTCGCCGTCCTCGCCGTAATAATGGGACTTATCGGCAAGGTATTGGGCTGCGGCGCGGTGTGCAAGGCGTTCGGCTACGGCTGGCGTGAAAGCGCGATAGGCGGCGTCGGCATGATGGCGCGCGGCGAAGTCGCCCTAATCGTCACGGCAACGGTCACAAGCCCCTCGCTCGGCGCAAACGCCCTCCCGCAGGAATTCATGTTGATGACCGTCCTTCTGATTATGGTTTCCTCGGTGCTCACGCCAATTCTCTTAAAGGTCCTGTATTCTAAGGATAAGGATAAGGATAAGGATAGCGGAAGCTCCTCTTCGGGCGATAGCGGCAATTCTGAGACCCCGCCCCCGTCGGATAGCGATAATAGCGAAAACGCCGCCCTTCCCGCAGAACCGCCCGAATCCCCCTTCGTCGGCGGCAAACTGCACGAAAAACTGACTTAAAATTAAAATTTCACCTATCCCAAACCAAACCCAAAAAACAAACCGCCGAGGCGCGCAATCCATCGCTCCCCGGCGGTTTATTTTTTCAATGAAAAAAGCGGGGCAAAAAGCCTCGCTTTCAACGTTTATTTACAGCATATTCCCGCGCCAATCGAACTTTTAATGTGAGAGTATCCAGCTCTTTACGTTCTCGCGCTCTATGGGGAAAATATTTTCCTCGGGGTATTTGGAATTGATTCCGCCGTTGGTGTAGATAAAGTATCTTCCGTCGCTCGTTATGTATAAAGTCTCTTCATAGCCGCATGGATCGCCGGGGGCACCGTAGGTGAATTTCTTGTCTATAGTAGACGCTGCGGTATCATACAGATGCCCGCCGATATCCTTACACATAAACCTTACATTCTCCCTGTCAAGATATCTTGACATAAAAATATTAGCACACCCCGCCCCGTCTGTCAAACCAACTCCGCTTTTTTCGCACCCCTTCACAGTTTTTGTTAGATTGTAAATTTTTTTGTTAAAAATATCACATATATCGCAATATATCAAAATCGCTTGACAAATTTTATTTATAGCATTAAACTACTGTCAAGTAATTCCGCTTTACA
>CANRKX010000074.1 GCA_947631325.1 uncultured Clostridia bacterium | reverse complement strand
AAAGAGATACACAATGCCGATTGTGTACAAGCAGTTATTATATTAAAGTATGTGGTGCTGTCAATATATCACATTTAATGTATTTTGTCAACACTTTACAAAATATTTTTTTATTTTTATTGTATTTTTAAATAAATATGGACAACTCGCCCCCGCGGGTGTATAATATTTTCAGTATTTTATCGAGGTAACTTATGAAAGAGTATTTTGAAAATATCCCCGCAATCAAGTTCGAGGGGAGCGACAGCAAAAATCCCCTTGCCTTTCATTTTTATGACCCCGAACGCCTTGTTTCGGGCAAAAAGATGGGCGATATCCTCCCCTTTGCCATGGCGTGGTGGCACAATTTGGGCGCGAACGGCACCGACATGTTCGGCAGGGGCGCCGCCGACAAGAGCTTCGGGCAAAAAGAGGGCACTATGGAGCATGCCAAAGCCAAGGTTGACGCGGGCTTCGAGTTCATGCAGAAGTTGGGAATTAAGTATTTTTGCTTCCACGACGTCGACCTTGTGCCCGAAAGCGACGATATCAAGATAACCAACGCCCGTTTGGACGAGATTTCAGACTATATATTATTAAAGATGAAGTCGACGGGCATAAAATGTCTTTGGGGCACCGCCAATATGTTCTCAAATCCCCGCTATATGAACGGCGCGGGCTCGACCAACAGCGCCGACGTCTACTCCTTCGCCGCCGCGCAGGTAAAAAAAGCCCTCGACGTAACGGTGAAGTTGGGCGGCAAGGGCTATGTATTTTGGGGCGGCAGAGAGGGCTATGAAACCCTTTTGAATACTGATATAAAATTTGAGCTCGAAAATATAGCAAGGCTTTTAACCATGGCGCGCGACTATGGCAGGAAGATTGGTTTTAAGGGCGATTTTTATATAGAGCCCAAGCCCAAGGAGCCGATGAAGCACCAATACGACTTCGACGCGGCGACCGCCATAGGCTTTTTGAAGGCGCACGGGCTGGACAGGGACTTTAAGATAAACGTGGAAGCCAATCACGCCACCCTCGCGGGTCACACCTTCGAGCACGAGCTGAGAATTTGCGCCATAAACGGCATGCTCGGCTCGATAGACGCCAATCAGGGCGACCCCTGCTTGGGCTGGGACACCGACGAATTCCCCTTCGACGTCTACTCGGCGACCTTCTGCATGCTCGAAGTATTGCGCGCAGGGGGGCTTTCCGGCGGGTTCAACTTCGACGCCAAGTGCCGCCGCCCTTCCTATACCCATGAAGATATGTTCAAGGCGTATATCCTCGGCATGGACACCTTCGCCTTGGGGCTTCTCGCCGCCGACAAAATAATTTCCGACGGGCGCATAGATAGCTTTGTAAAGGACCGCTATTCGAGCTTTTTCGACACGAAAATCGGCAAATCCATAATGGACGGCGCCGCCACCCTCGAAAGCCTTTCCGCCCACGCCGAAAAGTTGGGCGCGCCCGCCCTCCCCTCAAGCGGCAGGCAGGAAGAGTTGCAGCACATTGTAAACGACGTTCTCTTCGGACTCAGATGAAGCTGTATATCGGTTGCGACCTCGGCACGAGCGCGTTAAAACTCATTCTCACCGACTCCGACGGCAAAATTTTGGGGAGCGTCTCCGAAAATTATCCCGTCCACTATCCCTTCGACGGTTGGAGCGAGCAAGACCCCGACGATTGGATTGCCGCCTTAGACAGGGGAATGGAACGTCTCCTCTCCCAAGGCGAGCGCGCGGGAATTAACAGGCTTGACGTCAGGGCGATTGCCGTCGGCGGGCAGATGCACGGTCTCGTCGCCGTGGATAGTAGCGGCGCGCCCGTCCGCGAGTGTATTCTCTGGAACGACGGCAGGGCGGAGAGCGAGACGAACTCCCTTAACGCGCGCGCGCAATATATAATGTCGCGCACGTCGAATATCGCCTTTGCGGGCTTCACCGCCCCCAAAATCATGTGGCTGAAAAGTCACGAGCCCGAAAATTTCTTAAAGACTTCGCACGTTCTCCTTCCCAAGGACTATATAAATTTATATCTCACGGGCGAATATTCCACCGACTGCTCTGACGCGGCGGGCACCCTTCTCTTTGACGTCAAAAATCGCAATTGGAGCGGGGATATGTGCGATTTAATAGGCATATCGCCCGACCTTCTCCCCAAAGTTTATGAGAGCTTCGAGCCCGTCGGCGCTCTTCGCGACAGCCTTTCAAAAAGGTGGGGATTGAAGAATGTGATTATAGCTGCGGGCGCGGGCGACAACGCGGCGGCGGCAATCGGCACGGGCGCGATTGGCGACGGCGCGGCGAATATCTCGCTCGGCACGAGCGGAACGCTGTTCATTTCAAGCTCTTCTTTCTCCCCCAGCCCCAACCCCGCCATTCACACCTTCTGCCATGCCGACGGCGGCTATCATCTTTTGGGCTGTATACTCTCCGCGGCAAGCTGCAATTCTTGGTGGATGGGCGTGTTGGGCGCAAAGGATTTCGCCGCCGAACAGTCCCAAAATATCCCCCTTCCCGCGGGCAACGTCTACTTTTTGCCCTATCTTTCGGGCGAGAGAAGCCCCCACAACGACCCCCGCGCGCGCGGCGCATTTATAGGGCTCTCCCACACGACCACCCGCGCCGAGATGACCGCGGCGGTATTCGAGGGCGTCTCCTTCGCCCTTCGCGACTGCCTTGAAACGGCAAAGTCGGGCGGCATAAAGATAACTTCCGCAAGCATATGCGGCGGCGGGGCGAAGAGCGCGCTCTGGCGAAGAATTTTGTCCTCCGCCTTGAACCTCACCCTAAAAATCCCCCGCGCCGAAGAGGGTCCCGCCTATGGTGCGGCAATTCTTTCAATGGTCGCCGACGGGCTCT
>CANRKX010000073.1 GCA_947631325.1 uncultured Clostridia bacterium | reverse complement strand
GCTCGCCGTCCATATCTCCACGCAGGCAAATCTTACAAATAAATATGCCGTAAAATTCTGGCGCGAACAGGGCGCAACCCGCGCCATACTCGCCCGCGAATTGTCGATTGCCGACATCGCCGAAATCCACTCCTTCGTGCCCGATATAGAGCTTGAAGCCTTCGTCCACGGCGCAATGTGCATCTCCTATTCGGGCAGGTGCCTTCTTTCAAACTATCTCGCGGGTCGCGATAGCAACAGGGGCGAATGTGTGCAGGCATGCAGGTGGAAGTATCAGATAAGGAAGCGCGACGAACTGTCCGACAGCGGCTGGCTCGACCTCGAAGAGGACGAAAGGGGGGCGTATATCCTCAATTCAAAGGACTTGAATTTAAGCGAGCACCTCGATAAATTAAAAGCCGCGGGCGTGTCCTCGTTCAAGATAGAGGGCAGAATGAAGAGCGAATATTATCTCGCCACGGTCATAAACGCATACAGAAGATGTATGGATTTCGGTTTCGACGAAAGTGTCGGGCGCGAACTCATGACCGCCGCCCACCGCGACTACACCACGGCTTTCAACCTCGGCGAAAACAACTTCACCGTCAACTATAACGACAGTCAGGCAAAGGGCGACTGCGACTATATAGGCAACGTCACGGGCTGTAAAGACGGTAAAATTTTTGTGGAAATGCGCGGTCGTTTCAAGCGCGGCGACATACTCGAAGTGCTCTCTCCCACCCAAAATTTCGGCAAGTCGTTCAAGGTGGATAAAGCCTATTTGAGCTCGGGCGAAGAGGTCGAAGACTGCAAGCTCGTGCAGGAAATTTACTCGCTCGACTGCCCTTTCGCTCTCTCCGCAGGCGACATTTTAAGAAGAAGAAAATGATATACAAAGTTCAGAATATATTCAAAAAAACGTCAAAAACTCCCGTCACGGTCACCGTCCCGGGCTCAAAGAGTATCACGGCTCGCGCTCTCCTATTAGCGACGCTTGCCCGCGGCAAATCGACGCTCTGCAACGCCCAGTTTTCGGACGACTGCGCCGCCTTTTTCGACTGTATAAAGAATTTGGGTATAGCTTGCTCAGCCGACGGCACAACCATTTCAATCGAGGGTTGCGGCGGCATATTGCCTGTAAAAAGCGCAAAAATCAACGTCCGCTCGGCGGGCACGGCGGCAAGATTTCTCACCGCCCTTCTTGCTTTTTCTGAGGGTGAGTTCTATGTGGATAGCTCCGTCCAGATGAAATGCCGCCCCATAAAACCCCTCATCGACGCCCTCAAATCTGCGGGGGCGGAGGTGGAAAGCAAAGCCGATTGTTTCCCCCTCACAATCCGCGGCACTTCAAATCCCGCCGACAGCATAACGGTGGACGTCACGGCGAGCAGTCAATTTCTGTCCGCCCTTCTCATCTCGGCGGTATGCGCCAAAAAGCCCATAAAGATAATCCCCGTCGGCAGCCACGGCTTGGGCTATGTAAAAATGACCCTCGACATGATGTGGTCCTTCGGCGTCAACGTCGAAGAGGGAGAGGGCTATTATAAGGTTTTCGGCGACTATTCGGCAAAACGCTATGAAATAGAGCCCGACATGTCCGCGGCGGCATATTTCTATGCGATGAACAGAATTTTGGGCACGGATATCCGCGTCAACGGCGTCCAGCCGCACAGCATGCAGGGCGACGCAAAGTTTATATCTGTATTAAAGGATTTCGACGGCGGCAGACTTGATATGAGCGAATTTTCCGACCAAGCCCTCACCCTCGCCGCGATTGCGCCATATTTTTCCCGTCCCACCGAAATATGCGGCGTTGCGCACATCCGCAGACAGGAATGTGACAGAATTCGCGCCATATGCGAAAATCTTCGGGCAATGGGCATAGTCTGCGAGGAGCGCGACGACGGCGTCAAAATCTTCCCGGGCGCACCCCGCCCCGCAACGATAAATACATACGGCGACCACCGCGTCGCAATGAGCTTCGCCGTCACGGGGCTTCGCGCCGACGGCGTCCAAATAGCCGACGCCGAGGTGTGCTCCAAGACCTTTTCGGAATATTTCACCGTCCTCGACGGTCTGATTGCCAAACTCACTTAAATATCGCCCCGCCGTTCTGCGCATTATATTTATAGGCACAGCGTCACAACGAGCAATCTGCGATTATAACAGCTTATCAATATATATATTATGGAAACGACAGAGAGGATAATTATCCATTCCGACTTGAATAATTTTTATGCCACCGTAGAGCGCGTCTTGGATCCCGCTCTTGCGGGCAAGCCCCTTGCCGTCTGCGGAAGCAAGGAGGAGAGGAGGGGAATTGTCCTCGCCAAGAGCGAGGAGGCAAAAAAATTCGGTATAAAGACGGGCGATACCGTCTGGCAGGCTCAGAAAAAGTGCCCCGATATCTTAATTATCTCCCCGCATTTCGATAAATATATGGAGTTTTCGCGCAAGGTCAAGGCAATTTACGCGCAGTACACCGACCTCGTCGAGGGCTATGGTATTGACGAGTGCTGGCTTGACGTCACCCGCTCAACCCTCATCTTTCCGCCCTTCGAGCCAAAATATTGCGAAGTGAACGGTCAAAAACACTTCACCGACGACTATCTCCGCTTTTTGGGCGATACCATAAGGGAGCGCGTCAAGCGCGAGTTGGGCGTCACCGTCTCCTGCGGCGTCTCCTTCAACAAGGTTTTCGCCAAGCTCGGCAGCGACCTCAAAAAGCCCGACGGCACCACCGTCATTTCATTTTTGAATTATAAAGATGTGGTCGGCGGTCTGCCCGTGGGCGACCTTCTCTATGTGGGCAAGGCAACGGAGAAAAAGCTCGTCTCGATGGGGCTCGATACGATAGGTAAGCTCGCCGCCGCCGATATCGATAGACTTCGCGAAGTATTCGGCAAGAACGGCGAAACGCTCTTGAAATTCGCCCGCGGCGAGGATGAGGAGCCCGTCGGCAATATCGACGACAAAAGGGAGTATAAGTCCATAGGCAACTCCTGCACCTACCCCGAGGACGTCGTAAATTACTCCCGCGCCGAAAGGCTTATTTACGTCCTCGCCGAAAGCGTCGCCTCCCGCCTGCGCGAGACGGGTCAGGGGCTTGCCGACACCGTCCACCTGTGGGTGCGATATTCCGATTTGTCTGATTTTTCGGTGCAGAAAAAGGTGCGCCATACCGCCCTCTGCGGCGAGATTGCCGCTCACGCCTTTTCCATGTTTAAGCAGTATGTAAAGCCGCCCTTCAAGGTTCGCGCAATCGGCGTAAGCGTGTCGGGTTTTGATAACGGCGAATCTCAGGTGACCTTTGACGAGAGCTTCGGCAACTATAAAAAGCGCGAAGCCGTCGAACGCGCCGTTGACGAAATCCGCAAAAAGCACGGCTATGACAAGTTACAGCGCGGCATTATGGCAGAAGAGCCCGATCAGATGGGGGAGGATATTAAGAATTCCCACCTCATCAAGCCCGCAAACTTTGAAGACCGAAAGTAACTCGCTCCCGCTTTCGCGGCGCATATATGCGTCGCATAACTGTGTCGCTCGCTTCTCACACGGCGTAAGGGCAACGCCGTGTTCGGTCACCGTTCGCGCGGGACGTATGCGCTCACTCACCTC
>CANRKX010000072.1 GCA_947631325.1 uncultured Clostridia bacterium | reverse complement strand
TTGGTGCCGCTGGTCGGGGTCGAACCGACACGGTATTACTACCACAGGATTTTGAGTCCGGCGCGTCTGCCAATTCCACCACAGCGGCAAGTATCTAAATTATATAATACCTGAGAATAAAAATCAAGCGTTTTTGGATTTATCGTTGATTTTATTTGCGGGAAGTGGTAAACTTAATTGTATGAAGAAGCTTGTATTGATTGACGGCAATAGCCTTTTGAACAGGGCATTTTACGCAACGCCCGCCTTTACGACGAAGAGCGGCATGCCCACAAACGCCATTTTCGGATTTATAAAACTGACATTCAAAATTCTCGACGACGTAAAGCCCGACTACATCGCGGTCGCTTTCGACATGAAGGCACCGACCTTCCGACATAAAATGTATTCGGGGTATAAAGCCAACCGCAAGCCCATGCCCGACGCGCTCGCCGCGCAGGTGGAGCCCTTAAAAAGCCTTTTGAAGACTATGGGTATTGCCATTTGCGGAATTGAAGGCATTGAGGCGGACGACATAATCGGCACTCTCTCAAAAAAATTCGAGGGGGTGCATAGCTATATTTTTACGGGCGACAGGGACAGCTATCAGCTTGTTGACGAGCATACCGACGTGTGCTTTACCAAACAGGGCGTCAGCGATTTGCAAAAGTTGACCGCAAAAAATTTCAAACAGCAGACGGGTTTGGAACCGCCGCAGATTGTCGATTTGAAGTCCATTCAGGGCGATAAATCGGACAATATCCCCGGCGTTCCCGGAATCGGTGAAAAGACGGCAATGGATTTGCTCGGAAAATACGCAACTCTCGACGGCGTATACGAACACCTCGACGAGTTGAAGCCTTCCGCCGCCGAAAAATTCAAGTCCAATAAAGATCTTGCCTATCTTTCATACAAACTCGCGACCATTAACACGCATTGCGACGTTCCGCTCGGATTGGAGGATTGCGTTGTCCCCCAAAAATACAACGCGGAAGTGCGCAAATTATTCGAGGATTTCGAGTTTAAGAGCTTTTTAAGTCTCGATATCTTTTCCGAAGAGGTCAAGAGCGCGTCAAAGGCGATTGACTATCCCGAGAGGATCGAATATACCGACAAGGGCGAAATTTTCGATATTATTTCCAAAAATCGGGAGTTTGCGGCTGTATTGGGGAAAGAGGAGATTCAATTTTACACGGGCGGCAAGCTTTACAATGTGGCTATCGGCGGGGATCTTATCAACGGAATTATGTTTGAGGATTTGAAGGGGATTGTCGCGGCAATCGTCTCAAATCCCGAAAACAAGGTGATTGCGCACGACTTCAAGCAGATGATGCACTTGTGCGAGGAGCATTTCGGCGTTGAGGTCAATTGCGACTTCGACGACCTGTCGCTTGCCGTCTATCTTTGCGACTTCGGGCTGTCCGACATGGATTTGAAGTCGCTTGTCGAGTACTATTTATATGATTATTCGTACAGCGCGTTCGCCGTATTCGATCTCTTTTCGCGATATTTTGAAAATTTGGAAAAGGAAAATCTGATTTCGCTCTACTCCGAAATCGAAAAGCCCCTATTAAAGGTGCTTTATGATATGGAAAAGACGGGCGTAATGGTCAGCGTGAAGAGGTTGGACGAGCTTTCGAAGGCATTTTATAGACAGACCGAGGACTATCGCGCCAAAATTTTCGAGAAATGCGGCTGTGAATTTAACCTTAATTCCCCCCAAAAACTTGCGGAAACGCTATACAACAAACTCGGAATAACCGAAATAAAAAAGAAAAAGACGGGAAAATTTACGACGAGCGCGGAGGTTTTGGAAAAGATTGTCGATAAATATCCCGTCGTCTCGGACATTTTGAAGTACAGAATGTATCAGAAACTTTCGGCGACCTATGCCGAGGGGTTGAGATCGCTTATCGACAAAAAGACGGGGCTTATTCATACGACTTTCCACCAGACGTTGACCACGACGGGCAGGCTTTCGAGTTCCGACCCCAATCTTCAGAATATCCCCATACGCGAGGAAGAGGGGCGTGAGCTTCGCAAAATGTTCATTCCGCACGAGGGCAACGTGTTTATCGACGCCGACTATTCGCAGATTGAATTGAGGCTTTTGGCGCATTTTTCGGGCTGCAAGGAGCTGATTGAAGCATATAATAACGGCGTTGACGTACATTCGGTCACGGCCTCGCAGGTGTTCGGGGTGCCCGTTGACGAAGTAACGCCCAAGCAGCGGCGGGAAGCAAAGGCGGTTAACTTCGGTATAATATATGGTATTAGCGATTTCGGGCTTGCCCGCAACCTCAATATTCCCGTGCCGACCGCCAAGGAATACATTGAAAAGTACTTTGAAAGGTATAGCGCCGTCAAGGACTATATGAATTCAAACGTCGAATTTGCGAAAAAGCACGGCTATGTAAGCACACTTTCGGGCAGAAAGCGGGTGATTCCCGAAATCAATTCGTCAAACTTCAATTTACGGCAATTCGGCGAGCGCGCCGCAATGAATATGCCGCTGCAGGGTTCGAGTGCCGACATAATTAAAATTGCAATGATAAACGTCGCAAGGGCGTTGCGTGACGAGGGGTTGCGGGCAAAACTCATTTTGCAGGTGCACGACGAACTCGTGCTCGAATCGCCCAAAGAGGAGAGCGAGCGGGCGGCGGAAATTTTAAAGCGCGAAATGGAGAACGCCGTTCAACTCAAAGTGCCGCTGACAGTTGAGGCGCATATCGGGAATGATTGGTATGAAGCAAAGTAAAAAGATTGCCGTAACGGGCGGAATAGGCAGCGGAAAATCGAGCGTCATAAATTTTTTGAGGGAGCAGGGCTGCTCCGTGTTTTCGTGCGACCAAATCTATGCGGAATTATTGGGCGACAGCGAATTCTCAAATGAAATAGAGAAGAACTTCAAGGAAGTCATAAAGGACGGAAAACTTGATAGGCAAAAACTTTCAGCTTTGGTCTTTTCAAACGCGCGGGAGAGGGAGAGGTTGGACAAACTGACCCATCCGAAGATTATGGATGCCGCAATCAAAAAAATGGATGGATATAAATTGAGCTTTCTCGAAGTTCCGCTCCTTTTCGAGGGCAACTTTCAAGACCTTTTCGACGGCGTAATTGTCATATTGAGGGATAGGGAGGAAAGAATAAACTCTATCGTTGCGCGCGACAAAATTTCGAGGGATAGTGCGATTTTGCGCATAAACAGCCAATTTAACTATGATAATTGCGATTTTGCGAAGTACTATGTCATACACAATAACTCAAATTTGGAGTATTTACAGTCTCAATCGCTGAAAATCCTCGAAAAAATAAGGGAAGAATAATTAACAAAAAAATTTTAAAATCGCATACATTTGACTTGACAACAAAATCAAAATATTATAAAATCAACAATGTTTTGAGAATATGCACTCGTGGCGGAATTGGCAGACGCGCAAGACTAAGGATCTTGTGGTTAACCCCATGCAGGTTCAACTCCTGTCGAGTGCACCAAGTCAGCATAATCCGAACCGAATTCCCGTAAAGGGTGAGCGGTTCGGATTTACTTTTATAATTTAGCGAATTGAAACAATGTATCTCGTAAATCTTTGTCTTATCGTTCATCCGTTTCATCGTCATTCTCCTTAATATCGCTTCTCTTTGATTGCAATTCGTTTTTGTTCTTTTGCTGCAAATAATACTTCATTT
Source organism: uncultured Clostridia bacterium (assembly GCA_947631325.1). Lineage (GTDB taxonomy): Bacteria > Bacillota > Clostridia > Christensenellales > Borkfalkiaceae > Coproplasma. The sequence goes on along the minus strand of CANRKX010000072.1, from coordinate 176 downwards.
TCATATTGAGCTTGGAAAGCGGAACGGTAGCAAAAACAAGCGCCTGAACCGTCGATATAATTGCCGTCGCAACCGCAAATGCCCGAAAATAGTCCTTGACCAAACAAAAAATGATCCAAACAAAAGCCGTGACTGCAAGCTGATTGAATATCAATAATCCGGACAGAATTTTCAGT
>CANRKX010000071.1 GCA_947631325.1 uncultured Clostridia bacterium | reverse complement strand
ACTATACGCTCGATAACCACCGTCGCCGTGAACGACGCCATATACTACACCCTAAACGACGCCGAAAGATACGAGGACCTCGTGACCATAAGCCGCGATAAGGACGGAAACGTGACCTCGATAACCACCGACAGTCTCAAAATCAACCGCATTGCGCGAGACACGGCGTTTTTGTCGCAGGAGAACCTCACGAGGATGAGCGCGGAGGGCATAATGGTGCCCATCGGCGCGCTGACGGGGGTGGAGGCGCTGGCGGGCTTCGGGCGGAGCATAAACCTCAAAATCATTCCCATTAGCAACGTGGAGTGCCGCTTCGTCTCCAAATTCACGGACGCGGGCATAAACCAGACAAAGCACTCGCTGTACCTTGAAATAGTCTCCGATATCTCCATAATTCTGCCGTCCAAAACGACCAATCTCGCGTCTACTATCGAGGTGCTTATCTGCGAGAGCGTGATTGCGGGGAAGATTCCCGATACATATCTACAAGCGGGGTTAATTAACGGAGACGGCGCGCTCGTGCCGTGAGGCGGAAGGCGCAAAAATATCAATATATATGCAAATTTTCGGTAAAAAGAGCGCCGCGGCAATTGAAATTGCCGCGGCGCAAATTATATTGTTTTAAGTTATCTCAACTCGATATTCAAATTATATTTTAAGTTACCGAGGATTTTTTTGACGAAGCCGTCGACGCGGGGGGAGATATCCTCATCCTTGGGCGTGAAAGTTATTGTGAACGCCATGGATTTTTTGCCCTTGCCTATCTGTCCGCCCTCGTATACGTCGAATAATTTTACGTCGGTGACGAACTTGCAGGCGTCGTATATGACCTTTTCTACCTGCGCGCAGGTTGTGCCCTTTTCGCACACGAGCGCGAGGTCCCTTGTCTCCACGGGGAAGGCGGGAAGGGGGCAATATTTGAAGGGCTTGGCGTGTTTTATGAGCTCGTCATAGTCCAATTCGGCGATAAGCACCGACCTGTCGAGGGCGAGAGACTGCTCGATTTCGGGCGAAATCATGCCCAAATATCCCACGGTTACGCCGTCCACGGACATTTCCGCGCACATTCCGGGGTGAAGGAAGGGGCGTGCGGCGGGCGAATAATCAAACTTTATATTGAAGTTTTCGGCGACGTACTCGCATATTCCCTTCATATCGAAGAAGTCGCGCTTGCCCCACATTGCAAGTCCGAGATGAGCCCTCTCCTCGGGGAAGTTTTCGATGGGCAATTCCTTGGCAAGATAGACCTTGGCAAGCTCATACACCTTGCCTTCCATGTTGCCGCGGCGGAGGTTCCTCACCGCAACCTGCAGGAGCGAGGGGGCGAGGGTAGTCCTCATTACGGAAAGTTCCTCGCTTATGGGGTTCAAAATCTTTATCGCTTTCCTCAGCTTGTCGTCGTCGGGCAAGCGGAGGGTGTCGAAGTCCTTGGGCGAGTAGAAGGAGTAGGTCGAAATTTCATACAGCCCCTTGCCGCTTAAAGTGCGCTTCAATCTTATTTCAGCTTTCTGAGCTTCCGAATAGCCGCCGTTCGTTATGGACGCCGAGGGCAGGAAGGTGCCGTTGACGTGCTCATAGCCGTAAAATCTTATGATTTCCTCGGCAATGTCGGGATATTGGTCGATATCCTCGCGCCATGCGGGAACGTCGATATCCAGATTTTCGCCCTCAATCTTCACGCCGAAGCCGAGATTTTTAAGTATTTCAACCATCCTATCGACGGGCACTTTTATGCCTAAAAGGGCGTTTATCTTGCCCGCGTCGACCTGCATGTGCTTTTCGCCCGTCTTGGAATATTGGGTTATTACGTCCTCGCCCACGTCGGAGACCTTGCCGCAGCCCAACTCTTCCACGAGGTGAAGGGCGCGCTTCATCGCCATTTGGGTGGTGTATTCATAGACGCCCTTTTCGAATTGCGCCGAGCTATCAGAATGTTGACCCAAGGAGCGGGCGGTCTTTCTCACGCTGTCGCGAGCGAACTTCGCCGCCTCAAACAGAACTTCGACCGTGTCGTCCTTGATTTCGCTGTTGAGTCCGCCCATGACCCCCGCGAGGGCGACGGGCTTTTCGCTGTCGCATATTACGAGGTTTTCACTATTCAAAGTGAACTCGTTTTCGTCGAGGGTGACAATCTTCTCGCCCTCTTTTGCGCGGCGGATAACTATCTTTCTGCCGCCGAGGGTGCGCAAATCAAAGGCGTGCATGGGCTGACCCAATTCGAGCAATATGAAGTTGGTTATATCGACCATATTGTTGATCGAACGCAGTCCCGCCATTGCAAGGCGTTTTTTCATCCATTGGGGAGAGGGGGCTATCTTGACGTCATATACGCAGTGCCCGATATAGCGGGGGCAGACGTCGGGCGCGTCGTCCGATATGGAGACGGGGGCGCACTTGCCCTTTACTTCGGTGTAGCCGAGGGCGGGCGTTTTGAGGGGCTTTGAAAGGAGAGCCGCAATCTCGCGAGCTATTCCAAAGATACTCTGGCAGTCGGGGCGGTTGGCGGTGACGGCGATATCGAAGATATAGTCGTCGAGACCCAAAAGGGGCTTAACGTCTTCGCCGTTTTCAGACGAGGGGTCGAGGAGGAGCAGACCGCAGTAGTCGGCGCCCTCGTACATGTCGCCGTTTACGCCCAATTCTGTGCCCGAGCAGAGCATTCCGTCGCTCTCTATTCCGCGGAGTTTGCCCTTTTTTATGGTCATAACTCCCTCGACGGTGACGTGGTCTTTTGCCGTCGCATACACCGTCGCCCCGACGAGCGCGCAGGGCGCCTTTATGCCCTTTTTGACGTTGTCGGCACCGCAACAAATCTGAAATATTCCTTTTTCTCCGCAATCGACCTTGCAGACCGAGAGGTGGGTGCCCTCAACGGGCGAACATTCTATAACCTCGCCGACGACGACGCCCGAAATATCCTTGCCGACGTCGATGAGTTCTTCAACCTCAAACCCGCACGAGAACAGCTTTTTTTGCAGTTCCTCGGCGGAAATATCTATATCAACATAATCTTTAAGCCAACTAAGGGGCGCTTTCATCTTTCACCTCAACCCTTGAACTGTTTTAAAAATCTCACGTCGCCCTCGAAGAGGAGCTTCATGTTGTTTATGCCGTACTTTAACATTGCTATCCTTTCGATGCCCATGCCGAAGGCAAAGCCCGTGTACTTGTCGGGGTCTATGCCGCAGCCCTCGAGCACCCGCCGATTGACCATGCCCGCGCCCAAGACCTCAATCCAGCCCGTGCCCTTGCACAGCCTGCAACCCTTGCCGCCGCACTCGAAACAGCTGACGTCAACCTCAACCGAGGGCTCGGTGAAGGGGAAATAGGAGGGGCGGAGGCGGGTTTTGACACCCTCGCCGAATACCTTTTTGGCAAACTCGTCGAGCATGCCCTTTAGGTCGCATAAGGTTATGCCCTCGTCGACGACCAGCCCTTCCATCTGCGAGAACATGGGGGAGTGGGTGGCGTCGTCGTCGCTTCTGTACACCTTGCCGGGCGACAGAATTTTGATGGGCGGCTTCTTGTTCTCCATGACCCTGATTTGCCCCGCCGAAGTCTGAGTTCTCAATAAAAGGTCGCCTGAGAGGTAAAATGTGTCCTGCATGTCTCTTGCGGGGTGGTCCGCGGGCGTGTTGAGGGCGGTGAAGTTATAGTAGTCGTTCTCGATTTCGGGACCTTCGAATACTTCAAAACCCATACCCGAGAAGATGGAGACGAGCTCGTCGCGAACCAGCGTGTTGGGGTGGAAGGCGCCGCTCTCCTCTGTCCTTCCGGGCATGGTGACGTCGACGGCTTCCGCCTCAATCTTGGCTTTGAGCTCCTTGGCTTTAAGCTCCTCGCCGAGAGCAGAAAATTTTTCCTCTA
>CANRKX010000070.1 GCA_947631325.1 uncultured Clostridia bacterium | reverse complement strand
TTGGAGCTACTGGTCGGACTTGAACCGACGACCTGCTGATTACGAATCAGCTGCTCTACCAACTGAGCCACAGTAGCCTGATGACTATCCCATTATATCAAAATAAATAAATTTTGCAAGCGTTTTTAAACTCTATTTGAAATTTATTCGTCGTAATAGTAGTGCTTCTCCCCCATTTTGTCCTTGTATGCTATCACGGTGGACAGATTGACGTTTTCGGCAGACTTGAAGATATTCTGCTCAATCTCGGGGTCGTCTTTCTTCAATTCGGCGATAATTCTTTTGACTTTGAGCCTTTTTGAGGTATTTTCGCGGTTTATATCGGCGTTTTGCTCGGTAAATCTGCAAGCGCACTGTAAAAATTTCAGACCGTAAAAGTCGCGCCACGCCATTATATCGCGCTCGCGAATAAGATACATGGGGCGAATAAGTCTCATCCCCTCGAAATTTGCGCTGTCGACGCGGGGCATCATCGTCTGCATCTGACCGCCGTACAGCATGCCCATCAAAATTGTCTCGATTACGTCGTCATAGTGGTGCCCCAACGCAATCTTGTTGCAGCCGAGCTCCTTTGCCTTCGAATACAGATGACCGCGGCGCATGCGGGCGCAGATATAGCAGGGCGATTTTTCTATTTCGGACACGTTTTGAAATATATCCGACTCAAAAATCGTTACAGGCACGTCGAGAAGGCGGGCGTTATCCTCAATCATGCGTCTGTTTGCGGGGCTATAACCGGGGTCCATGACGAGAAAGACGAGCTCGAAGGGGAATTTATTGTGTCTTTTCAGCTCCTGAAAGAGTTTCGCCATAAGCCATGAATCCTTGCCGCCCGATATGCACACGGCAACCCTGTCGCCCTCCTCCAAAAGCCTGTAAGTGACTATTGCCTTTGCGAATTTGGTGAACAGCCGACGGGCAAACTGACCCCTTATCCCCTCTTCCACCCGCCTCGCAAAGGCGTTTTCTTCTGCATTATCCCCATTGATTTTTATAAAATTCCCTTCCATATCTACTTCCTTTTGAATATTATAGTACAAGCTCACTTTCAAGTCAAACCTTTGAGGGCATACGAAAAGGGCGGGCGGACGTATATTATAACGACATATTATATATCAAAGGCTTGATTATGCATACTCAAAAATGGGGATTGACGCAGTTCGCCCTGTCCATGATTGCGGTGACCGCCGTGACGATTGCGATAATATTTTCCGTATTTTCCTGCGGTGCGGGCAAGGTGAATTTCGATGCGGAATACTTTTTCGTCTCCTATTCCGAGGAGGACGACGCAGTGTCGGCGGGGTCGATATCGGGCGCGGTGACAAACTTGGGCGGGGCGGGATATATTTTGCCCTATAATGGCGCGTTTTACGTCACGGTAGCCGCATATTACGACGAAAAGGACGCAGAAAAAATAAAATTTTCTCTTTTAAAACGCGGTTTGCAGTGTGAGATTTTGAAGGTTGAGACGGGCGAATACCCCGTAAATTCCAACATTTCGGGCAACAAAAGCAAGCTTTTTGAGGGAAATTTGAACACTTTGGACTCGTTATCGCGAATGGCGTACTCCTGCGCAAACGGGCTTGACAGGGGGGAATTCGACCAGACGGCGGCAAAAGAGGTGATAAAGAATATTTCGGACGGGCTGGCGGGGCTTGAAAAATCCAACAGGGACAACTGTTTTTCGGCGGAGATTGAAAGACTTTCCGAAATCCTCGGCGACTTGGGCGGCTATATCCGTTCCAAAGACCTAAGGAGATTGCAAGTAGCCATACTTGACACGATAATCAACATAAAACTTTACTGAAAAAAAAGTAAAATTTGCCGTTCTGCGCAAAATAACGGCATGAACAAAAATTTTACCGCGCTTGCGGCAATGGCGATGGTCGTTGCGCTTGCGGCGACGCTGATCGGGTGCTTTTTGCGCGCGCCCGCCGAAGCCTTTGCCCAAAGCCCCTCAGACGGCGGGCAAAAGCTGATATATCTGACCTTTGACGACGGACCGAGCGACGCCGTCACCCCAAAAATTTTGGACGTACTGCGCGACGAAAAGGTTAAAGCCACCTTCTTTATTGTCGGCGAGAGAGCCGAGGGGCGGACGGACATCTTAAAGCGTGCCTTTGCCGAGGGGCACACCCTCGCAATCCACTCCTTTTCGCACAGATATGACAAAATCTACTCCTCAAAAGACGCCCTCTTGAAGGACATTGAGCAGTGTAACGAGGTTATAAGGAGGATAACGGGGGCGTATTCCTCGCTATACCGCTTCCCCGGGGGCAGCAATTGGGTGCCCGATTATCTCGTAAAAGCCGTCGTGGAAAGGGGATACGACTACGTGGATTGGAACGCATCGTTCAGGGATAGCGAAATCGTAAACCCCACGCCCGAACAGCTTTATAAAGCCGCGATAGCAACTGTATCTCACCCCGATAAAATTGTCATGCTCGCGCACGACACGACGGATAAAAAGACCACCGTCTCCGCGCTCAAAAAGGTGATAAGGCATTTTAAAGATGAGGGCTACAAGTTCAGGGCGTTTATGTAAAATACTATAAAGAAAGAGCGGTTTATAAAACTAAACCGCTCTTCTGATTTTATTGAAATTTTGCATATATATTGATATTTTTACGTCAATCGACGCCGTACTTCAAGCGATATTCCTTCATCTTTTCGAGATACTCTTTGCCGTCTATTATTCCGTCCTCTATAGCCGAAATTATGTCCGCCATGGTGACTATCGAATAGACTTTGACGCCGAACTCCCTATACACTTCCTGCACGGCGGAGAGCTCGCTTTCAAGCCCCCTCTCCATTCTGTCAACCGAAATTATCATGCCCGCAACGTCCACCTTCGCCGCGTCCGCAAGCTTGGGGAGCATTTCGCGGAGGGCTTTGCCCGAAGTCATTACGTCCTCTATAATTACCACCTTTTCGCCGTCCGTAAGCTGTTTGCCGACGAAGAGCCCGCCCTCGCCGTGATCCTTGACTTCCTTTCTGTCGAAGCAGTAATTCAAATCCACGCCGTGATTTTTGGCAAGGGCTATCGCGCAGGCGACGGCAAGGGGTATGCCCTTGTATGCGGGTCCGACGAGGGTGTCGGCAAAAATATTGTTATCCACGTAGCACTGCGCATAGTATTCGCCGAGTTTCAGAAGCTGCGCGCCCGTCTTGTAGTTGCCAGTGTTGATAAAATAGGGGGCTTTTCTGCCGCTTTTAAGCGTAAATTCGCCGAATTTGAGCACGCCGTTGTCAACCATAAACTTGATAAATTGCTGTTTGTATGTCATAATTTCTCCTTAATTTAGCGTCAAAGTGTCTACTATTTCGTTTATATCTTTAATATTATGTCTGTCGAGCCAATCATTCATTCCCTTTATTATCTCGGGCATGGCGTTGCCGTTTGAAAAATTTGCCGTGCCCACCTGTACGGCGCGCGCGCCCGCCATCATAAATTCTATGGCGTCCTCGCCGCTCATTATTCCGCCCATTCCGATGACTGGAATTTTGACGGCATGCGATGCTTCATAGACCATGCGGAGGGCAATGGGCTTTATGCCCGCGCCCGAAACGCCGCCCGTGTTGTTGGCGATGATGGGCTTCCGCCTTTCGATATCTATCGCCATGCCCGTGAGGGTGTTGATGAGCGAAATGCAGTCAGCCCCGCCGCTTTCGGCAGCCCGCGCGTTGGCAGCAATGCTTTCGACATTGGGCGAAAGTTTTACAATCAGCGGGGTCTTTTTTAAATTATATTTGGATAGTCTTGTCACTTCCTCCACGTTTTGGGGGCGTATGCCGAGCGCCATTCCCCCCGCGCGGACGTTGGGGCAGGAAATGTTGAGCTCAATCATGTGGACAAGCCCGTCGAGGCGGGCGCAGATCTCGCCGTAATCTTCAAGCGTCTTGCC
>CANRKX010000069.1 GCA_947631325.1 uncultured Clostridia bacterium | reverse complement strand
GCGATTAAAGTATAACTTTTTCGGCGTTTCACATACTGCTTTCAGATAACTTTTGGGGTGTTTATGAAAGCAACAGGCATTGTAAGAAGAATTGACGAGCTGGGGAGGGTGGTCATTCCCAAGGAGATAAGGAGCACTCTCCGACTAAAATCGGGCGATCCTTTGGAAATTTTTACCGACAGGGACGAGCTGATGCTCAAAAAATATTCGCCCATTGCATCGCTTGAAAAATTTTCCGAAGGCACGGCAAAATCTCTTTCCGACCTCTCGGGGTTGGTGGCGGTCATCTGCGACACCGACGAGGTGTTGCACGCGTCGGGCAAGGACAGGCGGGAGTTCGACAAAAAGAGTCTCTCGCCCAAGATGGACAGGATTTTAAGGGAGCGGAAAAGCTATATGGCTAACCTCTCGGAAGGTGGCGACGTGGTGCCCATATGCGAGGGGGCGGAAGTCACCGCGCAGATAATCGTGCCCATAGTGTGCAACGGCGACTGTCTCGGCGCGGTCGCCCTCCTTTCGTGCGACGAGGGGGCGAAGATAGACCCGTCGAGCTGCAAGCTCGCCCAGCTTTCCGCCGAGATACTCGCGGGGCAATTTGAGTAAGAAAGATACTGCGGCGTCTCTCTCCTTTTTGAAGGGCGCTGCGGTAATTTCTTTGGGCGGATTTATATCAAAGGCGATAGGGGCGGTATACAGGATACCCCTTTTGAACATTCTCGGCGGGGAAGGAATGGGGATATATCAGATGGTATATCCCCTTTATTGCATACTTTTGACGCTGTCGGCTTCGGGCATACCCACGGGGATAGCCCGCCTCGTCTCCTCGGGCAATAAGAGGGGTGCGGAGAGGACGGCGTTCCGCTTCTACTCGCTTGCGGGGCTTGTCGGGACGGGGATAATGTTTATATTATCCGAGCCCCTCGCCGCATTGCAGGGCGAGGGCAGCGTTGCGCTGTGTTGCCGCATGCTCTGTCCGTCGGTGTTTTTCGTGTCTGTATTGAGCGTGGTGCGCGGCTATTTTCAGGGGCGGGGCAATATGTATCCCACGGCGTTCACCGAGGTGGGCGAGCAAGTCGTCAAAGTCGCCTTCGGCTGTGCGATTGCATATATGTACAGATATAACACCGCCTATGCCGTCGGGGGCGCGCTTGCGGCGGTCACGATAAGCGAGGGGGTGTGCGCCGCCCTTGCGTACTTATATTATTTGGGCGAAAGGGAGCGTCTGCCCCTCTATAAACTGCCCTCTTTGCCCCTTTCGGATATTTTGAAATATACCCTTCCGCTCACTTTGACCGCCCTCGCCCTTCCCCTTTCGCAGCTCGCCGAATCGGTGGTTTCGGTGCGGCTTTTAAAGGGGGTGACCGAGGACGCGGTTGCGCTTTACGGGCTGTATTCGGGGTGTGCTATGACCCTCGTCAACCTGCCTGCGTCGCTCTGCTACGGGCTGGCGGCGGCGAGCGTTCCGCGCATATCCCCGCTCGCCTCGTCGGGGGATTACGACGGGGCAAAAAAACGCGCTTACTCGGCAATACTATGCACCCTTTTTCTCTCTCTGCCCATGGCGGCAGCCCTATATTTTCTCTCGCCCGTCGCCGCGAAGATAATATTTCCCTCGCTTTCGGGCGGGGAGAGGGAGACGCTCATAAACCTCGTCTCCGTGCTGTCTCCCTGCGCCGTCACACAATCGCTCATGCAGACCACTTCGGCTTGCCTTACCTCTCTCGGCAGACCCGACAGGGGGGCTTTAACCCAATGGATAGGCGGTGCGGCGAGGGTGGGCGTGGGCGCAATCTTCATCTATTTTACCAACCTCTCGATATACGGCGCCGCCGTTGCCGCAAACTTGTCGTTTTTAATTGCAACTTTCATCAATATCTGCTATATTATTGTTATCGGAGGAAAGCATGAAGATAAGTCTGATAGGATTGGGAGTAAAGAGAGGAGATTTGACCCTGCGGGCGAAGGAGGAACTTGACAGAGCCTCCCTCATAATCGCGCGCACCTCTCAAGGCGATAGCTTTGGGGCGTTGGCACAGTATAAGGTGAGGACGCTCGACGACATATATAAAAGTTGCCGCAATTTCGACACGCTCAACAGGCGGCTTGCGGCTGAGGTTTTAAGGGCGGCGAAGGACAGCCCCGTCTGCTACTGCGTTGACGGCTCCGTTTCGGAGGACGAGGGCTGCAAGATAATCCTCAAAAAGCACAGGGATTGCGAGGTGTTCGACGGCGTTTCTAAGGGCGCGGCGGCGTATTGTGCGGCGCGGCTTCAAAACTGCCGTCCCGCGTTCGTCTCCGCCTATTCCATAGATAATCTTAAGAGCTGCGGCGCGGCGTGTGTGTACGATATCGACTGCGACTATGCCGCAACCAAAGTAAAATTAAAGCTTTCCGACCTCTTCGGCGAGGAGAGCGACTGCGCGTTCGTGCGGGGCGGCGAAGTCAAAAAGATAAAGATATACGAAATTGACAGACAGAAGGAATATTCGGCAGATTGCGCCGTCGCGGTCGAGGAGAGGGAGTTCCTCAAAAAGGACAGATACGACTTCGACGACCTCATACATATAGTAAAACTTCTGCGCGCGCCCGGCGGCTGCCCTTGGGACAGGGTTCAGACCTCGGAGAGCATAAAGAGCAACATGATTGAGGAAGCTTACGAGCTGGTTGACGCCATAGAGCGGGGCGACAGCGACGGAATGGAAGAGGAGACGGGCGACGTGCTGTTACAGGCGGCTTTCCACGCCGTACTGAGCGAGGAGAAGGGCGATTTCACGGGCGGAGACGCCCTGACGCGGGTAGTCAAAAAGCTCATTTTCAGGCACTCGCACATATTCGGCAAGGACAGGGCGGCAGACGACGCCGAAGCTTTAAACGTCTGGGAGAAGAATAAAAAGATAGAAAAGGGTCAGAGTTCCTATGGCGAAACTCTCGAAGCCGTGCCCAAGAATTTGCCCGCCTGCATGTATGCCCAAAAGGTGGGCAAGCGCGCCGCAAAGTGCGGTTTCGACTTTCTCTCGCCCATATCTGCGTCCGAAAAGATGTGGGAAGAGGTGCACGAGATGGTCGAATGTATGCAGGAAAACGACAAGGACGGAGTATTCGAGGAGGCGGGCGACGTGCTGTTTTCGGCAATCAATACCTGCCGTCTCGCGGGGGTGGACTGCGAGGAGGCTCTGCGCGCGGCATCCAAAAAGTTCATAAAGAGATTTTTGAAATATGAGGAGCTCGTGCTTAAAGACGGGCGGGACGTTAAGGATACAACGCTCGACGGAGCGCTATTCGATATGTATTGGGCAAGGGCTAAAGATGAAGCTGAAAGGGGTTAAGATAGGCAATTTTAAGACGCCGAATAACGTCTTTTTGGCGCCCTTGGCGGGCTATACCAACGCGCCCTTCAGGGATCTTTGCTTAAAGCTCGGCGCGGGGCTGACCTTTACCGAAATGGTCTCGGCAAAGGGACTGTGCTATAACAGCAAAAAGACGGAAGATCTGCTGTTGGTCTCGCCCGATTATAGCGGAATCAAGGCTTGCCAGCTCTTCGGCTCGGATCCCGAATATATGCGCAGGGCGGCTGGAAGCGAGGCTTTGAAAGATTTCGACCTTATCGACATAAACATGGGCTGCCCCATGCCGAAGATATATAAAAACGGTGAGGGAAGCGCCCTTCTCGGCGATTTCGACAGGGCTTTTAAGATAATTTCGGAGTGCAAGAAGAGCGGCAAGGCGGTGTCGGTCAAGTTCAGGATAGGACTCGATGCCGACAGTCATATTTCCGCGCCCTTTGCAAGAATGTGCGAGCAGGCTGGAGCGGACATGATAACTGTTCACGGCAGAACGCGCGATAGAATTTACGCGGGTGAAGTCAACTTCGGCGAGATAGCGGCGGCAAAGGCGGCGGTTAAAATACCTGTCATTGCCAACGGCGGAATATACACCCCCGACGACGCCGACAGGATGATTGAAAGGACGGGCGCGGACGGGGTGATGATAGCCCGCGGCGCAATGCAGAACCCG
>CANRKX010000068.1 GCA_947631325.1 uncultured Clostridia bacterium | reverse complement strand
CTGCCCTCGTTGGCTTGGTCTATCGCCGTGTGCATTATCTCTTCGGATATGCCCTTAATCTTTATATCCATCTGTATTGCGGTAATTCCCTTTACGGTGCCCGCAACCTTGAAGTCCATATCGCCGAGGAAGTCCTCAAGTCCCTGAATATCGGTCAAAACCTTGAACTCTCCCGTCTCCTGATTTTTTATAAGTCCCATCGCGACGCCCGCAACGGGAGCCTTTATGGGAACGCCCGCATCCATCAACGCCATTGTGGAGCCGCAGACGGAAGCCATCGACGACGAGCCGTTGGAAGACAATATGTCGTTTACCACCCTTATCGCATAGGGGAAGGAGTCCTCGTCGGGAAGTACGGGAATGAGCGCGCGCTCTGCGAGTGCGCCGTGACCTATCTCGCGCCTGCCGGGGGAACGGAGAGCCTTCGCCTCGCCCGTGCAGTAGCCGGGGAAGTTGTATTGGTGCATGTATCTCTTTGAGGTCTCCTCGTCAAGCCCTTCAAGCTTCTGCGCCTCGCCCAACATGCCGAGGGTGCAGGTCGTGAGGGTCTGGGTCTGTCCCCTCGTGAATACGGCTGAACCGTGAACGCGGGGAAGAACGTGCCTTTCGCACCATATGGGGCGGACGTCCTTCAATCCCCTTCCGTCGGGGCGGATGCCCTTGTCGAATATCTTCGCGCGCACCTTTTCCTTTGTGAGATAGTAAAGGCTGTCTTTAATCTCGCGGGCGTTATCGGGATAGACCTCGGCAAAGTGCTCCAAAACTTCGGTTTCAACCTCTTCCTGTCTCTTCTCGCGCTCCTGCCTGTCGAAGGTGTCGATAGCCCAGTCGATTTTAGCCGAAGCATACTCGCGGACTACCTTGTCAAGCTCTTCGGGAACGTGATAGAGCTCTATCTCAAGCTTGGGCTTGCCAACTTCGGGAACTATTACGTCCTCGATAAAGGCGCATATCTTCTGAATTTCCTTATGACCGAACATGATGGCGCCGACCATCTGCTCGTTGGTAACCTCGTTTGCGCCCGCCTCAATCATGAGGATTGCGTCCTTGGTTCCAGCGAGGTTTAGGTGAATGTCGCTCTTCTGACGCTGTGCAAGATCGGGGTTGATGACGTATTTGCCGTCTACATATCCCACGACGACCGAACCCGTGGGACCCGCCCAAGGAATATCGGAAATGGCGATTGCCACGGAAGAACCTATCATCGCGAGGGGCTCGGGCGAAATGTCGGGCTCAACCGAGATTGCCTGCGCCGTGACGACGACGTCGTTGAAAAGTCCCTTGGGGAAGAGCGGACGAAGGGGTCTGTCGATGAGCCTTGCGGTGAGGATAGCCTTATCGCTTGCCCTGCCCTCGCGCTTCTTGAAGCCGCCGGGGATTTTGCCGACGGAGTACATCTTTTCGTCGTAATCGACCTGCAGGGGGAAGAAATCCATGCCTTCGCGGGGCGCGGGCGACATGCAGACGGACACGATGACAGCCGTCTCGCCGCAGCGGACGACGCACGACCCGTTGGTCTGTTCGGCGTACTTGCCCGTCTCGATGACGACCTCTCTTCCGCCTATTTCGAGTTTGAATTGTTTGAAGTTCATTTTCTTTTCTGTCTCCTTTTCTGTTCTTGTGCCTGCGACGCCCGCCGCAGACTTATGAAAAATGAGCGGAATAATACACCCCGCTCAATTTTTTTGAATTTACTTTCTGAGTCCCAAAGCCGCAACAATCGCACGGTATCTCTCGATATCGGTGGATTTGAGGTAGTCCAAAAGACCGCGGCGGCGACCTACCATTTTAAGCAGACCGCGACGGGAATGATTGTCGTGAATATGCTCCTTGAGGTGCTCGTTGAGGTGGTTGATTCTCTCGGTGAGCAGGGCTATCTGCACCTCGGGCGAACCCGTGTCGCCCTCCTTTGTAGCATACTTTGCAATGATTTCAGACTTTTCCATTTAATTTATCCTCCTATGGAAATATTTGCGGGAAACAAAGTCCGCCGTCGAGTATTCGGTCGGCTTTGTAACCGTACTTTGATATTTTAGCATACGCAAATCAAAATAGCAACTTTTTTTGCCCGCTAATTTGACCTAATTTAAACGTATTTTTAATAAAATAATGTTTATCCTTCCCCGCGCATATCATAGGACGCCGCGGCACAGAGATGCGAGCATTTAAAAATAATAACGTTGCAAGCAAAACCACGCTTTTGCGCAGCAAGACTCAATTTGCGCATACCTACGCCTCAGCGAGGTGAATGCCTGCGATTAAATAATATGTGCGCCCTTAAAATCGCAGGCAGAGGGCGAGAAGCCCTCAAATCACGAAAAATCGCAGGGACGCGCAACCGCCCCGAGATTTTTGTGAGCGCTAAAACGTCTCATGGATGGTGCGGTGTATAACATCATCCTGCTGCTCCTTGGTCAACTTGTTGAAATTGACCGCATAGCCCGAAACTCTTATCGTGAGTTGGGGATATTTTTCGGGGTGCGCCTGCGCGTCAAGCAAGGTATCGCGGTCAAATACGTTTACATTCAAGTGGTGCCCGCCGTCCGCAACGTACGCGTCAAGCATATTTACAAGGTTTTCAACTTTCTGTGACATAGTCTTTCTCCTTTTTTATTATAATTTATCCCACCGCCCAGCCCTTCGATAAAATTGCTGAAAGGGCGTAAAAGCGGAAAAATTTGCATATATATTGATATTTTTTGTATCAATCGTCCTTGCCGAGCGACGCGGGCGTTATAGAGAAGGTGTTGGAAATTCCGTCGCGGGCGTACTCATAGGGGAGCTTTGCAACCGACTCGAGCGAGGCGAGCGCGCCGCAGCAATCTCTTCCGTGCATGGGGTTTGCGCCGGGGGCGAGGGGTTCGCCCGCCCTTCTGCCGTCGGGGGTATTGCCCGTATTCTTTCCGTATACCACGTTGCTCGTAATCGTCAGAATGGACATGCTCGGCACACTCTCGCGATAGGTATAATGACTCTTGATCTTATTCATGAAGGTCTTGACAAGCCATACGGCTATCTCGTCCACCCTGTCGTCGTTGTTGCCGTATTTGGGGTAGTCGCCGACAATCCTGAAGTCGGTCACAATTCCCTCTTCGTTTCTTATGGGGTAGACTTCGGCATACTTTATCGCCGAAAGGCTGTCCACCGCGCACGAAAGCCCCGCCACGCCCGTCGCGAAAAATCTTCTGACGTTGGTGTCGTGCAACGCCATCTCGAGGGCTTCATAGCTGTACTTGTCGTGCATATAGTGAATGAGGTTCAAGGTGTTGACGTACAGCTCCGCAAGCCACGTCATCATGTTGTCGTACTTCGCCTTGACCTCCTCGAAGTCAAGCTTGCCGTCGCCCAAAATGGGCGCGAACTCGGGGGAAACTTGCAGTGGTTTGCCCGTCACCCTGTCCTTTACAAGCTCGTCCTTGCCGCCGTTTATGGCATACAGCAGACATTTTGCAAGATTTGCCCTCGCCCCGAAGAACTGCATGTCCTTTCCGACGCGCATACAGCTGACGCAGCAGGCTATGCAGTAGTCGTCGCCCATCTCGGGTCTCATCAGATCGTCGCTCTCGTATTGGATAGCGGAAGTCTTGATTGAGGTCGCCGCGCAGAACTCCTTGAAGCCCTTGGGAAGATTTCTCGACCACAGCACGGTCAGGTTGGGTTCGGGCGCGGGTCCGAGGTTTTCGAGGGTATGAAGAATTCTGAACGACGACTTGGTGACGAGCGTTCTTCCGTCCACTCCCATGCCGCCTATCGACTCGGTGACCCACGTCGGGTCGCCCGAAAAGAGTGCGTTGTATTCTATGGTGCGCATGAATTTAACAATGCGCAGTTTCATCACGAAGTGGTCGATAAACTCCTGCGCCTCCTCCTCGGTGATGAGTCCGCGGCGAAGGTCGCGCTCAATATAGATATCGAGGAAGGTGGTATTTCTGCCTATCGACATTGCCGCGCCGTTCTGGTCCTTGACGGCGGCGAGGTAGCCGAAGTACAATGCCTGTATAGCTTCCTGTGCGCAAGTCGCGGGTTTTGAGATATCCTTTCCGTAAATTTCGGCGAGTTTTTTGAGATTTTTGAGGGCTTTGATCTGTTCTGCAAGCTCCTCGCGATTGCGGACGACGTCGGGCGTCATCGTGCCGCTCATCATCGCCTTGTCCTTCTCCTTCTGTTCGATGAGGAAGTCCACGCCGTAGAGCGCAACGCGGCGATAATCGCCCACAATCCTGCCCCTGCCGTAAGTATCGGGCAATCCCGTCAGAATATGCGCGCGGCGCGCCTTGCGCATTTCGGGGGTATATGCGTCATACACCGCCTCGTTGTGCGTCTTTCTGTACTTTGTGAATATCTCCTTTATCTCGGGGTCGAGCTCATAGCCGTACATATTGAGGGCTTCTTCCGCCATCTTTATGCCGCCGAAGGGCTGTAAGGCGCGCTTGAAGGGCTCGTCCGTCTGCAATTAAATAATATTGAAAAGATAGAAGTTTTGCCCTATCACACGATGGGCG
>CANRKX010000067.1 GCA_947631325.1 uncultured Clostridia bacterium | reverse complement strand
CATATAATAGAGTATATTTTACTATTCGGAGTTAATATGGAAAAATACGTAATAAACGGAGGAAACAAGCTATATGGCAGCGTGGATATCCAGACGGCGAAAAATTCCGTGCTTCCTATACTTGCCGCGACGGTGCTCACCGACGAAAAGATAAGGATACTCAACGTTCCCGAAATTTCAGACGTGAACAACATGGTCAAAATATTGATAAGATTGGGCTGTAAAGCCGTTTTCAGCGGAAGGGATTTGATTATAGACAGCTCTTCCGCCGATTGTTTTGAAATTCCGAGCGAGCTTGCGCACGAGCTTCGTTCTTCTGTATTTTTACTCGGCTCTGTCGTCTCCCGATTCAGAATGGCGAAAATCGCCTATCCCGGCGGGTGCGATATAGGTTTGAGACCTGTGGATTTGCACCTTGCGGGATTGAAGAGATTGGGGGTGCAGATAACGGAGAAAAACGGATATATACTTTGCAAATGCGACAAGCTTACGGGCAACGAAATAATGCTTGACTGCCCCAGCGTGGGCGCGACCGAAAACATAATGCTTGCGGCGGTCAGGGCGGAGGGGTGCACGACGATAAAGAACGCCGCCCGCGAGCCCGAGATCGAAGATTTGCAGAGATTTTTAAACGCCATTGGCGCAAAAGTGAGCGGCGCGGGCAGCGGTACTATCAAAATAGAGGGTGTCAAAAAACTCGGCGGGTGCGAATATTTGCCCATTCATGACAGGATTGAAGCGGGCACTTTTCTCGTTGCGGGCGCAATGTGTGGCGGAGAAGTGGAGATAAACTGCTCTTGTGCCGAAAATTTAAGCTCACTTTTACATAAACTTCGGGAAAACGGTTGCAATATATACATAAAAAATGATAAAATAGTACTCGGAAGCAACAGAAGATTGACTTCGGTGAAGAGCATCGAAACTCAGCCCTATCCCGGGTTCCCGACAGACTTGCAGGCGCAGATAACAGCCCTTTGCTGTATTTGCAGCGGTCAGTCGATAATAACCGAAAACCTGTTTGAAACGCGATTTAAGTATGCGTCCGAATTGCGCAAGATGGGGGCGGACATAACCGTCATCAACAGGAGCGCCTTCGTGCGCGGGATAGACAGGTTTAAGGGCGCGACTGTCGTCGCTCACGATTTGCGCGGCGGAGCCGCCCTCGTTTTGGCGGGGCTTGCCGCGGAGGGCAGAAGCGAAATTCTGTATATTTCCCACATAGACAGGGGGTACGGCGCTTTCGAGTACAAACTGAGAAAACTCGGTGCGGACATAGTAAGGGTCGCCGTTTGAAGTATGAAATACTTAAGAAAAATCGTCGCGCTCTTGTGCGCACTCGTCTTAATAGTCGCGCTTGTGATCGGTTTCGGCGTAATCTTCGCGGTGAAGAACGTCAACGTCGATATCATGTCATATTCGTATGAAGATGGCGGCGAGCAAGCCGAGGCTGCGATATCTTTCTATAAGTCGAAAATTCTTGCCGATTGCAAGGGTAGGCTCATGCTTTCCGTGGGCGAGGACAGCGTGAAAAACGACGTCGAGTCCAACGAGGACGCCAACGGCAATACATATGTGCTCGTCTCCTGCGAAAAGCAGTATCCCTGCACGCTCAACGTGACGATAAGGGAGAGGAGAGAGACCTTTGTCCGCGCCACTTCAGACGACGTACACGAGATATACGACGAGAACGGCGAGTTTATGCGGATAGCCGACGAGGATAACCTTATGAACAAACTCGACGGCGCGCCCGATATCGTCATCGAGGGTATAGATACCCGCGCCCGCGTCAAGGAAGTCGCTTCAATCTGCGCTATCTTCTCGCGTGAGTTTTCCGCCCTTCGTTCGGTGGTGGAGAGGGTGAGCGTTCTCGAAGCGGTGTCGCAATACGACTATGACAGAATAGTATTTTATCTGCGCTGCGGACTGCAGGTGGAGCTTCGCGAATACTCCACATTGACCGAACAGAAAATGCAAGCCGCCGCCGCAAGATTTGAAAAATTGAACGGCGATCAGAAGCTTCGCGGGGGCATTTACGTCATGGTTGATTCGGAGGGAATAATAAAAGCCGTGTACACGCCCAACCTTTCGGAAAGCTGATTGTTGGAAAATTACGGTAAACGGCACATATTCCCCATTCAATTTTAAAAAAAGCGGTCTTGTGCGACCGCTTTTTTTATTCAATCTGTTGACTTTTAGATAACTCTATTATATAATTATTTATATAATATTTTTTTACGAGAGAAATGCAAATGCGTTCAAAATGCGTGGCGGTGCTCGACATACGTTCTTCCGAGGTCACGACGGTGGTCGGCGAGAGAGGGGTGAACAACACCTTTATTATAAAGAGCAAATATACCAGCCCTTACGACGGGTATGCGGACGGCGAACTTATCGATATTCCGTCCTTTATTTCCGCCGTTTCCGACGTCGTGCGCAGTACGCTTTTTTCTTCCAAAGGCATTAAGACTTTTTATGTCGGCGTCCCCGGTGAATTCATAAGGCTTGTCAACAGCGATAAGATTATTTCCTTTCAGTCCTCGAAGAGGATAACGGCGGGGGACGTGGCGACCCTTATCGACCTTGCCACCCCGCCCGATGGCGAAAGGTGGAAGACTGTCAGGCGCGACTGTATGTACTATGTCCTGTCCGACAAGCGGAAAGTTATCAATCCTGTCGGCGCATACAGCGACAGTTTGCAGGGCAGATTTTGCTTTTTCAAGTGTCTCGAACCCTTCATGGGGTGCGTCAACCAGTGTTTCAAAAAGTTCGCGTCGATTGAAGAGGTCAGATTTATTCCCTCGGCATATGCGCAGTCAATGTATCTCGTTGAGCCCGAACTCCGCGACGAGTGCGCGGTGCTCTTCGACCTCGGCTTTATCTCCTCGACGTACAGCGTCATCTGCGGCAACGGGCTCTTGTTCAGCGAATCCTTTTCGTTGGGAATTGGGCATATGGCGTTTTTCCTCATGAACGAACTCGATATCCCCTATGACGTGGCGTTGACCTATCTTACGACAGTCAATTTAAACGCCAAGGAAAAACTTTCGGGCATGGAGGAGTGCATTTACGACGGAAAGACCTATTCGTTCTCGACGGCGACTTTGCGCGACACCATTCGCGAGGGGCTTGACGGTATATGCGAGACGATAGAGGAGTGCAAGCGCAACTTCACGGGTGCAAACCTCGAGGGCAAGCCCCTTTTGATAACGGGCGAGGGAGTCAACTCGATAAGGGGCGGAATAGACCATATTTCGGGTCGGCTCGTCCAGAACGTCGAAACGGTTGCGCCCAAAGTTCCCTATTACGATAAACCCAAGTTCTCATCGCTTTTCAGTCTTTTGGATATGGCGTTGAAGGACGAAAACAGATAAATTAAAATACACATCGGACAGCCGATTTTGCTGAATTTCTCGGAGGTTACAAATGTTTAACGACTACGGCAATAATTACAATACCGAACCCGCGGGCGCTCCCGACGACGGAGCAATAACAGGGAGAGCGAGAATAAAGGTCATAGGCGTGGGCGGCGCGGGCAATAACGCAGTAAACAGGATGCTCGACGCACATGTTACGGGCGCGGAATACTATGTCGTCAATACGGATAGCCAAATCCTCGCCATGTCGCCCTGCGAAAATAAAATTCAGATAGGCAAGAACCTCACAAAGGGGCTTGGAGCGGGCGCAGACCCCGACATAGGCAGACAGGCGGCGGAGGAGAGCATTGAAGAGCTCACCAAAGCCGTTGAGGGGACGGACCTTCTGTTTATAACCGCAGGCATGGGCGGCGGCACGGGCACGGGCGCGGCGCCCATTATCGCCAAGATTGCGCGGGAACAGAAAATTCTCACCGTTGCAGTCGTCACCGAACCTTTCGGCTTCGAAGGCAAAAAGCGCAAGGAAAATACAGTTAAGGGCATCGATAACCTCAAAAAGTTCGTCGATACTCTTATAGTCATACCCAACGACAAAATAAAGACGGTTATCCCCAAGAATACGCCCATGACCGAAGCGTTGAAGGTCGCGGACGAAATATTGAAGCAGGGTATAAAGGGGCTGACAGAGCTTATCGTCAACCCGTCGCTTATCAACCTCGACTTTGCCGATGTCCGCACCATTTTGAAGGACAAGGGCATTGCTCACCTCGGCGTCGGCGTCGCAAAGGGCGAAAACAGGATTATAGAAGCGGTGAGGGTTGCAGTCAACTGCCCTCTTTTACAGACAACGATAGAGGGTGCGCGCGGCGTTATTTTAAATGTCGTCGGCGGACAGGATTTGACTTTTGACGAAGTTTCCGACGCAGCCGAGCTTGTGCGCAGTGTCGTGGACGCTTCCGCAAACATCATTTTCGGTGCGAGAATTGACCCCAACGTGCATGACGAGGTTGAAATTACCGTCATCGCGACGGGCTTCCCGGGATTTGACAATAAACAGCCCGAGGACCAGCGCAAGAGCTATCCCCGCCCCATGTTCAACGAGCCCGCTTCTCAGGGGCAAGGCAGAATGTCGGTTACGGGACCTTACAGCCAGTTAAGCGGGCAATATCCTTCAAACGAAGGTCAGAACAACACGCCATATCCCACTCAGCAGGGCTATAATC
>CANRKX010000066.1 GCA_947631325.1 uncultured Clostridia bacterium | reverse complement strand
AGCGCGGATTGTCCCGACGGGAGCGTACAATGAAGTACGTGACCGAGGGCAAACGCAAGCTCGACACAGTTATGCGACGCATATATGCGGCGCGCTCGGGAGCGTTAAGCCTGAACGGACAGTCTGTTCTTATCCCCCTCGCCGGTCATGCGAGCCCCCTCAACCTTATACTTCTTCAAAATGAAGTGCGTGGCGGTGGAGATGACAGTCTCATAGGTGGAGATCTTTTCGGACACGAAGCGGGCGACCGAACGCAGCGACTTGCCGCGGACGATGACGGCGAGGTCGAAGCCGCCGCTCATCAGATAGAGGTTTTGCACCTCGTCGTGGGCGGCAATCTCGCGGGCAATCTTATCGAACCCGTGACCGCGCTGGGGGGTGACCTTGACCTCTATCAACGCCTCGACCGCTTCCTCTTCATACTCCTCGGCGTTGATTATCGCCGTGTACTTGACGATCACGCCGTTGTCCTCGAGAGCGCGGATCTTTTCCTTTACCGTGGCTTCGGGCACGCTCAGCGCCGACGCTATCTTTTTGGGGGTTAAGCGGGAGTCCTCAGTCAACAATTCTATTATCTGTCTGTCGATTTTCTGCATTTTTCACGTCCTTGAAATACTATTTTTGTTTTATTTTAACTTTTTCGCGCGAGAATGTCAATAAATAGGTTGAAATATCCGAGTTTTTTTTGTATAATCGCAGTATGTTTAAGATTTGGGCAAAGGTAATAAGCGACGGCAAGATAGTAAAACAGCTGACGTACGAGCGGGCGGATAAGTTCACGTATTCGCAATTTTTTAACTATCTTGCCGACATCTGCGAGGGGCTGGACATTGCGACGCCCATACTTTTGAAGACGCATATCTTCAACTACGCGAAGTTCAACACCGTGAGATTTTCAAAGAGCGATTTTGCCGAGACGCCCGACTTTGACAAGCTCGTACTCGACAACATCGTAATCTGAATTAAAATGAGAGAAAGCCCCATACTCTATGTATGAGACTTTCATGTAATCTGTGTACCTTAATACTCGTTATTTTAGGCATATGCGGGGGTGTTTTTGCCTTTTCGGGCTTCAACCTCCTGCTTTTTTTGTGCCTTTACAACAGCTATATATACCGCACTTTTTTGGGGATTTCGGCTGTCGCCGCACTCTTCGTGCTGTATTCTCTTTTTATATTCAAGCCCTACCGCGGACTCAAATAATCAGGAGGAGATAACCTTAACGGTTGCGCCCGTGGAAGCGTCCTGATAGATCATCCAAAAGCCCTTGAAATTTCCCGAGGGCACGGGCAGAAAGGAGGCGATATCCGCCATGCTCTCGGGCGGGGGAGAGTCGTCGGCTGCGGGGGCGCCGTAACATATGTATGCGGGCTTCGAGCCGTCGCGGATTATCCCGAAGGCGTAAAACTTGCCGTCGCCGTAACCTATCCTCACGAAAGTTGCGCCCGAAATTGCGCCGTTCAAGCTCTCTTCGGGGGGATATGCCGACAGCAATCCCTCAATCTCGCCCTTCATCTTTTCATAGAAGTCGCCGCCCGCGAGCCCGTTGGCTGTTGTTTTTTTGCCTGCGGGGTCGTCGATTGTTGATTTGCCGATTGCGGGGTTGCCGCCTGTGAGTTGGTCGTCCTCAAATCCGACGCGCGCGTCTTGGAGAGGGCGAGAATTCTCTTCATCTTCGCCGCCCGAAAGCTCTTCTTTTTGCGGCGCATCCTGGCATACAGCTCCACCGTCTTCATCAATTTCTGCGAATTCATAGTAATTCTCCTCGGCAATCGCGCCGTCGTCATAGGCTTCCAAATTCTCGTTCTTTATCTTCTCTGCGCGGACGACGGCGTCCCTCAACGCCAGCGCCTCGCCCGAAAAGTCGCCGCAGACGGCTGTCGCGATTAGTTGGACTCCGCCGTTCACATAGCACACCGCCGCGGCGAAACCCCCGCCCGTGTCCACTTGGGAGACCCCCTCGAAGAGGTTGTTTTCGATAATCTCGCAGCAGTTGCCGTCGGTTATGGCGGTCACGTATCTGCCCTCCGAGAGGGGCGCGAAGTTGATAAGGCTCACCTCCACCCTCAGCTCCGAGCCGTACTTTTCGGCGCGGACAAGCCCCGACAGCGCGCCGCCGTCCGCCGAAAATCCCTCCTTCAATCCCCTCAAAACCGCAACGTTTTTGGTGTATCCGCCCATACCTTCCCCGCAATATTCCTTTTTTATACTTTTATAAATTATACTGTGAAAAAGGGGGCGTTTTTTTGATAAAATTTGTAAATAAATACATTTTTTTGAGTTTTTGTCTCAACATTTTTTAAGGCGGACAGTTATTTTAAAATGTTTGCAATTATTTGAAATTTTAAGTATAATGATATTCGGAAAGAAATTTTTTTTCAATTGAAAGGAGCGTATATGAATCCGACAAAAAATAAGAAAGTACTCGACTTCGTCGAGGCGAGCGCAGAGCTCGGTCAACCTGACAAAATTGTATGGATCGACGGCAGCGAAGAGCAGATAAAGGAGCTGAAAGAGGAAGCCGTAAGAAGCGGCGAGCTCATAAAGCTCAACCAGAATCTTCTGCCCGACTGCTATCTGCACCGCACAAAGGTAAACGACGTGGCGCGCGTTGAGGACAGAACCTTTATATGCACCAAGAACAAAGAGGACGCGGGCCCCATAAACTACTGGATGGACCCCCGCGAGGCTTACGAGCTCGCCAAGGAGATTGCTCGCGGCTCCATGAAGGGCAGGACGATGTACGTCATTCCCTACTCCATGGGCGTCGTCGGCAGCGACTTCGCAAAGATAGGCATCGAGGTCACCGACTCGATCTACGTCGTTCTCAACATGAACATTATGACGAGGGTCGGAAAGGACTGCCTTGAAGCTATCGGCAAGGACGGAGACTTTATAAAGGGCTTCCACGCAAAGTGCGACGTGGACGCAGATAAGAGATATATATTGCACTTCCCCGAGGACAACACGATAATTTCTGTAAACTCGGCTTACGGCGGCAACGTTTTGCTCGGCAAAAAGTGCTTTGCGCTCCGCATTGCAAGCTACCTCGGCAAGAACGAGGGCTGGATGGCTGAGCACATGCTTATTTTGGGAGTCACCTTCCCCAACGGCGAGAAAAAGTACGTTGCGGCGGCGTTCCCCTCGGCGTGCGGCAAGACCAATCTTGCCATGCTTATCCCCCCCAAACACTACCTCGACAAGGGATATAAGATTGAGTGCGTGGGCGACGATATCGCGTGGATAAGGGTCGGCGAGGACGGCAGACTCTGGGCTGTCAACCCCGAGAACGGCTTCTTCGGCGTCGCGCCCGGCACCAACGAGCACTCCAACTTCAACGCGCTCGAATCGACAAAGCGCGGCACTATATTCACCAACGTCGCACTCAACACCGACGACATGACCGTTTGGTGGGAAGGGCTGACGAAGGAACTTCCCCAACACGTCATCGACTGGACGGGAAAGCCGTGGAACCCCGAAAAGTTCGACAAAAAGGACAAATCTACCTGCGCGGCGCACCCCAACAGCCGTTTCACCGCACCCGCGGTCAACTGCCCCTGCGTTTCGCCCGAGTTCAACTCGCTTAAAGGCGTGCCCCTCTCGGCAATAATCTTCGGCGGCAGGCGGGCTTCCACCACCCCCCTCGTTTATCAGTCGAGGGATTGGAATCACGGCGTATTCATCGGCTCTGCAATGTCGTCCGAGACGACGGCGGCGGCGACGGGAGCTACCGGCGTTCTGCGCCACGACCCCATGGCGATGAAGCCCTTTGCGGGATATCACATGGGCGACTACTTCGCGCACTGGATTGAAATGGGCAAAAAGGTCAAAAATCCCCCCAAGATATTCAACGTCAACTGGTTCAGACAGGACGCGGACGGCAACTTCATGTGGCCCGGCTTCGGCGACAATATGCGCGTGCTCGAGTGGATATTGAAGAGGTGCGACGACAACCCCATCGGCGCGCAGGAGACGGCGATAGGATACGTTCCCAATCCCGAGGATATCGACATTTCCGA
Source organism: uncultured Clostridia bacterium (assembly GCA_947631325.1). Taxonomy (GTDB): domain Bacteria; phylum Bacillota; class Clostridia; order Christensenellales; family Borkfalkiaceae; genus Coproplasma. The sequence continues at coordinate 895 of CANRKX010000066.1, read as the reverse complement.
GCTGGACTACGAGATTTCCAAGGGCAGGAAGTTCGGGATTGACGACCTTAAAGAGATACTCGCCGTCGATAAGGCGAAGTGGGCGAAGGAAGCCGAGGAAATCGAGGGGTATTACAACGGCACCATTAAGACCCGCATCCCCGACGAACTTTGGGAGTGCTTGAAGACGCTGAAAAAGAATTGCACAAAGTAAAAAAGTTCACAAAAAATCGCAAAAGCGCGGGCATATGTCCGCGCTTTTTTATGTTAATGAGGTGAGCGGGCGCGGAAAAAATTTCCGCGCCCGCCGCAATTTTTTTATTCCGCCGCCTTATTCCTCGTCATGGCGATACCATGGAAAATCGCAATAAGTATCTTTCAAGTTGTTTGCATTTGTCGCAGCGTCGCTTACGTCAATTTTCCTCCCCTTACCCATTCTCCAGCCCGTTTGATTTTCAAAAGTCACGCTTTTAAGGCTTGTGCAATACAGGAACGCCCAATCGCCAATAGAAGTTACCCCGCCGCCTATAATTACACTTTCAAGGTTAGCGCAACCCGAGAAAGCACTCCTGCCTATAGAAGTTACGTTATCAGGGATTTCTATGCTTTCAAGACTTGTACAATTAGAGAACGCCCAATCGCCGATAGAAGTTACACTATCGGGTATAGTTACAGAAGATTTCGCGCACGGACATTGAATAAGTTCTGTTTTATTTTTATTATACAAAATGCCGTCTTGACTTGAATAATTTACGTTGTTTGTATCAACAGTTATGTTTTCAAGACTTGCACAATTATAGAACACATCATAATCGATAGAAGTTACACTATCGGGTATGGTTACAGAAGATTTCGCGCACGGACATTGAATAAGTTCTGTTTTATTTTTATTATACAAAATGCCGTCTTGACTTGA
>CANRKX010000065.1 GCA_947631325.1 uncultured Clostridia bacterium | reverse complement strand
CCTGAAATTTTTCAATTGCCCCGCATATATGCCGCAGATAAACTCGTTTCAGGACTGACCGTAGAGCTGTTCCTTGGCGGTGGCGAGCATGAGTTTTATCCTGTTCTCCTGATTGACTTTGGTCGCCGAGGGGTCGTAATCGACGGCGACGATGTTTTCGTCCTTATATATATTTTTAAGCGTCCTTATTGCTCCCTTGCCCGCGACGTGGTTGGGCAGGCACCCGAAGGGCTGGGCGCAGACTATGTTGGGAACGCCCGTCTCGGCGAGGGCAGCCATTTCTGAGGGAATGAGCCACCCCTCCCCCATCTTGACGCCCTGATTTATAACCTTATCGGCGCAGTGGCGGAGGTGCTCGAAGTCGTGCACGGGCATAAAATTGCCGTCCTTTTCAAACAGCTTTATTATCTTCTTCTGCATGTGATGGGCTATCTTATAGACCAGATTATATATCGCCGAAGTCACCCTGCTGTGCCCATAAAGCTTGCCGTCGTTGACGACGTTGACAATGCAATACAGCACGAAATCCATAAGTGCGGGCACGACGGGTTCGCAGTTCTCCGAGAGCAAAAATTTTTCGAGATTGTTGTTGCCGAGACCCGAATATTTGACGTATATCTCGCCGACAATGCCCACTTTGACCTTCTTTTCGTCGGTGCGGGGAATTGCGCCGAAGAGTTCAATAATCCTCTTATTTATCTTTTTATATTTTCTGTATCCGCCGTGTTCGTACTTGTCCACGACGAAGGAGACAGCCTCCTCCCTCGCCCTGTCCGCCGCGCCCTGCTCCTTTTCGTACGGCTTGGTCTGGTTGTAGCACCACATGATCGTGTCGCCGTAAAAGATGCTGTATGCGAGCTTTAAAAAGAGCTTTGCGCCTATGGGGAAGGACGACTCCTTTTCCAGCCCCGAAAAGTTGACCGAAATGACGGGCACCGTCGGGAATTCGTTTTTTATCGCCTTTCTTATTAGGGGCATATAGTTTGACGCACGGCACCCGCCGCCCGTTTGGGTTATCATGAGGGCGGTGTGATTCAAGTCGTATTTTCCGCTCTTCAAGGCGTCAATATACTGCCCGACGACGCAAAGGCAGGGATAGCACGTGTCGTTATGGACGTGCTTCAAGCCCTCGTCAATCACCGTGCGCGTCTCGTTTTTGAGCACTTCGAGGTCGTATCCTTCAAGCTTGAACACCTTCTCCATAATCATGAAGTGCCAAGGCAGCATATCGGGGACGAGAATCTTATAAGTACTCTTCATCGAGTCGTTCCAGACGGGATATTGAGTTGTATAATCGGCGGTCTTCTCTTCCATCTCACTTCCTCGCTTGTTCCTCGATAGCGGCGAGCATACTCCTCAACCTTATCTTAACGACGCCCAAATTGTTGATTTCGTCTATCTTTATCTGTGTATACAGTTTATTATTCTTCTCCAAAATGGCGCGCACCTGATCGGTGGTTATTGCGTCCAGCCCGCACCCGAAGGAGACGAGTTGGACGAGGTTGAAGTTATCCCTCTTGGACACGTAGTTTGCCGCCCTGTACAGCCGCGCGTGATACGTCCACTGGTTCAAGACGTCCACCTTGACGGGCTCGCTTCTCTCGAATACCGAGTCCTCGGAGAGCACGGCAAGCCCCAACGACGTCAACAGCTTGTTTATGCCGTGATTTATCTCGTTGTCGAGGTGATAGGGGCGACCCGCAAGCACAATAATCTGCTTGCCCTGCCTTTCAGCCTTGTCGCATATTTCGTCCGCCTTGGCGCGCACGTCCTCGTGATACTTTTCAAGGCGGGCAAAGCCCTCGTCGAGAGCCTTGGAAATTTTGCCCTTGGTGAGTTTGAAGCGCGACAGCGCGCGGTGAAGGGCGTCAACCGTGCTCTTCCTCATATTGGGGTCTATGTAGGGCATTATGAAATTTTTGTCGTTCAACCGCTCGTTATTCGCCTTTAAGAGTTCGGGATAGTACGCGACGACGGGGCAGTTATAGTGATTTGTGGAGTAGTGCTCGTCAATATTGTAGCTCTCGCAGGGGAGGAAGATGAAGTCCACCCCCATATCCAAAAGGCTCTCAATGTGCCCGTGCATGAGCTTTGCGGGATAGCAAGCCGTGTCCGACGCGACGGTGTGCTGACCTTTAAAGTAGAGCTTTCGCGACGACTTTTCGGAGAGGACGACCTCGAAGCCGAGGCTCTCGAAAAAGCCCGCCCAAAGGGGAAGCTGTTCGTACATTCCGAGCTGCAGCGGCAGTCCGACGACGCCCCTATCGCCCCTTACACCCGTCACGCACTCCAAAAGTCGCTGTTGTTTATAGGTGTATATATCGAGGTCGGTTGAAGCGGGCTTCAATCCCGCGCCGCGCTCGCACTTGTTTCCCGAAATGAATTTTCTGCCGTCGCCGAAGGAGATGACGTTTATGTTGCAGTTTGAAGTACAGCCGCGGCAGTTGGTGGATTTTGAAGTATACGAGAAGTTTTCAAGCTCTTCAAGCTCCGCCGTCGTGCTGTCGCCCCTGACGTTTTCCTTGGCGTACAGAGCCGCGCCGAATGCCCCCATAAGCCCCGCAATACCGGGACGTATGACGTTTTTGCCCGTCTCCAACTCAAACGAGCGGAGAACGGCGTCGTTCAAAAAAGTGCCGCCCTGAACGACTATATTCTTTCCCAATTCGTCCGCGCTCGACGCGCGGATAACCTTATATATCGCATTTTTTACTATCGACGACGAGAGCCCTGCGGAGATATCGTCCACTCCCGCCCCCTCTTTTTGCGCCTGCTTCACCGCGCTGTTCATGAACACCGTACAGCGCGAGCCGAGCTCGACGGGGTGACGGGCGTAAAGCCCCTCCTGCGAGAACTTGTCTATCTCCATGCCCATCGCCTTTGCAAAGGTCTGAATGAACGAACCGCAGCCCGAGGAGCAAGCCTCGTTGAGCATTATGGAGTCAATGGCGCCGTTTTTTATCTTGAAGCACTTTATGTCCTGTCCGCCGATGTCTATTATGAAGTCCACCTTGGGGTTGAAGTGGAGGGCTGCCTTGAAGTGCGCGACCGTCTCGACAATGCCGAAGTCAGCCTTGATAGCGCTCTTTATCAGATCCTCGCCATAGCCCGTGACTGCGCTTGCGCGTATCTTTATTCTGCCCTCGCCCGCCCTTAAAAATTCTTTGAGACGGTTGACGACTATGTCGAGCGGCTGACCGTTGTTGGACTGATAGTGCGACCAGAGTATGCGGCAGTCGGGGGTTATGACCATGAGTTTTGTAGTGGTCGAGCCCGAGTCCACTCCCAAGTAGCAATCGCCCGAATATGTGGCGATATCGGCAAATTTAAGGTCTGTCGCGCGGTGGCGCGCAACGAATTGGGCATACTCCTCCTTGCTCTCGAAGAGGGGTTTGCCCGTGATTATTTCGTCGCTCTCCTTTACGGAGGAAATCTTTTGTATTATTTCGTCAATGTCCTCGGGTTGGACGTTTGCCGAATAAAGAGCCGCGCCTATCGACATAAAACAGGGGGCGTTGTCGGGGAATACGGCGTGTTCGTCGTCAAGGTTGAGAGTTGTCTTGAACGCCCTGCGCAATCCCTTTAAAAAGTACAGAGGACCGCCGAGGAAGAGCACTTTGCCCTTAATCCGCCTGCCCTGCGCAAGTCCCGAAACGGTCTGATCGACGACAGCCTGAAATATGGAAGCCGAGATATCCTCCTTGCTCGCGCCCTGATTCAAGAGGGGCTGGATATCCGACTTTGCGAACACCCCGCAACGGGAGGCTATGGGATAGGTCTTTTCGGCGCGGAGGGCGTATTCGTCCATCTCCTGCACGTTTATATTGAGAAGGGTCGCCATCTGATCGATGAATGCGCCCGTGCCGCCCGCGCAACTGCCGTTCATGCGCTGTTCGGTGCCGCCCGTGACGAAGATAATCTTTGCATCCTCGCCGCCGAGCTCGACGGCTACGTCTATATCGGGATAAAATCTGCGTATGGCAATAAACGCAGCCTGCACCTCCTGCACGAAGGTTACTCCGCTGCGTTGGGAAAGCCCCAGCCCCGCGCTGCCCGTAATCGCCGCCGCATACGAGCCGCCGAACTGCGACTTTATCTTGTTCAACTCCGAAAGCACCGTCTCCTTAACCTTCGAGAAGTGCCTTACATACGAGCTGTATAAAATTTTTCCGTCGTCAACGACGGTCGCCTTGACGGTCGTCGAACCGACGTCTATGCCCAATAATTTCGACATTTGTTGTTCCGAATTGTTTTCTTAACGTCAATTATATCATAAACGCATACGTTTTTCAAATTTATAAGCGGCGAATTTTTACCAATTTAAAATTTTTTGATTTTTTTGGCGCTCTCGTACTTGCGCTTTGTCGCAATGCCGCCGCGGATATGCCTTTCGGAGAGGTTTTTGTCAAGTACCTTTCTCACCCTCTTATACAGCGCACCGTCGAGGGCTTTCAACCTCTCCGTGACGTCCTTGTGTGCAGTCGTCCAAGTCGGGAACGGTCGTCTCCTCCCCTACTTCGCTTTCGATCGGAATAGCGTTCTCTAAGCCGAGTTCGGAATTTAATTGCAGGAAAATGTCCACATTCCCTTCATGATCGACCTCGATCCGCCGCACGATGCGTTTGAGTTGTGCGTTCGTCATCTGCGACACGTCGGCAATGTCCGCAATGGAGCGGAATGTCTTTTTCAGAACGCCGTCCAGCCGCTCGTGCATCGTCATACGGCTCTCTATCATTTTCAGTTCTGCTTCGAGGGCTTCCTTCCTCTGCTTCGCTCCCAAAAGGCGTTCGTTGAGTTCCTCGCGCGAAATCAAGTCGTCGGTGTAGAGGTTCATATACTTCTCCCGCGTCTTTTCGAGCCTTTGAAGTTCCGCCCTCACCGATTTTCCCCTTTCGACGTTCTCCTCTTTCTCCCGATAGACCTTCTTAAACTCTGCGTTCACATAATCTATCACGTTTTTCTGGTGGGACAATATGTAGGCAAAATAGTCGGAGATCACCTTTATGAGTTCCTTTTCGTCGATCACGGTGCGATTGGGACAGCTGTCCGCGCCGTTTCCATTCCGCCCCGAACACACCCATGTGACGTATGTATTCTTATAGGTGCGCTCGACGCGGCGGAACGACCACCCGCAGTCCTTGCACTTGATCAGCGTGGAAAACAAATATTGATTGCTGTGCCGCGTCTTGTCGAGTTTGAACGTCTGCCCACGCGCACAGATGATTTTCTGCGCCTTGTCGAAAACGTCTTGATTGACAATTCGCAGGCTCTCCTTTTCGGTGATAAGCCATTCCGATTCGTCCTTGCATTTGCGCTGTCCCGTCAGAAAATCGGAAATCTCCTGCTTTCCGTTGACGACTTTCCCCGTATAAATTTCATTTGTCAAGATGCGCATGACTGCATTTGGCGACCACGCGCAATTTCGCTTTGTCTTGATTCCCCTCGCGTTGAGCGTCTGCGCGATCTTCATCGCGCCGTCCTCATCCTCGCAATA
>CANRKX010000064.1 GCA_947631325.1 uncultured Clostridia bacterium | reverse complement strand
ACTTGTGCGCAGCCTGTACTGATTAGGGCTTTGCCCGAAAATGAAATACCACCCGCTATGCGGGTGGATTTTTATTGGGTGTTTTAAGGTCGATTTTACGCGTTTATATAGTACTATGTCACGCATAATAGGCTAATTATACGACAAATTTCGCGATTTTGTCGGATTAAAATATATCATTCAAAACGCTTTAAATTTGCCGAAGATTATGGTAAAATAGCGTTATGAAGATTTTTTCGATAAGCGATTTACACCTTTCGGGGCGATCCGAAAAGCCGATGGACATATTCGGCGCGGGGTGGGAAAATCACTTTGAAAGGATAAAAGCCGACTGGCTAAAAAAGGTGGGCGACGACGACATTGTGTTGATTTGCGGCGACGTCAGTTGGGGGCTCTCCTTTGAGGACGGGTTGTACGACTTGAACAGCTTAAAGGGATTGACGGGCAAAAAGGTGTTTATCCGCGGCAATCACGACTATTGGTGGAACGGGATAACCAAGCTCCGCGCCGCCGCCCCCGACGACAGCTTTTACTTTCTTCAGAACGACTGCCTGAAGTTCGGCGATATAGTCATCTGCGGCTCGCGCGGGTGGACTTGCCCGGGGAGCGGAGACTATACCGAGAACGATGAAAAGCTGTATTTAAGGGAGGTCGAGCGGTTCAAGCTCTGCTTCAAACAGGTGGAAAAGGTGCGCGAAGAGGGGGATAAACTCATCGTCATGATACACTATCCGCCCTATTCTTTAAAGGTGCGCGACACCCTCTTTATGCGCCTTTTCTCGGAACAGCGCGCCGACAAGGTGGTGTTCGGACACATACACGGGGCGGCTTATTTCCCCTTAAGGCAGGTTATCGACGGCACGGAATATATTCTCACCTCCTGCGACAAGACGGGGTTTACGGTGCAGAGAATAATTTAAATCATAAATCCCCCGCGTTTTAGAGGGCAAAGGGAGCGCAAAGGCAAATTTTTAATTAAAAAAATGCCCTTTCGCGCTTTACAATTTGCGCCGCGCGTGCTATAATCATATTAATTGAAACGAGGCGGGAAATTGTGGAAAAATTCACGGCAGAAAGAAGGACGGCTACCGTCCCGATAACAACCCGTATATCCGAGCGGAAGGGCGCGGCTATTTAGGCGCCTTTGCCGCTTTTTTACTGCCGTTTGACGGAAGGTGAAAATGCTCAAAAGAAAAGATTTATTGGGACTTCAGGATTTGTCGGCGGAGGAGATTGAAAGTATCCTCGACGGCGCCGTTCAGACCAAAAAAATGCTCTCATCCCAACCCAAGAAGGGCGAGGACTTGAAGGGCAGAACTCTCGTCACCCTCTTTTACGAGAACAGCACGAGGACGCGCACCTCGTTCGAGCTTGCGGGCAAGTATCTCGGCGCGCACGAAGTAAACGTGTCTGTCGCGACGAGCTCGGTGCAAAAGGGCGAGACTCTGATTGACACGGGCGAGACCCTCGATTCACTGAAAATCGACTTTATCGCCATAAGGCACCCCATGGCGGGTGCGCCCAAACTGCTTGCCGAGCACGTCAAGGCGTCGGTCATAAACGGCGGCGACGGCATGCACGAGCACCCCACTCAAGCCCTCCTCGACATGTTCACCATGCGCGAACATTTCGGCAAATTAAAGGGGCTTAAAGTTGCCATTCTCGGCGACATAAAGCACAGCCGCGTGGCTTTGAGCAACATATTCGGACTTGGCAAGTTCGGCGCGGAAGTGTGGGTGTATTCGCCCGCAACCATGATGCCCAAACAATTGGAAAAATTGGGGGCGCACGTCGCAACCTCGCGCGAGCAGGCTGTTGACGGCGCGGACGCCGTAATGGGGCTGAGGATACAGCTCGAACGTCAGAACGGCGGACTCTTCCCCTCGCTCTCGGAGTATTCGCGGTACTTCGGCGTAAACGACGGCATCTTGAAATACGCCAAAAAGGACGCGATAATTCTCCACCCCGGTCCCGTTAACAGGGGGGTGGAGCTTACTCCGCAAGTCATCGACGGCGACAGCAGTAAGATACTTTGGCAAGTCACCAACGGGCTTGCGGTCAGAATGAGTATATTGAAGCTTCTCAACGAATACAGGGAGAACAACTTATGAAACTTCTGATAAAGGGCGGCACGGTCGTCGCCGACGGCAGGGAATTTAAGGCGGATTTGCTCGTCGACGGCGGCAAAATACAGAAAATCGCACCCAAAATCGAGCAGGATTGCCCGATAATCGACGCGAACGGACTGCACGTTTTGCCCGGGATTATCGACATTCACGTCCACTTCCGCGAGCCCGGATACGAGGGCAAGGAGGACATAGAGAGCGGCTCGCGCGCGGCGGTCAAGGGCGGCGTGACGCAGGTCTGCTGTATGCCCAACACCGACCCCGTGTGCGACAACGCGGTCGTCGTGAAGTATATAAAGACCCGCGCGGCGGAGGTCAACCTATGCAAGGTTCACCCCATCGGCGCGATTACAAAGGGCGAAAAGGGGGAAGCTCTCGCCGATATCGGCAAGATGAAATCGGCGGGCGCGGTCGCTTTGAGCGACGACGGCAGATCGGTCAAAAATTCATATATAATGCGCCTTGCGATGGAGTATGCCAACGGCTTCAACTTAAAGTGCCTATGCCATTGCGAGGATATCGACCTCGTGGACGGCGGCGTCGTCAACGAGGGATTCAACTCCACCGTAACGGGGCTTAAAGGCAGCCCGAGGGCGGCGGAGGACATAATGATAGCGAGGGAAATTGCCCTCTCCGAGAGCCTCGATATTCCCGTGCATATCTGCCACGTATCGACGTACAGCGGGGTTGAGATAATAAGGAGCGCGAAGGCGCGCGGAGTCAAAGTGACTGCCGAGACCTGTCCCCATTATTTCATATTGACGGACGACATAATAAAGTCGTTCGACACCTTCACCAAGGTCAATCCGCCCGTCCGCGAACAGCGCGACGTGGACGAGATAAAGAGGGGATTGAAGGACGGCACTATTGACTGCATAGTCACCGACCACGCGCCCCACTCGTTAAAGGATAAACAGGTGGAGTATCAGTCGGCGGCGTTCGGAATGAGCGGAATTGAGACAAGCCTTTCTCTCAGCTATACCTATCTTGTAAAGGCGGGCTATCTGACCCTTCCCGAGCTTTCGGACAGAATGAGCCGCGTTCCCGCCCAAATTTTGGGGCTTGAGGGCGGCGAACTCAAAGAGGGCGCACCCGCCGATATCGCGATAGTTGATTTCAATAAAAAATATAAGATAGACGGCAACAACTTCCTTTCAAAGGGCAAAAATACCCCCTTCAACGGGTATGAGGTGTACGGCGAAGTTGAGTACACCTTGGTTGACGGCGATATAAAATATCAAAATAAATAAAATTTTCCTAAAGATTTTATAAGAGGGATAAAATATGATTGACGAGTTGATTTCAAAGATAATTGCAATGCAAAACCCCACCTGCGTGGGGCTGGACACGAGCTTTTCGTATCTGCCCGACGAGATGAGGGAGGATATCTCCACCTTCGAGGGCGCGGCGGAAAGGCTCATCGAGTTCAACATGAACATAATCGACAAGGTGTGCGATATCGTCCCCGCCGTAAAGGTGCAGATAGCCTACTATGAGATGTACGGCTATGAGGGGCTGCGCGCCTTCGACTACACCGTAAATTACGCGCGCGGCAGGGGCATGACTGTAATTGCCGACTGCAAGCGCAACGACATAGGTTCGACGGCGGGCTGTTATTCGACCGCCTATCTCGGCACAACCGACGTCGGCGGAAAGAAATTGCAGGCGTTCCCGTCCGATATGCTTACCGTCAACGGCTATCTCGGCACAGACGGAATAAAGCCCTTTATCGACGATATCAAAAAGAACAATAAGTCGATATTCGTCCTCGTCAAGACTTCCAACCCCTCGTCGGGCGAGTTGCAGAACTTAAAGCTCGAAAACGGCAAGTACGTCTATGAACAGATGGGCGAACTCGTTGCGGAGTGGGGCAAGGACGCGATAGGCAAGTACGGCTATTCCGAAGTGGGCGCTGTAGTCGGCGCAACCCACCCCGAGGAAGCGGCGAGGTTGAGAAAACAGCTTCCCAACACCTTCTTCCTCATCCCCGGTTACGGCGCGCAGGGCGGAAGCGCGGAAATGCTCAAAGTCTGCTTCGACGGGCACGGATTGGGCGGCGTCGTCAACTCCTCTCGCGGGATAATCTGCGCATACAGAAACCCCGAATACAGCGGAATGAGCTATTACGACGCGGCGCGCGCGGCTTGCATAGATATGCAGCAAGACCTTCTCGGCGCAATCGGCAAGATGGGCAGATAATATAAGTGTATAGATAATGAAAGATTTACTCGCAACCGTAAAAAGCAATAAAAGAATTGCCGAAAATATCCATATGATAACTTTGACCCTGCCCGAGGACTGCGGCTTAATTCACGGCGGGCAGTTCGTCAACCTCTCGACGGGCAACGGCGCAAATCTTTTACGCCGTCCTCTCGGCGTGTGCATATCGGAAGGTCGGGATATCTCGGTGTGCTATCAGATAAAGGGGGGCGGCACGAAGTATCTTTCCACAGTCGAAGAGGGCAGAAAGCTTCAGGTTTTGTTGCCCCTCGGCAATTGGTTTGACTTGGACGACTTCAAAGACGTCGTCGTAATAGGCGGCGGAGTGGGAATTTTTCCCTTGATTGCCACCATTCGCGAACACTGCAATAATAAAAATTTTTATTCGTATATCGGTTTCCGCAACGCCGGCGCGGTGTGCCTTGAAGAGGAGCTTAAAAAGAGCAAAAAGCTCACAATTGTGACCGACGACGGAAGCTACGGAAAAAAGGATAACGCTGTTTCGGCATATTTAAAGGACGCGGCGGGGATTAAAGCCGACGCAATTATAGCCTGCGGTCCGCCCGTAATGTTAAGGGTTTTGAAGCAAAAATTAAAGGAAAACGGCATTTTGACCCCCTGCTTTGTCTCGCTCGAGGAGAGAATGGGCTGCGGAATGGGGGCATGCCTTGTGTGCGTGTGCAAAACTGCGGACGGCGGCAACGCGCGCGTCTGCCGCGACGGACCCGTGTTCAATATAGACGATATAGAGCTTTAAGGCAGAATATTCTTATACTTCGACCGCCCGCTTTGGGGTGGGTCAAAGGAGATAAAATGGCAAATCTGCAAGTTGAGATATGCGGGGTGAAGTTCAAAAACCCCGTCATCGCCGCGAGCGGCACCTTCGGCTTCGGCAGGGAATATAACCTTTTATATGATATTTCGGTTCTCGGCGGTGTGTCCACGAAGGGCACCACGCTCGAGCCCCGTCTCGGCAATCCCGTTCCCCGCATAGCAGAGGGACCTTCGGTCATATTAAACGCCGTCGGGCTGCAAAACCCGGGCGTCGAACACTTCATTAAGGAGGACTTGCCCTTTTTGAAGAGCAAGGGCGTCGTCATCATCGCCAACGTCGCGGGCAAGACGCTTGAAGATTACGGCGAGATCTGCGCCCGCCTCGACGGGCTT
>CANRKX010000063.1 GCA_947631325.1 uncultured Clostridia bacterium | reverse complement strand
CCAAGGAACAGCTCTACGGTCAGTCCTGAAACGAGTTTATCTGCGGCATATATGCGGGGCAATTGAAAAATTTCAGGGTTTAAAAAGGTGCGGAACGCTTAAAAAATTGCGTTCCGCACCTTTGAATTTTTTTATATAATTACTTTATGAGGGTATAGGTCTCATTGAGGGGATTTCTCTTCTTCTCGCGCACGGGATAGCCCTCGGGCGCATGTCCCACGGCTATCACAAGCGGGAATTTCGCCCCCTCGTCAAGCCCCAAAAATTTAGCAATGCCCTTTTCGTCGCGCATGCCGAGAATACAGGTCTGCAATCCCATATCCTCTGCGGCGAGCACGATGTACGCGCTCAGAATACCCACGTCTATGGGCAGAAATTCGGTCTTTAAAAGTCTTTGCCCCAACCTTTCGACAATTGCGGGCTTGCCCTCTTGAATAACTATGAAGGAGGGGCAGGAGGACGCCCACTTGTTACTGCCGAGTATCTGCACGTTCTTTGCAAATTGCTTTGCCTTTTCGCCGTTTACAGCATACAGCTTGTAGGGCTGCGAGTTGACGGCGGAGGGGGCGAGCGTCGCAAGCCTGCAAATTTCTTCAAGCTGTTCGTCGCTCACGGGCGCGTCGGAATACTCCCTCGTGCTCTGTCTCTTCAAAAATAACTGCTCTATGCTCATTTTTAACCTCTTGAAATTATATTTTAGCGCGGAAGCATACGCCCCCGCGCCTATATTTTTTTATTTACTTTTCGCTCTTCACGCGGGCAATCGAACGCTTTGCGGCTTCGGCAACGTTCTCCTTGGTGAATCCGAAGTATTCAAAGAGCTGCTTTGCGGGTCCCGATACGCCGAACGACTTCATCGCAATCACTTCGCCATAGTCGCGCGAGTACTTATACCACGCAAAGTGCGACGCCGCTTCAACGCACACCCTCGCCTTGACCGACTTGGGAAGTACGCTTTCTCTATATTGCTCGGTCTGCCTTTCGAACTCTTCCATGCATGGCATTGAGACGACGCGCGCCCTTATTCCCTCGTTCAAAAGCAAGTCCTTTGCGCCCATGCAGAGGTCGATTTCGGAGCCCGTGCCGATGAGGATTACGTCGGGTTTTTCCACGTCGGACAGCACATATCCGCCCGTCAACGCCTTAACTCCCGTGCCCGCATACTGTCCGAGATTTTGCCTTGTAAGGACGAGAACGGTGGGGGAGTTCTGGGTAAACGCCTCGATGTATGCGGCAAGCGTCTCCCTTCCGTCGCAGGGGCGGAACACCTTTAAATTGGGTATGGAGCGCAGTGCAATCAGCTGTTCCATCGGCTGGTGGGTGGGTCCGTCCTCGCCGACGCCTATCGAGTCGTGCGTCATTACGTATACGACGGGTATATTCATCAGCGCACTCATCCTTATTCCGCCCTTCATATAGTCTGAGAAGGAGAAGAAGGTGGAGCAGACTATTCTCAGTCCGCCGTGCAGCTGTATGCCGTTACATATTGCAGCCATGGCGTGTTCGCGTATGCCGAAGTGAATGTTGCGCCCCAAGCGGTTTTCGGGTGAGAAGTATCCGCCCTCCTTTATCTCCGTCTTTGTCGAGGGGGAGAGGTCTGCCGAACCCGACATGAGGTTGGGGAGTTCCTTTGCTATTTCGTTTATTATTTTGCCGCCGCTCGCTCTCGTCGCTTCGGGCTTTGAGAAGTCGAGACTGTCGAGCATCTTCTTGAAATCGGGCTCTATGCCCTGCATAAAGGACGCATATTTTGCCGCAAGCTCGGGGAAAGCCGTCTTGTATCTTGCAAACATCGCATTCCATTCGCGCTCTTTTTCAAGCTTCTTTTCGGCGATAGCCGCACAGTGCGCCTTTACGTCTGCGGGCACCTCGAAGGGCGCATATGTCCAATTGAAATATTCCTTTGTCTTTTGCAGATTATCCTGCCCCATGGGTGCGCCGTGCACGTCGGCGGAGTTTTGAAGGGGCGAGCCATAGCCTATCGCCGTCTTGCAGATTATAATGGAGGGACGGGAGAGGTCGCTCTTTGCAAGATCAATCGCCCTCTTTAAGGAGTTGAGGTCGTTGGCGTCCTGAACGCGCAGCACCTGCCAACCTTGGGCGACAAACCTCGTCGCAGTGTCCTCGGAGAAGGTAGAGTGTATGTCGCCCTCAATGGTCACGTCGTTTTTATCGTATAATAAAATCAATTTGCCGAGCTTTTGCGTTCCCGCAAAGGAGCAGGCTTCATAGCCTATTCCCTCTTCGAGACAGCCGTCGCCGCAGAGGACGTAGGTGTAGTGGTCCACGACGGGGAAGTCGGGCTTGTTGAAGATAGCCGCAAGGTGAGCTTCGGCGAGCGCAAATCCCACGCCGTTGCCTATTCCCTGCCCCAAAGGACCCGTCGAAGTTTCAACGCCGTCGGTCTTGCCGTATTCGGGGTGACCGGGGGTTATCGAGCCGAGTTGCCTGAAATTCTTTATGTCCTCGATAGTCACGTTGTAGCCGAAGAGGTGCAACAGGGAGTATAAAAGCATACTTCCGTGCCCCGCCGACAGCACGAATCTGTCACGGTTGTCCCAGTGCGGGTTTTTATAGCTGAAGTTCAGATGGTCTGCAAACAGCTCATAGCCTATGGGCGCCGCGCCGAGACAGATGCCGGGGTGACCCGAGTTTGCCTTCTGAATTGCTTCTGCCGAAAGAATTCTGATTGTGTCTACGCTTTTCGTCGTTACGGACATAAAAGTTTCTCCTTATTGGAAAATAAATTTTTTCAGATTTGTAAGGTCGAGGAAGGGATATTTTTCCAACATTCCATTAAGCATTTCCGCCGAACGGATATTCCCTCCCTCAAAATCGCTCTCGAAGTTTATGGGCATAACGGGGTCGTGCACGCTCATGCGCACCAAAATCCACCGCCCGTCAAGCTCCATTCTCACTCCCTCGAAGTCCTGCCCGAGCTTAATTTCGGGTATTTTTTCGGCGTCCTCTCTGAGTCCTTCGATAACTCTTGCTCCCTCCGATTTGAAGTCCGAACTCGATTGGTTGAACGAAATTCTCACTTCGTTCTCTTCGAGGGGGCGTTTAAGCCCCTTTATCATCTCGGAAGGCGATTTTTTCGTGAGCGCTATCGCGCATAAAATTTTGGTCACGAGATATGCGCCGTCGTCAAGATAGTAATTTTCGGGGAAAGCCGCATGTCCCGAAGTCTCTATGGCGAGGGGGGAGTATACGCCGCTCGAATTTAACTCCATGCACTTATCTATGACGTTTTTATAGCCCCTCTTGAAGCGCAAGTGCTCTCCGCCGAGCTCTTTAATATAGTCCGTGAGGTGGGTGCTCGTCACCGAATCGGTCACAATCACCCCGCCCCTGTCGGGAAGGATAATAGAAGCTATCAGGGCGATTAAATCATTCCTGTTTATCTCTCGCCCGTTGCCGTCCACGCAAGCCGCCCTGTCCACGTCCGTGTCGAAAATTATGCCGAGGTCGGCTTTATTTTTAACGACGGCTCGCGACAAAAAGGCGATTGCCGTCCCGTCCTCGGGGTTGGGTATATGGTTGGGGAAGTTGCCGTCGGGCTCCAAAAACAAGCTTCCTTCCGTGTCCGCGCCGAGGGGCTTTAACACCTTTTCGGCGAAAAATCCGCCCGCGCCGTTGCCTGCGTCTACAATTATTTTTTTGCCTTTAAGGGGCGTTTTTCCGCATATATCTTGAACTTTTTTGACTAAAATCGCAGAATATTCGTCCATGAACGGTCTGTATTCAACGGTGCCTTTAATTTTTTTTGAATTGCCGTCGATTGCCCTTCCGTCTTCATTTTCCGACTGCTCTGCGGCGAGCTTTAAAATTTCATCTATGTCTTTGCCCGAGAGCCCGCCGTCGGGCGTGAAGAATTTAAGCCCGTTCCTGTCGAATGGCAGATGCGAGGCGGTTATCATCACCGAGCCGTCGCAATCGAAATTGCTCTCCTTTAAAAGTATGAACATGGAGGGGGTGGAGCAAAGCCCCGTTTTGACCACGTCAACCCCGCAACTTAAAAGGGCGGCGCACACTGCATTTTCGATCCTTTCGGAGGAAATTCTGGGGTCGTGCCCCACGGCAATTTTCAATTTGCGCTTTTTTGCCCTGTCGATAAGAAATTCGCAAAACGCTTCGGATATCGCAAATACGGCTTGGTCGGTGAGAGTAATTTCGTCGCCGACGGCGACTCCGCGCACGTCCGTGCCGCTCTTCAGTTTTTTAAGTGCGTCAAAGTCCATATCTAACGATTAGATTATACAATATTTACGCCTTTATTACAACTTTTTGATAAGCCTAAATTAAATTTTTAAAGGGCATTTTTTTCTTTATTGCCAAAGTGCGGTAAAAATCGTTTTATTTTTGCGCGGATATGTGATATAATATCAAAAAAATCAAAAGGTGATTGTGTTTATGGCAAAGGAGAGTTTCGTTGAACAGATAGCGGATATAGATAAGGACTTTCCGCAGTGGTACACCGACGTCGTTTTAAAGACCAAACTCGTCGATTACGGTCCCGTCAAGGGCACCATGGTCATAAGACCATACGGCTATGCCATATGGGAGAATATTCAGAGGGAGCTTGACGCCCGCTTCAAGGCGACGGGACATAAAAACGCCTATTTCCCCCTCTTGATTCCCATGAGCTATTTCACTAAGGAAGCCGAGCACGTCGAGGGTTTTGCGCCCGAAGTCGCCGTCGTGACACATGCGGGCGGGGAAGAGCTTGCAGAGCCCCTCGCAATCCGCCCCACGTCGGAGACCATATTCGGCAGTATGTATTCAAAATGGCTGCAATCCTATCGCGATTTGCCCATTTTAATCAACCAATGGGCTAACGTCATGCGCTGGGAAAAGACGACGAGACCCTTCCTCCGCACATCAGAATTTTTATGGCAGGAAGGGCACACCGCCCACGCCACAGCCGAGGAAGCCGAGGAGGAGACCATGAAGATGCTTGGCGTATATAAGGAATTTGCCGAAAACGTGCTTGCAATCCCCGTCATCTGCGGCAGAAAGACGGAAAAGGAGAAGTTCGCGGGCGCCGTCGCCACATACGGCATGGAGGCGATGATGAAGGACGGAAAGAGCCTTCAGGCGGGCACCTCGCACTTCTTGGGTCAGAACTTTGCCAAGGCTTTCGATATTAAATTCCTCGACAGGGACGGCGTGCAGAAGTACGCCTACACCTCGAGCTGGGGCGTCTCGACAAGGCTCATAGGCGCGCTCATCATGGCGCACGGCGACAGCCGCGGGCTCGTTCTTCCCCCCAAAGTCGCGCCCATGCAGGTCGTCATTATCCCCATCGCCGCAAAGAAGGGCGGGGTTATGGAAAAGTGTGAAGATATAAAGCGCGCCCTCTGCGCCGCAGGCGTCCGCGCCGAACTCGACGATTCAGACGCAAGCCCCGGCTGGAAGTTCAACGAGTGGGAGATGAAGGGAGTGCCTTTAAGAATTGAGCTCGGTCCCCGCGATATAGAGAACGGAAGCGCGCTCGTTTTCCGCCGCGACACCCTCCAAAAATCGCCCTGTTCGCTTGACAATATAGTGGGCGGAATAGAGG
>CANRKX010000062.1 GCA_947631325.1 uncultured Clostridia bacterium | reverse complement strand
TCCATTCCGCACTCGAGGGCGCGTGTTGCAAATGTGTGCCGCAAACTGTGTATCCCCATATGAGGAAGTCCCAACCTTTCGAGAACAGAGTCAAAAGTTTTTTGATAGGACCGTTTGGAGACTATCTTTCCGTTCTTGCCCGATATCACGAACTTGCTTTTGCTCGTTTTCTTCATCGTCTCAAGATAGGGAAACAACTGACGCGGAATAGGTATTATCCTCTTCGAGCTGTAAGTCTTGGGAGAGTCGATAAATTTTTCATATCCGTCCTTGGTGTATCTGTCGTGACAGGTCTTGTTGACGGTAATGGTCTTTTTGACGAAATCTATATCCTCCCACTCGAGCGCTATCAGCTCGCCGACTCGCAGACCCGTGTACAGGCACACCTTTAAGCCGAACATCTTGCAGTTATTACGCGCGTCGATGAAACGTTCAAGTTTTTTCTGCTCGTCGATGGTAAGACATTTCAGCTCCCGCGACCTCTTTACTCTGTAATGCACCTTGAAGTTGTAATGCGTTGTCGTCGCTTCCAACTCCTCTGCGCACGTCAGGGAACGCTTGACCACGAACAGGGTGGAATTTATCGTCGAGGGGGCGTACCTTTGCGAGAGGGTTGCAACAAAGTTTTGAATTACTATGTTGGTTATCTCTTCAAGCTCAAGTTCGCCCAACAGTGGTTTTATCTGCAATTCGGCGTACGTCGCGTACCTCTCGAAACTACAGCGTTTGATTGTCGGCTCTGTCAAATACAGCCATTTGTTCAACCAGTCTTTGAATTTCATTGTCTTTTCTCCTTGTATTAAAAGTATTTTTTTATTATACCCTCAATATTCGGTAAAAAACAAAAAGACGATTTGCTGTGCCTTGATATTCAGTTGTCATAAGCCGAAAATAACTCTTGGAGAATTACTCTTTTTGCCGTTCGGATTGCTTATGTTGACCCAATAATACGCCGCGTTTCGTCTGATTTCTACCACATTTTGTTTGCAATTTGTCACTAAAAGTTTACAATTTAAAAGGCCCTCAAAAAAATTTGAGAGCCTTTTCTGATTTTTATTGAATTTTTACGTTAAACGATATTCAAAAAGTTGCCATCGGCATCGTACAAAAGCGTGCCCGTATTACCTTCTTTCCATTCATCATTGTCTATTTTATAGCGCATACGGCCTTGCCAATATTTTTGAACGCCGCCCGTCGAAGCAGTAATGGTTAAGGTGTGCCCCATATCAAGGTCAAGCGTACTCTCCCTGCCGACTAACGTCATATTGAGGTGCGATTCCTGATATGTATCGGAAGAATAAAGTTCCAATATAACCCATACGGTTGAAGGGAATAACGTAAACTCGTTTTTGACAGTCGCCCAAACTTTTCCGTCTCCTCCGTCTATAGCAAGTGACAAACTTGTCCATAATATCGGCTCGATTTCGCTATCTGCCTTTTGCGCAATTTGTTCCGCCGTTTCAGTCTCCGCTGTCGTTTCCGCGCTTGCCGTATTCGCATTTAACGAAGTAATTGCCAATACGCTGAACGCCGCAAAGACGGCTAACAGTACCGCAACGGTCAATGTCTTGATTTTTTTCATAATTGCCTCCTTGGTTTTTTATTTAATGATATTTTAAAGTAAGAATTTATTCAAGCACATTTTGTTTACATTCTTGTAAACTTAATGTTACATTGCCTTTTTGCTTCTCATTTTCAGTATAATAAATGTTACATCTGCTATTATAACTATACTGAAAGCTACAATAATTATAATAAAAATATACGGCTTACAACCTCTAATATTCATAACGGCATCGCCCTTTATTGTGGGGAATGCCATTTTACCTGTTATTACGGAAGCAACAGCCAATACGACGGCAATTACCGATAAAATTATTATCATGACGGTATAGAATTTGCCGCGCTTCACGCGCGGCAAAACATTGCTGTCACTATCAGTGACAGCGGACTCATCTTCAGAAACGAAGAACGAAGGGTCAACCTTAAATATATCGCAAAGCTGTCTTATATTTTCAAAATTGGGCTGGGCGGAGTTTGCTTCCCAGCGTGAAATCGTCTGTCTTGAAACGTCTATCTCAAAGGCTAACTGCTCCTGCGACAGCCCGCTTTTCTTTCTTAAACCATATATTTTGTCACCGAGTGTCTCCATAATGTTTACCTATGTTTTATCCGATAAGGCATGCATAATGCCAAAAACCGCCTGCTTTTTATTGCTTGGGATTTTTGAAAATAAATCCAACAACAAAATTTGCTCTTCGTCCAATTTGTTTTCGTCTATGCCGCAGTAAAACTGTGCACGGGTTATGCCGAACGCCGTGCAGATGCCGTCAATCGAATCATTGCTCGGCATGCACTTCTTTCCGTTGAACCAATCATAAACAGTCGTCGGATAAATTCCTATGCGCTTTGCCAACTTATACTTCGTCCACCCGCGCTCTTCCAGTAATTCCGAAATCCTTTCCTGTATAGTCATTTGTGTTAGTTTCCATATTTATTAAGTTTTTATAAATATATTTTATAACTTTTTATCCTTATTATATAAGTGCATGAACATAATAAATATAAAATTTATATCCTTATATTTTTTATCATGACAAAAAAACGCTATCCCGACGGAATAGCGTTTATTTGCCAAAGGTAATTATATCATATGATAATTACCGTAAGTTTGAATTTGGGTTTTTGTCTTATCGGCTTAATTTCGTCACAGCCGCATACCGATAAAAGCTGATGCCAACCAGAAATATTGTTGTTCCGCATTATAACTTCTGCGCAACTGATTTTTGTTGCGTTGCGGCGGTGATTGAAATCGGTAGCGCTTAGCGGCTTCACTCTCTCAAATTCCGCTTTAAAATCTTCAAGAGAACTGCTTTTACTCCTCTTCTTATTAAAATTGACATATTGATTATATTCTTCTTCAAAATAGATTTTAAGCCATTGCAGGTATGTACAATCAAACTTTGCACGAAACAAATCAATGTACGGCAAGGTCTTTTCTTTTGCAAAATCTTTCTTTGTCGGCACACGACCGTTTTCCCGAATAAAATTTTCTATCCCGTCGTTTATCACCGTTGCGGTCCACTTCGTCAAGGGATATTCGTTTAAAACATCCTTGATTAGTTTTGCGCACTTCGAGTTGGGATTTATTCCGATTGCCCTTTGCAACGCTTGCCTGTATGTAAGCGCAGGTTTATAATATTCGGGAAAATTTTTCTCGATATAAGTATGTAGTGTCATCTTGAATATGTTTTTTATGACAGGGTGGGGAGGTAAGCCCATTTTACCGAAATCTGTTGCCGTGGGCACTCTGCCATTGTCAAACATAAATTGTTCTATGCAATCTTTTATGGATTCTTCCGTCCATTTAACGAACGGCATCAACCCCATAACCTCTTGCAACTTGTCGGCGGTCAATTTATCGTTTTTTGCCAAAAACGCCTTAATTACTGCCAAAAATGCCTGTTTTCTTGTCATTTTGCACTCCTTTTCGGAGTTTCGCAATGCAAGAATGGTCGGAACGGCGTAGGTGGAGAATTTGACGCCGACCGATAAATCAAAGTTGTCTATCGCCTTTATGAGCCCCACGCAGCCCGCCTGAAACACGTCGTCCGCGTTGGCGTTCTTCGCCCAAAATCTTCTGACGAGCGACAGCACGAGGCGCATATTGCCCACTATGAATTTGTCCCTCGCAGCCCTGTCGCCCCCCTTCAGCTTCTTCATCAGTTCGTCCTGTTCGGCGGAGGACAATAGCGGCAAGCCCGACGTGTCCACTCCGCAGATAACAACTTTCTGCAACATATTTACACTCCTTTTTTTGGATATGTAAACAGTTTAGTCGGCGCATATGTGCGGGGCAATTCAATTTATCTGCTTTGAAATTTCCCTTTTGAGTTTTGAAATTATCTTCTTTTCGAGTCTCGATATATAGCTTTGCGAGATGCCGAGTTTATCGGCAACGTCCTTTTGGGTCATGCTCTCGCCGCCGTCCAATCCGAACCTCATTCCCATTATCCGCTGTTCCCTCGGCGAGAGCTTGGAAAGCGAAGCCTTTAAAAGCTCCCTCTCCACTCCGCCCTCGATATCCGAATATACGCTGTCGGGGTCGGTGCCCATTACGTCTGAAAGCAGTAATTCGTTGCCCTCCCAATCGGTGTTTAAGGGTTCGTCGAAGCTCACTTCCTGTTTAAGGCGGGACATCCTCCTCAAATACATTAAAATCTCGTTCTCTATACAGCGCGAGGCGTATGTGGCGAGCTTTATGTTCTTGTCCGAACGGAAGGAATTGATAGCCTTTATAAGCCCTATCGTGCCCACCGACACGAGGTCGTCGCCGTCCGCGCCCGAGCCCTCGAACTTTTTGGCTATGTACACGACGAGCCGAAGATTGTGTTCGACGAGCTCTGCCTTTGCCCTTTCGTCGCCGCTCTCCAAAAGGCTTATCTTGTCGCTCTCCTCTTCCTGCGACAGGGGAAGGGGCAGAGCCTCGGTGCCGCATATGTAATCGAGGGTGTTTGCTCCGAATATCTTTGCCAGTATGTGCTTTACCTTTTCGAACATTCAATCCTCCCTTAGGTCGGGGTGAAGTACGGCGCAGTCTATCCTTTCGGGGCTTATGCCTATCCTCACTCCCTTATATGTCTGTATCTTTCCGTCGCAACTCACTTCCAGCCCGTCTGCGGTGAACACCTTTAAAATTTTGCTCCCCGCAACAGTATGTATCTTTACCCCCTCGTTTATCCGCTCCACGTCCACAAGTTTTTTTGCAATGCCCTCGGGCACGACAGACACGGGCTCTCCGTGCAGATACACCCTGTTGCCGCTGTCGAAAAATCCCCTCAACTCCACCTCGTTCCCCTCTGCCCTTATCTTGCAGTCCACCTCGATTTTGTTGCCCGAGGAGAACTTTGCAACCGCCCTCTTCACGCCCAAAATCAAAATAAGCGCGCAAAACAGCGGAATACCTATGGGTACGGACGAAAAAATATAGCCCTCGCCCTCGGCATAGCTTATGCCCGCGAGCGAGAATATGCCGTACAGCGCGCCCGCAAGCAGAGCGGAGAGCAGCAAGAACGCCGCAGTAAATTTGAGATAGCCTTTAAAAGATCTGAATCTTCCGCCCACGGCGCAGATCAAAAGCCCCGCCGCTATCTTCACCGCGACCGCAGCAACCCCGCCCACGGGAAGGAGGGGAAAGAGAACGGCAAAGGACGCCCCCAAGGACGAGGCGAGCGCAATCCTTCTCACCCTCGCCGTGTTTTTGACCGCGCGTTTGGCGGCGTATAAAAGGGTGAAGTCCATGCAGAAATTTTCGGCTACGGCAAGCTCTGCCCAGATTTGCATTGCAAGAGGTATTATAGCGTTCGCGGGGTGTAGTAAAGTGTAAAAAAAAGGGGCTTTTTGTCGAATTATGCAAAAGCCGCTTTTAATTTATTTAAGGCATATGTGCGGGGCAATTCAGAAAATTTCCCCTATAATCTCCTCTACTTCATCGCAGGTGTTTGCCGCAAACAGCCGCTTTTTCAGAGCCGCTCCGCCCCTTTTGCCCTTGATGTAAAAGGCGACCATCTTGCGCATGAACACGCAGGCGAACCGCTCGCCGTAAAATTTCTTGGTGTCCTCCGTCTGCTTTAATGCCGAGCGCGCCCGCTTTCACGCACCTTGAAAACCGT
>CANRKX010000061.1 GCA_947631325.1 uncultured Clostridia bacterium | reverse complement strand
TACAATGAACAAATTAGAGTTTTTAAGGCTATGGGATGCGTATAGCGCCCTGCTCACACCCACCCAACGCGAGATATCGGGGCTGTATTTGAATTTCGACCTCACCGTCTCCGAGATAGCCGACCGCAACTCCATCACCCGTCAGGCTGTGTCCGAATGTCTTTCGGGCTGCAAACGCCAACTCGAAGAGTACGAGCAAAAGCTCCGCTTCGTCCGCGGCAATTTAAAGTACGGGCTCGAAGTGAGTTTTATGATGACCGACGCCCTCCGTTGGGCGGAGCAAATGCAAAAAACCCACCCGCAGTTGTCCGAAGATATTGAAAGATTAAAGCAAATCCTCTCCGCCGACTATTCGGTCGAAGCCGAAAAAGCTCTGGATAGCGGCGCGGGCGCAATAAATAACGCCGCCAACGACGGCGCAAAAAGGTGACAAAATGGCTCTTTTCGGCTCGCTATCCGAAAGATTAAATCATATATTTTCCAAGCTTACGAAGCGCGGCAGGCTCACCGAGCTTGAAATAAAGACCGCCATGCGCGAGGTGCGCGTCGCTTTATTGGAAGCCGACGTCAACATACAGGTTGCAAAGCAGTTCTGCGCCGAAGTCTCCGAAAAGGCGGTGGGTCAGGAGATTTTGAAGTCATTGAACCCCGCCCAACAGGTCATAAAGGTGGTAAACGACGAGCTCATCGCCCTGATGGGCGCCACCAATCAAAAGCTCGCCGTCTCGCCCAAGCCCCCCACGGTTATAATGATGTGCGGATTGCAGGGCGCGGGCAAGACCACCCTCTGCGGCAAACTCGCGCTAAATCTCAAAAAGAGCGGCAAAAAGCCCCTTCTCGTCGCCTGCGACGTCTATCGTCCCGCCGCAATCAACCAGTTGAAGGTCGTCGGCAAGAACGCGGGCGCCGAAGTGTTCGAAAAGGGCACGCAGGACCCCGTAAAGACGGCGAAAGAGAGCGTAGATTACGCCCGTTCTCAGGGCTATGATACCGTAATTATAGATACCGCAGGCCGTCTCGAGATTGACGAAAAGCTCATGCAGGAGCTCGAAAATATCAAAAAGGCGGTCGAGGTAACCGAAATTTTGTTGACCGTGGACAGCATGATGGGTCAGGTGGCGGTCAACGTCGCCAAGACCTTCAACGAGCGGCTGGAAATCACGGGCATAATACTTACCAAACTCGACGGCGACACCCGCGGCGGCGCATGCCTTTCCATAAAGGCGGTCACGGGCAAGCCCATAAAATTCATCGGCGTGGGCGAAAAACTCACCGACCTCGAACCCTTCTATCCCGACAGAATGGCGTCGCGGATACTCGGCATGGGCGACGTTTTGACCCTTATCGAAAAGGCGCAGGAAGCCGTCACCGAGGAACAGGCGAAAGCCATGCAGAAGAAGATGCTCGAGAACACCTTCACCTTGGAGGACTATTTAACGCAGTTCGAGAGCATGAAGAAGATGGGCGGCGCCAAAGCCCTCCTTTCCATGATGCCGGGCATGGGCGGAAAGATAGACCCCGACAGTCTGGACGAGAAAAAACTCGAGCGCACCAAGGCGATAATTTTAAGTATGACCCGCCGCGAGCGCGCCGAACCCGCAATAATAAACGCCTCCCGAAAAAAGAGGATAGCCGACGGCTCCGGCACGTCCGTGCAGGAGATAAATCAGCTTTTAAAGCAGTTCGAGCAGACGAAGCAGTTGATGAAGCAGTTGAAGGGCGGCAAACTCCCCCGCCAATTCCGCTAGCTACCGCTTCGCGGCGCGTATATGCGTCGCATGACTGTGTCGCGCTTCACTCCGCCTTGGTCGTGTACTTCATTGTACACTCCCTGCGGTCGTCGCTCGCGCTCCTTGTTCTGCTCGCATCTCCGCCCCGCGGCATATGATTTACAATAATAACCGCGCTCGTCCAATGCTGTCATCCTGAGCGGAGCGGAGCGAAGTCGAAGGATCCCATCGGGTATGCGGTTGGCATTTCTAATAATTTCACCTTATTATAACTTTCCCACTTACAAAGGGGGAGAGTACCCGAACCCAAAGTTCGGGGGAGAGAAGGTTGTTTCGGGAGACCGCTCGTTCCAACCTTGTCATCCTGCGCGGAACGGAGCGAAGTCTGCTTCGCAGCGGTACGACGAAATATCCCATCGGGTATGCGGCAACCTATTTTAAAATAATTACTGCGCAAGCAAAACCACTCTTTTGCGCCGCGCAACCGTATTATAATTTTTTTAAACCTATTTCGTCACTATTTTAAGGAGATATAAAAAATGGCAGTAAAAATGAGACTTACCAGAATGGGCGACAAGAAGAGCCCTTTCTACCGCGTGGTCATCGTTGATTCGCGCAAGGCGCAGTCGGGCGAATATATCGATAAAATCGGTTATGTCGATCCCCTCAAGAACCCCGCCGAAATCAACATCGACGTCGAAAAGGCAAAAGATTGGCTCTCCAAGGGCGTCCAGCCCACCGAGACGGTCAAAAGCTACCTCGTGAAGGTCGGGGCAATGGAACAACCCAAAAAGCTCTCCGCGCCCAAGACCAACGACAAGAAAAAGAAGGAGTAAGGGGATTAGATTATGGAACTCGACCTCATCAAGTACGTCGTCGAAACCTTTGCCGAGAACAAGTCGGCAATCTCCTACGAGGTTGAAGAAAAGGACCGCGTCATCGAGATTACGATATTTCTCGCGCCCGAGGACATGGGCAAGGTTATCGGCAAGCAGGGCAAGATAGCGAAAGCTCTCCGCACCCTCGTCAGCGCGTCCACCCCTCGCGGTGAAAAGCGCCGTATCATCGAAATCAAGGAAAAGGTTTAAAAGGGAATTTCGCGCACTACTTTATATGCAATGCGCGATTTTCTTATAGTGGGATTATGGAATATTTAACGGTAGCCACTGTTTTAAAACCGCAGGGTATTCGCGGTGAGTTGAAGGTGAAGGTATATCTCGACCAAGCTTCCCAGCTTGCAAAAATCCCCCGATTATTCATATCGGGCAGGGAATATGCCTTAATGAACGCCCGCGCGCAGGGTGAATTTGCCTATATAACCCTCCGCGGAATTGCCGACAGAAACGCCGCCGAACTTCTCCGCGGTCTCGACGTCGAAGCCCTCCGCAGCGACTGTCCGCCCCTTCCCGAGGGCAGATATTATATTGGCGATCTCGAGGGCTGTAAGGTGTATTCTGATATCGGCGAAAATTTGGGCGAGGTAACTTCGGTTATCCCCGCCCGCACCGATATCTTCGTCCTTTCCTCTCCGTCCGGCGAAATCAGCTTTGCGGCGGCGGAAGGGGTAATTCTCGATATCGACCCCGACGACAAGAAGATAGTCGTAAATTCAAAGCGATTTAAGGAAGTATCCGTGTGAAGATCACCGTCTTAACCCTCTTCCCCGAAATGTTCGCGCCCTTAAAGGAGAGCATTCTCGGCAGGGCGCAAAAGAGCGGAAAAATCGAGCTTTCGATAGTGGATATCCGCGACTTTTCGGAGGACAGGCACAAGAAGTGCGACGATTATCCCTTCGGCGGCGGCGCGGGCATGGTCATGACGCCCCAGCCCATTTCTTCGGCTATAATGGCATGCGACCCCCATCACCGCGCGCACAGGATATATCTCTCCCCCAAGGGCAAACTCTTTTGCCAGAGCATGGTGGGGGAGCTTTTGCCGTACGGCGAGCTGCTGCTTTTATGCGGTCATTACGAGGGGGTG
The DNA here is from genome assembly GCA_947631325.1 of uncultured Clostridia bacterium. Classification (GTDB taxonomy): domain Bacteria; phylum Bacillota; class Clostridia; order Christensenellales; family Borkfalkiaceae; genus Coproplasma. The sequence continues at coordinate 2,009 of CANRKX010000061.1, read as the reverse complement.
GACCAGCGCGTCATCGACCTGTATATCGACGAGGAAATCTCCATCGGCGACTATGTCCTGACGGGCGGCGAACTTCCCGCAATGGTAATATGCGACTGCGTCGCCCGCTATGTAGACGGCGTTATATCCGAAGATTCTTTGAAGGACGAGAGCATCTCCTCTGGCGGACTCGAATATCCCCAATACACCCGCCCCGCCACATTCTCGGGCGTGGACGTGCCGCAGATTTTACTTTCTGGCGACCATGAAAAGATTGCAAAATGGCGCAGGGAGGAGAGCTTGAAGCTCACCAAATCCCGCCGCCCCGACCTCTTAGCTCCCGACCTCATAGATAACGCCCCCGCCACCCCCGACTCACCCCCCGACGACTTTAAAAAGGGGGATAAGAGATGAAGACCATCCAGTGGTTCCCGGGGCACATGGCAAAGGCGATGAGGGAAATGGAGGGGGATTTGAAAGTGGTTGACGGAGTTATCTTCGTCCTCGACGCCCGTTGCCCCGCTTCAACCTTCAACCCCCGCTTAAAACAGCTCGTCGGCTCCAAGCCCGTCTTGTATGTAATGAACAAGGGCGACCTTGCCGACGGCGCTTCCGACAACCTTCTCGCCCGCATAAAGGGCGTTGCCGCCGCCGTAAAAATTAACTCCCTCGACAGGGCTTCGCGGCGGGATATATTGGGGGCAATTGAAAAATTGATTGCCGAAAGAAAGGCAAAATATGCGGCAAAGGGCTACAACAAGACCTTCCGCTTCATGGTCGTCGGCGTGCCCAACACGGGCAAGTCCACCCTCATCAATCTGCTCGCGGGCGGTCGCCGTGCCGAGACGGGCGATAGGGCGGGCGTCACCCGCGGCAGGCAGTGGATAAGGCTGGGCGATATCGAACTTCTCGACACCCCGGGCGCAATGGCGCCGTCTCTTTCCAACCAATCCTTCGCCGTCCGTCTCGCCTACGTCGGCTGTCTCAACGACGACGTTCTCGATATGGACGATATCTGTTTATCCCTCCTTTCCGAACTGTATGAAAAATATCCCCAAAGGCTGCGCGAAAGGTACGGCGTGGAGGGAGGAACCCCCCTTGAAATGCTCGATTGCGTCTGCTCCCGCATGGGCTTTGTCGTCCGCGGCGGGGGTTACGACTATGACCGCAGCTACCGCGCCGTAATCGACGACTTCCGCAAGGGCAGATTGGGCAGGCTCACCCTCGACAGTCTCGCCGACCTCGACGGGCTGGAGTTTTAAAATGATAGCAGAAGAAAAGCTCGCCCTCCTCAAAGATCTTCAATCCCGCGGCTATAAGTTTATATGCGGGGTGGACGAAGTTGGCAGGGGTCCCCTCGCGGGTCCCGTCGTCTGTGCCGCCGCGATTATGGATTTGGATAATTTGATTGACGGCGTGGACGACAGCAAAAAGGTGCCCCCTCGCCGCCGCGAAATTCTCGCCGATGAGATATCAAAAAGGGCGATTGCCCTCAACATATGCCGCGTCGAACCGCAGATAATAGATGAAATAAATATATTGCAAGCCACGCGGCTGTGCATGAAAAACGCCGTCGAGGGCTTGAAGATAAAGCCGGATTTCGTCCTCGTCGACGGCAATATGACCCTCGATATAGATATCCCCCAACAAAGCGTCGTAAAGGGCGACGGCAGGGTGTATAGCATAGGCGCGGCGAGCATCGCCGCCAAGGTGTATAGGGATTCTCTGATGCGCGAGTACGACGCGATTTATCCCCAATACTTCTTTGCCGACAACAAGGGCTATGGCACCGCTGCGCACATCAAGGCGTTGCGTATGGTTGGCGCGTGTCCCATCCATCGTCTGTCGTTTCTTAAAAATATCCTATAACCTTATATATATAAGCGCGGAACGTATAAAGTAAGTTCACAAAAATCTCGGGCGGTTGCGCGCCCTGCGATTTTTCGTGATTTGAGGGGCGTTGCCCCTTTTGCCGCCATTTTAGGGCGCACATATTATTTAATGGCGGCAATTCACCCTACTGAGGCGTA
>CANRKX010000060.1 GCA_947631325.1 uncultured Clostridia bacterium | reverse complement strand
GACTATGCAGTTGTCAGGGTTCGCGATAATCAAAAACCCCGAAAAATTTAACATATATCGGCATTTTTGCCGTTATATAGCCATTCCGGTGACAATGGCGGCGAGGATCCACCTGTTCCCATTCCGAACACAGAAGTTAAGCTCGCCCGCGCCGAAAGTACTTGGGTTTTAACTTTGGGAGGATAGGTCGTTGCCGGATTTCAAAAAAAGAAGTAGTCAACTTGTTTGGCTACTTCTTTTTTTATTGTTATGTTTTAAGTATGCGCGCGGTGTATTAAGGTGGCTGTCATCCCGAGCGATTAAGAATCTCGCGAAGCGAGTTCGATAGAGTCGAGGGATCCCCTCGTGGTCTCGGGGAGTAATGTTGAAACGCGGACGACGTGAATGTTTAAATCGCCTGCCGCATACCCTGGGGGATATTTCGACTGCGCTCGACTTAGAAGTCTCGCTCCGCTCAATATGACAGGTTTGGACGGGGGATTTCTCGTCGTACCGCTGCGATAGCAGACTGCGCTCGACTTGGAAGTCCCGCTCCGCTCTGCCGTTTCCCGCAAGCGGGAACCCTCGGCAGGGCTTCGGGCAAAGCCCTCGCGCAATATGACAGGAAGTAATGAGCCGCCGCGCGGAATGAATTCCGCGCGGCGGCGTTCTTTTTCGCCTATTTCAAAAATTTTTTGATGAAATTTTGAAACAAAAACATTTTGGTATTGACAAACTTGACAAAGAGTGGTATAGTGTATGTACCACATTTTTACAACTTAAAAAAACTGCCCGAAATACACAGTGCGGCATTGTGTATCTCTTTACATAATAAAAATATTCGGGCAGCAATGTTTGAATTGGTTGTAAAGGTGTGGTAACCGTAAGAGATACCATGCGGTGTATCTTTTCGGAGATACACCTTATTTTTTTATTTCGGGAGGAAATCAATGCTAAGGAAGAAGTCTTTGCTGTTCTCTCTTGTCGCGCTTTTGATTGCCGTGTGCCTGTCGCTCGGCTTTTTTTGTCTTATGCCGAAAAATGCTCGGGCAAACGCCGCAGCAACCTCTGTCGGCGAAATAACAACAGATTCCGCAAGCGGAAAAATCGCAGATTCAACCAATGTCAGCACGCTTTACGGCAAAATAACTTCGGCTCTCGGCGGAAGCGGGAGCGATTATGAATCCGTCGCGAAATTACTTGACACTTCTGCGGGAGGTAAATCAACTTATAGTGCCGCTGATTTGGCAAAAGTTGGAGAATATGATGTAACTTTGGGCGGCTTACAATGGGCGCCCGTTTATTTATCTAAGGCACAAAACGGTCATGTTATATTGACCTTATGGTTAAATGACGTCCCCACCGAACAGGTCAGTTATGGATATGCTTTTTCTTTTTATCAAAATTCTAATACGGGCGGTATATATGTTGCAAATATGTATGGAACGAGTGTCATTCGGTCATATCTCGTCGGCTCAACCTTTGCAACGGGTATAAATACCCGTTCGAGTGATAACTTACAGACGGATTTATGGAAAAACTTTCTCAATGATTTCGGACAGTATTTGACCACTCCGTCAAACGTTGAATGGCAGTTGACCGAGTGCGCTGCCGATTCTTTAATAATCAGATCGTCTACAACGAAATATAATCGCCCCATAGCTAATGAAGCGGCTAAGGCATACACAAAGAGTTATCCAACAGATTGGTTGGGCGGAAATTTTTCAAACAAAACCAATTATTATGATTGGGCTGGCGATAAACTTTGGGTGCCGTCTTTGACAGAAACGGGCTGTTCGACAAAACAACCGGCAGCCACAAGATATTATGGAATATGGGATACTACAGATAACCAATTAAAATCCCTGAAATCAGTTTGGTTGCGTAGCGGCGGGGGCAATGGTAACGGAGCATATTATTTGACTGATGCTGGATTGTATACAGCTCAATCTCCGTTAAGTCCTGGCGGGCACGTTGCATCCACTACGGGCGGCGGCGTAAGACCCGCTTGTCACCTTGATCTGTCAATGCTGACAAAGCCCAAGCCCGAAAATCAGACGGCGACCGACAAATACAGCGGCACCGCAAAGCAGTTTACTCTGCCCGATTACGGTACGGCGGTTACATATGCCGTCAAAACCCAGCCGCAAGGGGTTTCGGACGGCAACGTCACGGGCAGCACTTTCAAGGCAACTTCGGCGGGCGTATATACCCTCACGGCGACGATAAACGACGGCGGCACGTGGAGCGACGGCTCTTCACAGCCCCACGAGTTCACCATAACCATTAACCCCGCAGACATAAAGGTCAATTTCCTCTCGGGCGACCAATCAAACATGGACAAGCGCAAGGAGAGGGAGTACATTTTCCACGAGCAGACAGAGGGCGAAATATCAAAACATAATATACTTTTAGAGGATTCGCTCATAGAGACCGTGGCGGCGCAACCGGCGACTGTCAAATACATGATTTTCAGACACGAGGAGACTGTTAACGGCTCGGACTGTACTCGTGATAAAGAAAGAAATCCCGCCGCGAACGACGGCAATTGGAAGGAAAAGAGCGCGTTGAGCGAATCTGACTATATGGTCGGCGAACCCGGCGGATACTGCGTGTGGTTCAAAATAGAGGCGCCCAATCACAACGTCTATATCAACTATATTAGCGTGCATATCTTCAAGGAGCAGATGACCATTGAGACGACGGGCGACCTCGGCACCGTCGAATACGGTTCCGCCGAGCACGATCTTGCTAAATTGCGGCAAACGTTGCTCGATAATGTCAAAATAACCAATCAGCATGGGGAGCCTGTCGGCAACCTCGATCTGAGCCTTCTGAAATTCTCTTTCAGAAAGGTGGTCGAAGTGGGCGACCCCGTTGAAATCGACATGAACGCCGACCATTGGGACGTGGGCGAATACGTCGTATACGCCCAGCTCGTCGACCCCGACAAGGGCAATCTCATTTCATTTAAATGGAAAGAGGATGGCAACGGCGTTGCAAAGCGACCCAAATATACCATAATACCCAAGAATATCACCGCCAACATATCCACCGACGACGGCAAAAACAGCCATATATACGGCGACACTCCCTCTCAGGCAAAGGCTGCGCTCGCCGCGGGCAGTGAATTTGTCTCGCCTGCGGACAGCTCGATACTCGAGGGGCTGACATTCAAGCTCGAAAAGGGCGGCAGCTATATCAATTACGACAGGCTCGCCTCCGCGGGCAGCAATTATAAATTGACCGCCGAAAACGGCGTTTACGGCAACTACAACATAAACTTTACGCCCTTAAACTATGAGGTCAAAAAGAGACAAATAAAGCTCACCATAGAGGACTATTCCGACTATACCTATGGCACCGACCCGTCGGACGCGATAGCCGCGATAGAGGGGATGAGGCTTGTGTCTCCCACCCTTGCGGATGGCAGCCTTGCAAACAACGATACACTATATAATGATTGCATAAGATTTGTAAGTTATAAACTGACGGACGGCGGGGCGACGGTGCAACTTACGGCAACGCTCGCCGCAAAGGACTATCGGCTTGAGATAACCTTTGAGTCGGACAACTATGAAGTGACAGCCGACCCCGCGACCTTTAAAGTAAAGAAGGCGAAATACAGCCTTGAGGCGAACGGGATATCGCTTGAAAACGGCGCAGCCAACTATGACGGCGACGAGCACGGATTGACAGTAACGGGGAGCCTGCCCGCATGGATTAAGGCGGTATATACCTATACCAAACAGGGCGAACCCTCGCCCCTGCCTGCGGGCACAAAGCCCGTTGACGTGGGCGTATACACCGTGGTCGTCACCTTCGAAGTCACAGACCCCAACTATGAAGATATAACCGAAAAATTCCAAGCGACCTTGACGATTGGCAGCGGATATGTCACGTCGCCCACCGTGACGGGCACTTTGACCTACACGGGCGCGGCGCAACAGCCGACGCTTTCGGGTTACGACCCCTCGACAATGAGTCTGAGCGGCAATACTTCCGAGACGGCGGCGGGCACCTACCGCATAACCGTCACCCTCACCGACCCCAATTCAAAGTTCGAAAACGACGCAAACACTATCTCGCTCAGGTGGGAGATTTTGCGCAAGTCCATAACCGTGCAGATTGAGGACTACACGCAGGCGCACGGCGCGCCCGTAGCGACTGTCGGCGACCTCATAAAGTGCAGTCTGTTGGGCGAGGACACCGTTGAAGGGGTGTTCGGAGAAGATTTTGAATTCCAACTCTTTATCGACGGCGACGACAGCCCTCATTATCTCACGGCGGCTCTCGGGGCGGGAACTTACGAAATCACCGCGGAAAACGGAAATTACGGCAACTATATCGTGACTTTCGAGAGCGGAACCTATATCGTCGAGCCCGAGGAAGCTACAATCGCAATACCCGCGTTCAGTTCTTCGCAAGCCGAATACACGGGCAGTCCGCAGAACTTTTTGACAAAACTCAATAACTACCGTTCAAGCTATATGCTCATCCTCGAGGGGGAGAGCTATCTTACCCAGACAGACGTCGGCACATATACCGCGACAATCAAACTGCGCGAAGACACTGGGCGCGATTTGAAGTGGTCGGACGGCAGCACGAAGAATATCACCCTTACCTTTAATATAACCGTGCGCGTATTGGAGAGACCTTCCGTCACGGGCGGCACGTACAACGGCAAGGAGATTAAGGCGGACGTCGATTTGTCGCCCGAGAACGAGGGATTTGTGACCGTTAAGGGCAGTGCGGCTGCGACCGACGCGGGCGAATATACCATTATTCTCGCCCTTAAGGACGAATATCTCGGCAACGTCGAATGGGCGGCGGCAGGCGAGGAGATAGCTCTCGATATGGCGGAGAGCGAAATAGAGATAACGTGGACGATTGAAAAGGCGAAATTGCCCGTCTCGTGGAATACCAAAGGGGATATCCCCCAACTCAACGTGCCCTCGGCGTTTAAAAATCTCGTCGATATAGAATATGAATATGTGGACGAGGACGGCAACGTCGTCGCAGAGGACGAGTTGGAAGAGGGTAAATCCTATTCCGTTCGCGCCATTCTGTCAAGCGAGAGCGGAAAGAATTTCGACTTCGTCGACGCGGACAGCAAGCAACCGCTTGAAAATCCTGCCGAGACGGAGAGCGTTGACTTTGACTTCGGCGTCGAAAGCGGGGGCGAGAGCGGCGGCAATAATAATGGCAATCAGAACGGCGGAAATGAGGGCTCGGTAAATCCCCCGTTAGGCGGCGACACGGGGCTTTCGGGAAGCGGCTCGGGCAGTTCTTCGGAAATAGCCGACTTCTTCAAGGAGAATTGGTGGTGGATGGTGCTGATATTTGCCATGATTGTGTCCCTCATCATTCTCTTCGCCGTGCTCGGTTCGATACGCCGCAGGCGCGACAAGCGCGAGGCGGACGAAAAGTTCGAGCGGCTTTTCAAGATGCAGATGATGCAGAACTATGGCGGATTTGCCAACTATCAGGCGCCCGCAGTCGACGGCGGCACAGCGGCGATTGAGGGACAGCAGGCTCCCGCGCAACTGCCATATAACCAAGAAATGCTGAACGTCGCCATAACCGCCGCAATGACTGCGATGCAGGCGATGAAGGCGAGTGAAAAGGACGCCGACGGCGACTCCGCCGCGCCCGACAACGTGGACGTGGACGGGTTCTATGACTCGGTCGACGACCCCGACAACCCGACGGGAAGCGGCGGGAACGGTTGATAACCGCGCCCCCGACGGGCGGGAAATGATTTAATGTAATTGGTGTAGCCGCGGGGCGAAAAAGTTTTCGCCCCGCGGCGATATTGTCTGCTTTAAGCGTAAAATAACCCCCAGTACTACTGGGGGAAATAAAAAAGCTTGCTAAAAAGATGTAGGATAT
>CANRKX010000059.1 GCA_947631325.1 uncultured Clostridia bacterium | reverse complement strand
AAAAAGGCGGCAAAATCATGACGAAAAAACGGCAAATGCAACTCGAAATTCTCAAAAATTACTTCACTTTTGAGGGCAACATCGCCACCCTCAACCTCGTCTATAACACCTTTTCGGAACTCGTCAACCCAAACTTCGGCGACGACAACACCGAAATGCTCAACGACAAACTCTTTTCGGATATCAACTCCGCCGTCTCCCTGCTCCCCCGAAAATACAAACTCAACCTTCGTATAGTCATCAAGGATTTTGAGGACTATGAAAAGGAAGAGTGCCGCAGGATAATAAAGCAAAATATATATCTCGCGGCATACGGCACCCTCAAACGCCGCCACCGGAAGATAACGGGCGGCTGGTCGCTCATCGGCGCGGGCGCGGCAATACTCGTCGTAAGCTATTTTTTGCGCAATTTCGACCTTTGGTTTGATTTGATCAACATCAGCGGCACCCTGTTCGTCTGGGAGGGCGTGAATATGGCGTTCCTCGAAAGAAATCTCGAGGATAGGGCGATAAGAACGCTTGCAAAGTCGATAAATAATCTTTCGGTAGACGGCGTTGACGGCGCCGACCTTCCCGTGGGCTCCCTTCTCGACGTCGGCAAAGAAGCCGCCCAATCCCTCACCCACCCTCACGAATAATTGCCCCCGCTCGTCCCACCCGCGGTCTCGGCAGTTACCCTGTTCCTTGCTGTCATATTGAGCGGAGCGCGGCGTTTACGCCGTGCGCAGTCTGCTATCGCAGCGGTACGACGAAATATCCCCCGTTCCAACCTGTCATTTCGACCGATTGAGAGCGCAACGCGCTCGATTGAGTGGAGAAATCCCACGGTGGTCTCGGTGACTATTTCTAAATAATATACCTCATTATACCCTTCCCCTTCGGAATCCCCTCCCTCATTCCCCGAGGGGGTTTTAAATTGCCCAAAACCGTCAATAACTATCGCGAACGCAATTCTCAGCAACTCTCCAATCCCCCCAAAAATCCGCCCGCGTTCCTCCCAACCCCCACCCCCCAAAAAATCCCCCCAAAAAATCCGAGGACAAAAAATGTCAAAAAAAGCGCTTAAACTACTTGCCGTCCTGCTGATTGCGGCGGTCACGGTGTGCGCGGTGGCACTCCTGCCGTCGCGCCTGTGCCTTCCCAAGGGCGACGGCTACATCTTCTATTGCGGCGACAGCTCGGCAAACTGCCGCGAAGTCCGCGCCGACGCCAACCCCTCGCTCGTCCGTTTGGGGCTCGATAGCGTCTGCGGCGAATGTGCCGAGTACGCTTCGTTCGACCTTTCCTCCTTTCTCGATAGCGTCAAGGGCGAGATTATCTTCACCGAGGAGACGGGCGACAGCGTGAATTATTACTGCACTGCAGCCCTGCCCTATTCGGTCACCCTGTACGGCAAAAAGATTAATCTTCATATATCAATCCGCGGCGACAGTGCAAAGGCGGCGTCCCCCATCATCTTTGGGGGATACTGAAAAGTTCACAAAAAATCGGACGTTCGGCGATGTCCGATTTTTTCGTGATTTGAGGGTTTTTCGTCCTATGCTGTCATACGGCTCCCATTAACATTTGCGCGGCTCGTTAAGGTTGTCATTCTGACCGAATGAGAAGCCTGCGTTAGCAGGTTCGATTGAGTGGAAGAATCCCACGGTGGTCTCGGTTGGCAATTTTAAAACGATTGCAGTATTCCCCGTGATCTCGGTTACTACTTCTTATTATTAACACCTCATTACCCCTTTCTCCCCACCCCCTCAAAAATTTTTCCCCACCCCCGAATAAGAACCCAAAAATCTGTCAATATCAAAAAAACAAGGAGTAAATTTTATGAAAGACGAAGAAAAAATCAAACCCTCAAAGAAGAAAATTTTAACAAGAGTACTCATCGCCGCGGCTTGCCTTCTGGTCATAGCGGCAATCACCCTCGCCATCGTGTTCACGGTCGGCAGACCCGCAAATCAGCTTGTCGATAGCGGCAGCGGTTCCCAAAACGAGAGCGACAACAACCAAGACGAGAACGGCGGTTCCCAAAATCCGGGCGGCAACACGGGAAATCAGGGTCAGGAACAGACCCCGGGCGGCAGTCAGGAGAGCTCCACTAAGTACGAGTTCATCGTGCCCGTCAAGGACGTCAACCTCATCCGCTCGCATGAATTCGGCTATGACAAGACAATGGATTGGTATTGCCTGCACGAGGGCATGGACTTCTCCGCCGCGGCGGGCACCGAGGTATATGCCGCAGTAGACGGCACCGTCGTCGAAATAACCACCAAGGACGCCGATATTTTGTATGGGGATTCGGTAACCTTGGAACACGCCAACGGCGTCAGAACGGTCTATACCTTTATAGATATCGACCCCTCGATTAAGGTTGGAACTACCGTAAACCGCGGTCAGAAGTTGGGCACGGTAGCGGCGGCATGCGGAGTCGAGAACGCCGACGGCGACCACCTTCACTTCGAGGTATTCAAGAGCGGCGAATCGGTAGACCCCGACGAGTATTTAAATATCCTTACGAAATAAGTTCACAAAAAATCGGACGTTCGACGACGTCCGATTTTTTCGTGATTTGAGGAGCTTATTTTAAAAAATATTTTTTATATAACACAACGGCGCAGTTCGTTCCAAGTTGTCATATTGAGCGGAGCGCGGCGTAAACGCCGCGCTCCTGTCGAAATATCCCATCGGGTATGCGGTCTGCATTTCTGATAATTCCACCTCATTATAACTTTCCACCGTTTACGGGGGAGAGTACCCAGACCCAAAGGTTCGGGGGAGAGAAGGTGCCCCCCACAAAAATGTTAAATTCACAAAAATTTTTCCGCCCAAACAGTTTAATTTTTGTTAATTTCACAAAAGTTTTCCGTATTATCATATTATATTGTTAGAAACTCACAAAAATAAAATTTTTAAAATTTTTTTAAATGTGATTGACTAACAAAATTACAAGTGCTATACTGCAACTGCAATCGGGAAAAGCAAGCCCGATTGACGGCAAAAATACTTTCAAGGAGGTATTTGCAATGTTATACGAAAGTCTCAATGAATTGGAAGAAAGAAACGAACTGTACGGTGTTTCGCCCCTCTCTTACGTTGCACTCGGCTGCGCAAGATGATTGCCCGCGGGCAACGAAAAAGACAAAATTAAGGGCAAACAGACAAAAAATCCTATTGAGGATGAGACAAAAAAATGTCCAATTAAGGAGGTGTTCTTATGATATACGACAGCCTTAACGAGATGGAAGAATTTGAAAAAAATTACGGGGTTTCCCCCCTCTCTTATGTCGTGCTCAACTGCGCGAGATAATTGAAAGAAAAATAGTTTAAAGGACGCGCCTGCGGAAAATCTTTTCCGCAGGCGCGTTATTTTTGTCGTCTCAACAATTTAAAGCCCCATAAAGCCCTTTACAGCTTCTCGGCGATTTTATTTAAGAAATCCCTCGTGTTGAGCCTGTGAATTTCCACGCCGTCGAGCTTAAATAGGGGCGCAAGGTCGCCCGTCATATATCCCGACTGTATAGTAGATATCGTCGCCCCCTCCAACCTCTTTGCAAACTCGCAGAGCTCGGGCGTATCGTCCAACTCCCCCCTCTTTTTGAGCGCGCCCGTCCACGCCCAGATCGTCGCCACGGGATTGGTCGAGGTCTCCTCGCCGTTTAAATGCCTGTAATAGTGCCTCGTCACCGTGCCGTGCGCCGCCTCGTATTCGTATTTGCCGTCGGGCGAGACGAGCGCCGAGCTCATCATCCCGAGCGACCCGTAAGCCGTCGCCACCATGTCGCTCATGACGTCTCCGTCGTAATTCTTGCACACCCAAAGCATGCCGCCCTCGCTCCTCATCACGCGCGCCACGACGTCGTCTATAAGGGTATACATATATTGCAACCCGCTCTTTTCAAACCTCTCGGCATACTCCTTTTGGTAGATTTCAAAAAAGATATCCTTGAATCTATGGTCGTAAATCTTTGATATTGTATCCTTCGCCCCGAACCACACGTCGAGATTTTCGGACAGGGCGTAGTTAAAACAGCTCCTCGCGAACGCGGCGATAGAAGAGTCGACGTTATGAACGCCCTGCACTATCCCCTCGCCCTTTGAAAAGTCGTGTATGAGCTCTCTCGTCTCCCCGCCCTTTCCGTCGTCTATTACAAGGTACGCCTTGCCCCCCGCGGGAACTCTGCTCTCCACGGCGTTGTATATGTCGCCGTATGCATGCCTTGCGATTGCAATGGGCTTCTTCCAGCCGGGCACGTAGGGGGTTATGCCCTTTACCAAAATGGGCGAGCGGAAGACGGTGCCGTCGAGAATTCTCCTTATCGTCCCGTTGGGGCTCTTCCACATCTTCTTTAAGGAGTATTCCTCCACCCTCTGCGCGTTGGGGGTTATGGTTGCGCACTTGACGGCAACGCCCAACCTCTTCGTCGCCTCGGCGCTCCTTACGGTCACCTCGTCGTCCGTCCTGTCTCTCTCGGGCAGTCCGAGGTCGTAATATTCCGTCTTAAGCTCGACGTAGGGCTTAATCAATATCTCCTTAATCCACCCCCAGATAACTCGGGTCATCTCGTCCCCGTCCATCTCGACGAGGGGTGTTTTCATGGCAATCTTCATATGTCAGGGCTCCTTGTTTTTCTGAATTATAAACCTTTTTGCCCCCTTTTACAAGCGTTTGAGGGCAGGTTTTCGAGTATTCCCGTCTTTATAATTCTTTTCTTCGAGGTATCGTGTTCGTGTATGGCAAAATCTATAACCCCGCAAAGCGCCCTTCCGAACTGCTCCCAACCCTTGGATATTAAGTAATAAGAGAGCGACCCGGGCACGGTATTGACTTCTGAAAGATAGATCTCCCCGCCCGATAAAATATAGTCCATCCTCACGATCCCCCTCAAATTCAGCCTTTCGTAAACCTCTCTCGTAATTCCCCTTATACTCTCTTCGACGTCCTTGGGGATATCTGCGGGGAAGACCGACTTCCCTCCCCCCTCGTATTTGTCCTCGAAGCTCAACAGCTCGCCGCCCGATACGGCTTCCTCGCATGGCGAAACCTTCACCCCCTCGAAATCCCTGTACGCCGCGCAGTTTATCTCCCTCTTGTCAACGAAGTATTTTTCGGCGATAGCCCCGCTATCCAACAAAAAGGCGCAGCCCAACGCCACTTTAAGCTCATCCCCGTTCTCAACCTTCATAACCCCTATGCTCGAGCCGAGGCTCACGGGCTTTATTATCAGGGGATATTGAAGATCAATCCCCTCCGCCTCGTCTAAACTCTTGAAATAGCGGTATTCGGCGCACTTTATGTTGAGCCCCGCCAACACGATTTTGGTCAGATATTTATCCATGAACGCCGCCGAGCCGAACATTCCCGCCCCCGCGAGCGGGATATCCGCCGCCGCGCACAGTCCGCTCATTCCGCCGCCCTCGCCCCATCCGCCGTGACAGCAGTTCAAAAGGCAGTCGGCTTTAAAAAACGCCTTTATCTTTCCCCGTTTGGATAGGGTATATATGCCGCCGTCGGCTATAATCGCCTTCGCCGCTTTTTTATATCCCTCGCCCTTAAAAAGGGCGATGTCCGCAAGCTCGCCGCCCGCAAAAAATTCGCCCTCCTGCGATATGTACAGGGGCAGAATATTCCGCCCCGCCCTCTTTAAAACGTTGCACGCCATGGTGCCCGTTATTACCGACACCTCGTTTTCGTTGGACGCTCCCCCGAAAGATATGATTGTATAAGAAATTTCCATAAAAAAATCACCTCGGATAAAATTACTTCTCTTTGGTGATTCATTTTCGCGGCTCTTCCAATGCTGTCATTCTGACCGAATGAGAAGCCTGCGAAGCAGGTTCGATTGAGTGGAAGAATCCCATCGTGGTCTAGGTTTGTATTTCTAATTATTTCCCCTTATTATCCCTTGTTCTGCTCGCATCTCTGCGCCGCGTCGTCCTATTTACAATTATAACCTCATTATAACTTTCCCACTTTCAAAGGGGGAGAGATTAGATTATCATATGAAGTGCAACAGAGGATAAAAAA
>CANRKX010000058.1 GCA_947631325.1 uncultured Clostridia bacterium | reverse complement strand
ACGCCCCGAGACCACCATGGGATTCTTCCACTCAATCGAACCTGCTTCGCAGGATTCTCATTCGGTCAGAATGACAGGTTAGGAGAAGCGAGATTCTTAATCGGTCTGCCGTTTCCCAAAGGGAATCATCGGCAGGGCGTCGCTTCGCTCGCGCAGAATGACAGCACGGAACGGGTGCGGGTATTGTAATAATAACACAGGTTGACAGGTTGGGGAGGGGGGAGGATAAAATAGGGATTAATTATTTTTGAAGTAGTTGCAGAAGTCTTTAAGCGTGCAGTCGGGGCAGGCGGGGTGGCGGGAGTGGCAGACGCGCCTGCCGTGGAAGATGAGGTAGTGGTGGGCTTTGGACCAAAGGGGTTGGGGGATTGCCGCCCTTAAACCTTCCTCTACCTTTGCGGGGGTGGTGCCCGTCGCTATCCCCAATCTGTTGGAGACGCGGAAAACGTGGGTGTCCACCGCGATTGCGTCGCCGCCGAAAGCCACGGCGTAGACGACGTTCGCCGTCTTTTGACCGACGCCCGCCAAAGTTTTGAGCTCTTCGAGAGAGGAGGGAACTTCGCCGCCGAACTTCTCAACGATGTCCTTTGAGGCGGAGAGAATGTGCGCCGCCTTCATCCTGTAAAAGCCGCAGGAGAAGATATATTTTTCAAGTTCTGCCTGCGTTAATTCAAGCATAGTCGCGGGCGAATTGTGTTCTTTGAAAAGTTTTTCCGTCACCTTGTTGACCCGCTCGTCGGTGCACTGCGCCGATAAAATGACGGCGACCAGCAGCTCGTACGGCGAGTTGAATTTAAGGGCGGGGGCGGCGTCGGGATAGAGCCGCGCAAGCTCGTCCAAAATCTCTTTCGTGTTGTCCATAAGCGCATTTTATCATAATATTTTCTTAAAATCAATATTTTTTTACCGTGTAATATCCGTAAAACGCCGAATATCCGCCGCGGGCTATCAAAAATCTGCAACGCGCCTCCAAATTTTTGGGTATTCTGACCGATAGACCGCAGCCTATGTGCGCTTCCTTGGGGGTGGGGATAAGGGTTGAAGATATACCCATACTCTGAAGCTTTAAGTTGCAATCTATCGCCTGCGCGCGTGAGCGGAAAACGGCAATCAGCTCTGTCATAATCAGTCCTTCCGTAGTATAAATATAATACTATAATATGATTTTGGGGGATTTTATGATATATCTTGACAACGCTGCGACGGGCGGATTCAAGCCCGACTGCGTGATTGAGGGGGTGACAGCCGCGCTGTTGCACCCCGCAAACCCCGGGCGAAGCGGGCACAAGCTGTCCGTTGCCTGCCTTGAAAGGGTGTATGCCGCGAGAAAGGTATTGTGCGAGTTCTTCGGCGGGGAAAATTTTGAGAGAGTTATCTTCACGAAGAACTGCACGGAAGGGTTGAATATCGCCATTTTGGGGGGATATGCGGCGGCAAAAGAGAGGGGGAGACCCAAGATAATAACCACCGTCGCCGAGCATAACTCCGTATTGAGACCCATAGAATTTCTGAAAAGGGAAGGGGCGGAGGTTGCCTATATTCCCCTCGATAGCAGGGGCGAAATAGACCTTATCGCCCTTGAAAGGGAGACAAAGTCGGCGGAAGGGAAGGAGATTTTGGCGGTGATGACGCTGGCTTCCAACGTGACGGGCATATCCCTTGACGTTGCCGCCATAAGAAAAATTTTGCCCGAGGGCGCAATTTTGATTTGCGACGGGGCGCAGGCTTGCGGGCACGTGCCCGTGGACGTGGGGGCGGGAATAGACGCCCTTGCCGTGGCGGGGCACAAGGGCATGTTGGGCGTTCAGGGGAGCGGAGCTCTCATTTTGTCCGAGAGATTTTCGCCTTATCCCATACTCTTCGGCGGGACGGGGAGCGAGAGCTATAATCTGAATATGCCCGACTTCTACCCCGACAGATTGGAGAGCGGCACCCTTAATTACCCCGCAATAATCTCGCTTGCAGAGGGCGCGAACTATTTAAAGGAGCACATGGGGGAGCACGTGAAGTTTATGGCGCAACTTATGGAGGAGGCGCACGGGCTTTTGGGGGAAATTAAAGGGGTAAAACTGTACTCCCGTCCCAACCCCTTCGGGATAGTTGCCTTCGGGATAGACGATATGCAGTCGGAGAGGGCGGCATACAGGCTGTCGGAGGACTACGGCATATGCGTCCGCGGCGGACTGCACTGCGCGCCGAAAATGCACGAGGCTTTGGGCTCGGAGGGATTGATAAGGGCTTCCTTTTCGCCGTTCAACAAAATAAGCGCCGCAAAAAATCTTGCGAGCGCCGTGGCGGAACTTATAGAGAGGGGCTGAAAATATCAATATATATGCAAAATTTTAACTTCCCGCAGGGCGTGCCCTGCGGGAAGTTTCTTTAAAATATATTAAATTGTCCGCCCTATTCCTCATTCGGCGAAGCCGTACTTTTTGAAAGCATTTCGCCCTTGAAGTCGGGGAGAAGCCCGCTCTTTTTCAATTGGCGTTTGAAGGTGGTGGCATAGCAGATTATCATTGCGACAGATATGCCGATGACTTCCTGAATTACGTTGCGGGGAATTGAGGCGACGGCGGTGGGAACGTCGAGGGTGATGACGCGATAGACAAAATACCCCAATACCACTTCTATCGCACCCAAAAGCGCCGCGCCTGCCGCCCAGACGGGCTCGAATTTTTTAGCGAAAATCATTACCGTGGCGACGAGCGCGCCCTGCAAGCCGTGAATTACGAGCGAGGGGACCATCATTGCGGGCGAGGCGAATACGTCATACAAAAGCGACCCCACGCCGCCCGCGATGAACGCCGAGAGGGGGTCCATGAGATATGCCGAAATCAAGACCATGCCGTCTACCCAATAAATTCTGCCCGCGGGCGTGGGAATGGCGGGGATGAAGCCCGTCGCCGCGACGAGAGCGGTGAGCATTGCCGTGTAAGTGAGCCACTTCGTGGTGAATTTTGCCCTTTTGTTCTTCATTTTTTTACCTCTTTGGAGATTTCTGTTGACTATTATACTATCTTTTGATATTATTTAAATATCCAATTCAATATATTTTTATAATACCAGATATGTCATACTACAATCTTTCGGGAAAAAATAAATATTATACCTTGTATTCACTCATCCGCGGAGACATTCTGAGGGGCAAGTTGAAGGAGGGGGAGAGGTTGCCCTCTAAAAGGGGGCTTGCCGCCGACTTGGGAGTGTCGGTCGTGACGGTGGAGCAGGCATACGAACAGCTGCTGGCGGAGGGATATATAAGGAGCGAGGAGAGGAGCGGATACTTCGTCGAAAGGGGAGTGCAGTCCTTTCCGCCGCCCGCGCACGGCGGAGAGCCTGAGGCGGAAGAGGTCGAGGGGGAGAGGTTTAAGTTGGACTTTGTGGACGGCAGGACGCCCGAGGAGCTCTTCCCCTTTTCGGTGTGGGCAAGGCTTTTTAGGAAGGTCTTGTCCGACGGCGGCGAGCACCTGTTAAGGCGGGTGCCCGCAGACGGAGAGCCGAGACTCAAAAAGGCTATCTCGGACTATCTTTATCGCTCGCGCGGGATAGAAGCCGAACCTAAGAGGATTGTCATCGGTGCGGGGGCGGAGTTTTTATACGGCATAATAGTGCACCTATTGGGGGTGAACCCGAAAATCGCGGTAGAGAACCCGTGCTATACGAAGATATCCTCTACCTATCTTTTGAGCGGAGCTAAAATAATCCCCCTGAACGTAAAAGGGGGAGGGATATGCCCCGACGAACTGCAAAATTCGGGGGCGGACGCCGTTCACCTCTCGCCCGCGCACCAATTCCCGACGGGAGAGGTGACGCCCGTCTCAAACAGGCTTAAAATCATAAATTTCGCGAGAGAGGGGAGATATATAATAGAGGACGACTACGACAGCGAATTTCGCCTTTCCGGGAAGCCCTTGCAGAGCCTTTACAGCCTGTGCCCCGACAGGGTGATATATATCAACACCTTTTCAAAGACGCTGGCGCCGTCGATGAGGTTGGGATATATGATTTTGCCGCCCGCACTGTACGAAAAATTCATGCAGCTCTTTTCGCAGGGGGCGAACGTCGTGCCACTCTTTGAACAGCTTGCGCTGGCGGAGATGTTGGACGGCGGATTTTTCGAGCGGCATCTGTCGAGACTCAAAAATTCATACAGGGAGGTGCGGCAAATTCTGACGGCGGCTTTTGCGAATGAGAGGGGGTGCGCCATTTCGGACAACGGCAGCGGACTGCACTTCGTCGCCAAAATAGAGGGCGCGACGGACGACGAGATAAAGGAGACGGCGAGGGGGCGCGGGGTGCGCGTAAAGTGCCTCGGGGACTACCTCATCGCGCCCGCCGAGGGGCTTGAAGGGTGCGCAGTAATAAACTACTCGGGGCTGACCCCCGAGCGGCTGAAAAAGGTGATATATTAGCCGCCGAAAGGTGGCGCAAAAATGCCCGAGAGGGCGTTCGACGGGGGATATATGCCGTTAAATGTCCTTTAAGCGGGAGATGACTTCCTTTAACTTGCGCCTCTTCATGCCGTCCAATATGGGATAGAGGGCGGAATAGAAGTTGTCGAGGTCGGCGTTCGTGAGGGTGCCCGCGCGCTTGCCCCTTTCGGCTTCGGCGATAATGGTCTGAAATATCTGCGCCGTGCTCTTGCCGTTCATGGCGCGGGAGATTATCTTTGCCATCTCCACCGCGCCGTCGAGTTGGGGAGAGCTTTGGCTTGTTTGTCGATTATCAATATTTTCGCCTTGGTTGGATTTATCTGCGCCGTCGTTGGAATAGCTTCTGAAATCCTTCATAATTTTCCTCGCATATAATGATATTATCAAGATATGCGGGGGAATTTTTTTATGCAACTTCTTCTTCTCGCGCTCATTGCGCTTCTTGCGGGCAACGGCGAAAAGGGCGATACATATGCCGCAAACAGTCCTTCGTTAGAGGATATATTGGGGGCAATGGGCGGGGGCGGCGAAAATATAATGACCGAAGAACAGCTTGACAGGGAGATCGAAAAGACCATTGCGCACATCGCGGGGATCGCAAACGACGACATTCTTCGCGCCCTACCCAAACTCTTGGGGCTTGCGGCGTGATTTTGGGGGGGGGCGGATTGTCGGGCGGCGGCATGATTGGGGCGGCTATACGAAATTGCGGCCGCTATTGACAAAATAATAAAATATGATAAAATATAGCTATGCAGACGGGAATTTCGACGGCTTGCTTTTTCATGCGCGAGGAGTGCGAGCAAGCCATATCAAGGATAAACGGGTTGGGGGCGCAGTGCGCCGAGGTCTTTTTGGGGACCTACTATGAGTATCGCCCCGAATTTGCCAAGAGATTTGCGCCCGAGACGGGGGAGACGAAGGTGGTCTCGGTTCACGCTCTTTCGACCAACTTCGAGCCGCAGCTCTTCAGCGGGTCGCGGAGGGTGCGCGGCGACGCCTTTTACTGGCTCGACCAATTTCTGAGGTCGGCGCAGCTCTTCGGGGCGGATAAATATACCTTTCACGGATTTATCTCTCATGGGAGGAACGACGACTTCGACGGGACGGCGGCGGGATTGAACGAGATATGCCGCTTTGCGGCGCGATATAACGTCACCGTCTGCCTTGAAAACGTCGCGTGGTGCATATATAATCGCCCCGGGGTGTTTAAAGAACTCAAGAGCCGTTGTCCGCAGCTTGCGGGGGTGTTTGACATAAAGCAGGCGAGGCGGAGCGGCTATCCCTATCAGATGTATATCGAGGATATGGCGGGGGCAATTTCGCACGTGCACCTTTCGGATATCGACGAGAGGGGCAAAATGTGCCTGCCCGGGAAGGGAATTTACGACTTCGACGAGATAATAAAAAGGCTTCTGGACGTCGGATTCGACGGGCCCGTTTTAATTGAAGTGTACGGCGGAGATTACGGCGATTTTGAGGAAATCAGGGAGTCGCTCGACTTTCTCGATGAAAAAATATATAAACTGAAAAGATAAAATAAGGCTTTACGGGCGGGGGCTTTTGCCGCGATAAAGCAATTGGCGCAACCGTTTTGCCGCGCATATACTATATATAGTATAGGAAAAGGAGCAAGAGCGCGCCGCCCGAAAAAAGCGAAAAAAAGATTTCAAATTTTAGAAAAAAGTTTGAAAACTTGCTTGACTTATTAAATATGATTTGATATGATATAAAAGCTGTCGATTGAGACAGCCCGTTTTTTTACGGATTGCGAAGGCTGACAACTGCATAGAAGAGAAGAAGAAAAGCAAGTACAAATAAGGCAATTTTAAAGATTAATTTTA
>CANRKX010000057.1 GCA_947631325.1 uncultured Clostridia bacterium | reverse complement strand
TTATAAGAATCAACAGCAATGTTTAATTTATTTACAATTTCCGGAGTTTTTTGATTATCCAACTCTTGAATAAATAAATATGCCTGCAAATAATATCCTTTACGAAGATATATATATTCCTCATACTCCTGGTCGGTTAAAGGATATTTCAGCACATAGTTGGTATAGTAGTTGCCATATTTGCTATAAGAAACATTTTCTGCTTTAACCGAAACATATATGTAATTTTTATCGCTGTCGTATATGTAACTGCTTGCGAAGGCGTCCAAAGTGCCATCCAAATATGCGTCTACATTATGCCCGTGGTCTCTTAAAAATTTATATGGGATAGGCAGCATATCATTCGACTTAATAATAAAATTATTTTTACTGAATTGGTTTCTTAAATTTAAGTATATTTCATCATTTAATACCTTGTCCAAAACAGAACTAAATTCTTGTTCGCTATCATTGTTGCCTCCGTCGCTATCGTTGTTGTCGGAGGTGCTATCCTCACTACTACTTTGGGTACTCTCAATAATCGAGCCTTGGTTGTTTGGCGTGCAAGCGGTAAATACGCACGCCATAGATATAAAAATAAATGCCAATATCAAACTTAAAATAATTATATTTGTTTTCATTTGAATTTTGCTCCTTCCATTTTTGATAGACAAAATCCGCAAAAACGGATTTCTTTTGTTATATTATAAGGCACAATGTGCCTAATGTCAAACAAATAAGACACAATGTGCTATTTTTTTAATATGATAGCATTGCAAGATATTCAAAAAAGACTGCGTGAAGCCATTACGGAAAGCAATCTTTCTCAAACTGAAATAGCGCACAGGCTTGGCATCAGCCAATCGACAGTAAGCAAATATATGCGTCTCGATAAGTTTCCGTCACTTGACACTTTTGCCAATTTATGCGAGATTTTAGACGTCTCGGCAGATGAAATTTTGGGGTTGCGATAACAATAGATTTTAGTTATTAGTATATCGTAACGACGGCGGGTTAAAAATGTAACGGACAAGGTTTTGAATATAGGTCAGCGCAAGCGACTATGGGATATTCCCACAGCCGCTTATATTTTTAATTTGGATTTTCATTATAGCACAACGCCGCTGCGGATTTCCGCGGCGGCGTTGATTTTAATTACTTTGTTTTATCTTTCGACAGGGAGAACATCTTCTACGTCCTCAACGGTTTTCACGGCGTCGACCGCATTATTCCCCGCAATATCCACGGCGTCCGCCGCCTTTCCCGCTACTTGCTCTGCGTTCTCCGCGGCGGGGGTTTCAACCTTTTTCGCGGCGGGCGACAGGTCCTCGTTGAATTTTTTGTGCCAGAAGTAAAATATAGCATAAATCAAAGGCATTCCCAAATTGGTTTCGAGACAGGAATTGACGATAAGCGTCCTTATGCTCGCCGCGTTCATGGGTCTTATGCCGTTGACGAGGAGGGAAAATTCCCAGCCGAACTGCACGGCAATGCCAATGGCGCACAGCCGCAACACGTTGACGAAGGCGTCCTTGGGCGACTTGCGCATGAGGAGAACTATCAAAATCAAATAGCTGACGACAAGGCAAACGCCCATCCAACCGTGGTACGCGCCCGTCGTGCGCGAGGTGGTTATTGTCGCCTCGCCCCCCATTTCGCTTATGGAAGGGCAAATCATCCACCACATCAAAATCATAAATATCCAATACTTCGCATACCCGTCGCGACCGATTAAAATCCATATAAAGGCGAAGTTCGTGAAGCCGTAACTCATAGACATCCACAACAGCACGGCAAAGGTCATGCCGGGACCCTGCAAAACGCCGTTTATATAGACGGTGCGGGTGTGACTTAATAGGTAAAAGCCGCCGAAATCGACAATTGTGTATAAAACGCCGCCGAAGAGAGCGAAAATGAGCGTTGAATACCGCTTTTTCCAGATGAGAAGACCTATGAAAAAGGCGAGAAATATGCAGTCGAGAATTATGTACAGAAGATTGAGGTTGCGCGTGGGCACGATTGCCGCTTCCGCCGCGGCGAGAAGTTCTGCCGAATCCATCATATGCACTCCTTTGTTGTGTTTTGGGATTATTTTTTTATACCGTTTAAGAATACGCCCTTCCGCACATAAAGTCAAGCGATTGAAAACGTTGGGATATATTAGTACGCCGCCGCGCGGAATTTTTCCGCGCGGCGGCTACACCAATTACATTAAATTATTGTCCGCTTCCCGTCGGGTTGTCGGGGTCCTCCACGTCGTCATAGAACCCGTCCACGTCGGGGTTTTCGGGGGTCGAGTCGGACTGACCCATCGGGAATTCGCCGTTCTTCATCGCCTGCATTGCCGCGGTCATCGCCGAGGAAACCGCCGCCGAAATCGCAGCGTTGAACATATCTTGATTGAAAGGCAACTGCGCGGGTTGAGACTGCCCGTCAAGGGCGGGCGCGTCGCCGTCCGCAGGGGGCGCAGCCATGTTAAATCCGCCATATGAGTGCATCATTTGCATTTTTATTAGGGTATCCAACTGCCTGTCGCGTTCTCTGTCGCGCTCAAGAGCGAGCCGTTCGCGCCGCTTCGACTTGATTGCCGAAATGACCGCAAGCAGAATTATGAGAAGGACTACGACGGCGAGAATAATCAGCATCCACCACCAATTTTCCTTGAAAAATTCGCCGATTTCGTTGTCCGCGCCGTTTCCGTTCAAGCCCGTATCTCCGCCTAACGGGGGATTTACAGAACCTTCGTCGCCGCCCGTCTGACCGCCGCTATCGCCCGAGCCGCTGCCGCTGCCCGAACCGCCGTCTCCCGTTCCGCCGCTTCCCGAGCCGCCGCTTGTAGGCGGTTCCATGCCGAGTGCGGGAATTATTGTAGCCGAAAGAGTGGTCTCCTCGTTGCCGAGCGAATCGCTGTAATACTTATTGCAAGTTTTGCACTGCCAATACTGACTGTTGCCGTTTTCGGTCTCGGTCGCCGCCGTCGCCGCGTGATATTCCATGTCGTGCGGCTTTTTCTCTATGGCTTCGGTGACCGTCGTGTTGCAGTCCAAACAGGTCTTTCTCTGCTGTCCTTCGACAAGGCAAGTCGGCTCCCTCGTAACATCGGGCGTTCCGAAGTTGTGCGGCAATTGCTCTATGACCTGCCTTTCCTCAAGCATACGTCCGCAGACGGGGCACTTTCTTCCGTTGGTCCAGCCCGAGTGCTCGCAGGTCGCTTCCTCGCCGTTCACCGTCTCCGAGCCGTGCGCCGTCTTGTCAAGCTCGGTGCCGCAGCTCTCGCACTCTGCCCAGTGGTTCGTGCCGTCCGACTTGTAGTCTATGTCCGTCCCCCCCGCCTTCTTCTTTGCCGAGTGATCCTCAATGAACACCTCGCCGCAGACGTTGCAGGTGCGTGTGTGCTTGCTGTTATCCGATTCGTATACCGTCCAAGGCGTGCAGTCGTTGTGCGCGCACTCGCTGACCTTTATTATGTAGTTATCGGCAAAATCGGTGTCGTCCTCCGAGTTAAGCCCGTCGAAATTTTTCTCGCCCGTGCCGTCGAAAGTGACCTTGACATAGTACAGCCCGCCCTCTTTCGTGACGTTCGCTTGGTCAATCTCCTGCGATAAATCGGGGGTCTTTGTGTCTCCGTTATATTTATAGTATTGTATCTTGACGGTGTTGCTGTCGCCATAGTGCGGTTTGGGCATCTTGTCGACTTTTAAGGGTTGATTGAGAGATTGCGAGCTCGCTTCATACCTCTGATCCCACCAGTTTATCGACTTGTGTATTCTGAACGTCTGAGTATCGTTTTTCGTCTGCCCGCCTGCCGAGCCGTCGGGGTCGAAGGTATAGTTCTTTATCTCCGACTCGCCGTCGAGGTCGTAAAGCTCCGCCGTCGCAGTATAGTCGCCCGTGTTGGCGTTGGTCTGTCCGCCCGTAACACGCACGTTTATCTTCTTGCCGTCCAAATCCGAAAAGCTCGCCGTCGGCGCGTGCTCGCTGCCGTCATATACCCAATTGAAATCGTTTTGAAGTATATTGCCCTGCGCGTCCTTTGAAACTTTCGACTGATCGTCCGACCATTTGGCATTGCCCGCCCAGTCGAGATTGACGAACTTGCGATTGATTGTCAGCTTGGGAGCTTTGCCGTTCTCCCACTTGCACTTGATGAACGAACTGTTGTCGCCGTCCACATATCTCACGCCCAAAGAGTATTCGCCCACGTCAAGCCGACTTTCCGTCTTGTATTCGGGGTCGTCGGACATGTAGTGCGTCTTGCCCGATTGGTCTATAAGATAGAAGTTGAATTTTTCCTTTTTGAGAGTGGGCAGCCTGTCCTCGCCGTCGCCATCGCTGTTGTCTATCGCCTTCGTTATCACCGCCTCCGCCAGCTGTTTCAATGCAGAGAGCTTATTGGGGATATCGGCGGCGCCATAGATATAAGGCGCGTGAAGCTCATAAGAATTGACGTGAACGGTCAGCTCTTCGGTCGCGATATGCACCGAAAAATAGCCGTACTCCGTCACATAGTTCGCCGATTTTATCCTGTAAAATACGCAGTATCCGCCCGGTTTGTTGACGTTCAGCTTATCGTTGTCCGCCGAATAGCTGAGCCAATCGTCCTCGGACTGCGCCTTGACCTTGGGCAGCAGCTCATCTTTAATCTTCTGCTCATACGCCGCGTGGTCGGTTATCGTCGTCTCGTCATGCTCGTCGGTGCAGTATTTTATTTCCACGCTGTCGTCAGCCGTCTTGTTGGCAAGTTGTATGACGTTATCCCACGTTTCGACGTCCGCGGGGAATTTCAGGGCATGCTTGCCCCCGTCGCTTCGGTACAGATAGTCGTTGGTCTGTGCAAAGTCGAACGAGCTCCCTTGGGTAAAGTCAACCGTGATTTTCGCAGGGTTGATTTTTAGGGTTATCTCTCTCTCCTTGTCGGTTGAGCTTGTCGCGTCTTTCCACGCATGGTCTTTGTCGAGTTCCAATTTGATTTTATATTCGCCCGCGTTTGTAAAGCTCTTACTTGTAGAATTTGCTATATCGGGTGTATAGGTGATAGTAATGCCCGAACCCGACGCATATAAAGTTTCGTTATACCAACTTGCACCCGTCGCCTTCGCCGCCTTATCAAGCGACTGCAACGACCCGTCATAGTCAATTGTAATGTTTTCGGGCTTGTCTAAAATTTCGACTGCGTTATCTTCTGCCTGTTTTAAATTCAAGTGCAAAGCAGGACGAATACCATGTGAAGTATCAGTTTTAATCATTACTCGTGGCGATGCTGTCTCCGCTTGATAATCATCGCCATTGCTAAACATATACATTGCCCAGCCTGCGTTTGAGTTGCTGGCAGAGCGCAACCAATAAGAATCGTCGTAGCTGCGCTGAGCTTGCGAAGTCTTCCAAACAGTATTGTTTGCCACTCCACTTCTGTTAAGCCCGTCTATCTCCGCAAAGGAAGCTGACCATAGTGTATCAAAAGCCCAACTCTCCGCGTCAGTCCAAGTGCGCATTGTTTGAAGTTCGGTGTCAGACCACTCAGAAGTTTGCTTCCAATGAAAGCCGTCATAGAGATTCATTGACACCAAATCTGCCGCCATTGTAGCACTATTTTTAATATCTTGATTTATATTATTGTTATTAACATTAGTGCCGTTTGATGTCTTGTCTACAATGTAATTATTTAAAACATATGAATTAAAATCAAAGGTGGAGTTGGCTGATGGTTTTTTATATCCGCGTATAGAATCACTAAAATATGAATTAGTTGTAGCAGGCATGCCGTATGAATCTCCGGGGAAATTATATGAACTAATGCCATATTGCCAAAGCCATGATTCTTTCTCTTGATAGGGCACAAGATAGGGCATATCTATATAGTTCATAAGACTGTTTTCGGGCTTATTCAATGCCTTTAACTGACTATTTGTCATGGTAAACCGTGCAAGAGGGCTGTCTGCTGATTGACTTGTCGGTGAACCAGAAGAAAGATTTTCACCAATAGGCGTGCCAAGATTGAGATTGGAACGAAGCAAACTTGTAGAGTATCTCGATGCGGGATATGGTTGATTTATGTCAGACTCCGCTGCGGTATAATTATTAAATTGACTCGCTTTAACTCCATAATTTGCGCCGTTAACAAGCCCAGTACTATCCATAAGCCATAGAGTAGCGACAGGGTCGCCGTTTCTGTCCAAAGATAAATAAACGACAGTCCAATTGAAACCGCCGAACTTAACAATAACATCGTGAGGCGTACTGCCCGTTTTATTTAACTCCCTTATATCATTTGCATTAAAACCTGCATACTTTCTTTGGGCATCCGCGGGCGTATTTGCCTTAGTTTTTACTTCGTTTAGTGTGGCATTACTACCTGCCAATTTTTCATAAAAGTTTTTTAATACGTCTGCGTTAATTTGACCTGCGTCAGTTGAAAGTTCTGTCAATTCGTTTCCTATACCGACATTAACAGTATTTGAATCAGCCATAGCTTCCGCATTTTTTGGCGTAATAAAAAAAAGACCGAGCGCTAAGCACGCGGCTAAAAGCAACGAAAATATTGATATAGTTATTGATTTTCGCCTTTGCAT
>CANRKX010000056.1 GCA_947631325.1 uncultured Clostridia bacterium | reverse complement strand
CCCCGCAAGCGGGGGAGAGTACCCGAACCGTCAAGGTTCGGGGGAGAGAAGGTCGCAGGGCTATGCGTACCCCCCCCTCACGCACTCTTTTTATAAATAATCTTCGGCTCCGCCTTGTCGGTCACGCACTCCTTGGTTACAATGACCTCCTCAACGTCCTTCTCCGAGGGCAGGCGGTACATCACCGAGGTCATAAACCCCTCGATTATCGTCCTCAACCCCCTCGCACCCGTCTTCAAACGTATGGCGGTGTTAGCTATCTCGCGCACGGCGGAATCCTCCACCGTAAGCTTCACGCCGTCCATCGCTATCAGTTTTTGGTATTGTTTGATTATCGCGTTCTTCGGCTCGGTCAGAATGCTCACCAGCGCGTCCTCGTTCAAGGGGTGCAGGCTCACCACGATGGGCACGCGCCCCACAAACTCGGGTATAAGTCCGAACTGCGTCAGATCCTGCGGCTTGACGTCGGAGAGCATCTCGTAGACGTCGCTGTCCGAATTCTTTACGCTCCCCCCGAATCCCAAAGAGGTATTATCGCGCCGCTTTTGCACGATCTTGTCAAGCCCCACGAACGCCCCGCCGCATATAAACAGGATATTTGTAGTATCAATCCTCAGGCACTCCTGCTGGGGGTGCTTTCTTCCGCCCTGCGGGGGCACGTTGGCAACCGTGCTCTCTATAATCTTCAAAAGAGCCTGTTGAACGCCCTCGCCCGACACGTCGCGGGTTATCGAAACGTTCTCGCCCTTCCTTGCGATTTTGTCTATTTCGTCGATATATATTATTCCCCTCTGCGCCCTTTCTATATCGTAATCGGCGTTCTGTATGAGTTTTAAAAGAATATTCTCGACGTCCTCGCCGACGTATCCCGCCTCTGTCAAGGTAGTAGCGTCAGCCGACGCGAAGGGCACGTTTAAAATCTTTGCCAGCGTCCTCGCGAGCAAAGTCTTTCCGCAACCCGTGGGACCTAAAAGAAGAATATTGCTCTTCTCTATCTCCACGTCCTCGTCGCCCGAGGGGTTTTTCTGCATGCTGTTAATGCGCTTGTAGTGGTTGTACACCGCCACCGACAGCACCTTTTTCGCCTCGGGCTGTCCCACGATGTACTTGTCAAGCTCTTCATTTATCTCTGCGGGCGTCTTTAAGGGAACGGGCTCCAACTTATCTTCAACGAGGTCCTTCACCATGTCGTTGCAAATCTCAATGCACTCGTCGCATATTAGCACGCCGTTCCTTCCCGCGATGAGCCTCTTTACAAGGTCCTCGCTCTTTCCGCAGAACGAACAAAATTTTTGGTCTTTCATCTCTACTCCAAGTCAATAATTCAAAGTTTTCGGCATATCCCCAATCAGGCATATCCCGCAGTCAATATCACTCGATTATCTCTTGTAGAACACCTTGTCTATAAGTCCGTATTCAAGGGCTTCCTGCGCCGAAAGGTAGTTATCCCTGTCGGTATCGCGCTCGATGACCTCAACGGGCTTGCCCGAGTTCTGCGCGAGTATGTCGTTCAACTTGCGCCTCGTCTTTAATATGTGTTCGGCTGCGATTTTTATGTCGCTCGCCTGTCCCTGCGCTCCGCCCAAGGGCTGATGAATCATTATCTCGCTGTTGGGCAGCGCAAATCTCTTGCCCTTCTGCCCACTCGACAGCAAGAACGCCCCCATGCTCGCCGCCATGCCAATGCATATTGTCGAGACGTCGCACTTTATATAGTTCATGGTGTCGTATATTGCAAGCCCCGCCGAAACCGAACCGCCCGGGCTGTTTATATACAGCGAAATGTCCTTTGCGGGGTCCTTGGCTTCAAGGTATATGAGCTGCGCCACGACGGTATTCGCCACCGCGTCGTCTATCTCGCCGCTCAAAAATATAATCCTGTCCTCCAACAGCCTGCTGTAAATATCGTATGAACGCTCGCCCCTCGACGTCTGTTCCACAATATAGGGCACGAGCGCGCCTTTTATATCCTGCATATTATCACCTCTATATTTTAAGCCTTATTGGGCTTTATCTTCGCCTTCAACCTTCTTCTTCGCCGCCTTTTTAGCGGGCTTTTCGTCCTTCTTTTCGTCCTTCTTTTCGTCCTCAACGTACATCTCGTTATTGGACTGTAAGAAGTCGAAGAGCTTGGTTATGACGATATCGTTGGAAATGTATTCGAGCTGTCTCGGGTCCATCGACTTCTTGTATTCTTCAACCGTCTTTTCCACCGATTTCGCCTGTTCTTCGATCTTTTGGTCAATCTCGCTCTCTTCGGCTTTGAAGCCCTCAACCCTCACAATCTTGTCCACGATGAGCTGGCAGAGAGCCCTTCTATGAGCTTCGGTCGCGTATTGCGAGCGGAACTCCTCCATCGACTGCCCCGTGTATTTGAGGTAGTCGTCAAGCTTGATTCCCTGATACATGAGCCTGTATGAGAACTCCTGAACTATCCTGTCCGTCTCGTTTGAGATCATCGCATCGGGGATTTCGCACTTGGTGTGCTCGGCGATTGCCGCAAGTATGCTCCCCTCCGTCTCGTCCCTGCCGCGGCTTTCGGCGCTCTTTTCAAGTCTCGTTTTAATCTTCGCCTTGTAAGCTTCCACGCTCTCCGCGCCCGCATGCGCCTTGACGAACTCGTCGGTGAGTTCGGGGTATTGCTTTTCGGTTATCTTATTTATCTTGACCTTGAACACCGCGTCCTTGCCGCGCAGATTGTCCGCCTGGTAGTCGTCGGGGAACTTGACGTTCAAATCCTTGGTCTCGCCCACCTTCATGCCGACGCAGCCCTCCTCGAATCCGGGGATAAAGCTGCCGCTTCCGAGCTCCAGGTCGTATTCTTCCGCCGTGCCGCCCGCAAACTTCTCGCCGTCCACGCTTCCCTCGAAGTCTATATTGACGACGTCGCCCGTCTTGCAAGCCCTGTCGCTGACTTCCACGGTCTTGCACTCGGAGACAGCAATCTTCTCGGCTTCCTTATTAACGTCCTCGTCCGTAACGTTATATACAAACTTGCGGATTTTTAAACCCTTGTAAGTCTCTATCTCCACCTCGGGCTTGACGGGAACGATTGCGGCAAGCTTGACGCCCTTGCCCTCTTCCATCTCCTCAACCGAAAGCTCGGGCTCTCCCACTGCCGTGAAGTTGTCCTTCTCCTTGTCGAGAATGGTAAAATAGTGCTCGCTGTAAAGATAGTTGAAGGCTTCCTCGAAGAACACGCCCTTGCCGTAGTAATTTTCCAGCACGGGCTTGGGCGCCTTGCCCTTTCTGAACCCGGGCACCGAATACTTGCCCCTCGTCTTTAAGTACGCCTTCGAAATGGCGTCGTTCCATTCTTCCTCGGTAAAAGATATCGTAAGCTTTATTGTGCTCTTCTCGCCGACAGCCTTTGTGTAATCCATAATTAACTCCTTGAATAATTTCGTGCAAAGTACATTGTAACACAATTCTCTCATTTTGAAAAGCGTTTTACCGTATGGTAAACGATTTACTTTTGAAAAATTTTGAGTTATAATGACCTAAAATAAATTTCGGTGGAGAACGCCATGCCTCAGGACGCATTTACAATCGGATATGTAGTTAAAGAGCTCTCCGCTCTCCTTACGGGCGGAAAAATTTCCCGCGTCACCCAGCCCGACCGCGACACCCTCACACTCTTAATATACACCCGTAGCGGCAACGTTAAACTCGATATCTGCCTTTCCGCCCGCGCCTGCAGGGTGAGCTTAACCGACCGCGTCGACCCCCCTTCCCAAAATCCCCCTTCATTTTGCATGCTTTTAAGAAAGTATCTTCAAAACGCAGAAATTAAGGATATTTCCCAGCCCCCCTTCGAGCGGATAGTGGTATTTACCTTCCTCAGTACGTCGGAGTTCGAAGAGTTCGAAGTAAAGCTCTATGCCGAAATCATGGGCAAATATTCCAACCTTATCGCCGTAAAAGACGGCGTAATTTTAGGCGCGTTAAAGACGACTTCGATAGGCGAAAACACCCGCCGCGTCCTCTTCGCGGGGGCAAAATATTCGCCCCCCGCCCCGCAGGAAAAGGCGCTGCCGAGCGATATCGAAAGTCTCCGCCTCATCCTCTCATCCCCCTCGCCCGACAGGGCAAAACAGATATCCGAAAAAGTCAAGGGCGTCGCCTATTCCACCGCCCTCGACATGGTCGAAAGTTTGGGCGAAAATCCCTCCGCCGAGGACGTTAATCGCTATATATGCGGGGGGCAATGCTCTCCCGCGGTCATTTTTAAGGGCGGCGAACCCGACGATTTCAAGGCTGTGTATAACGCCCCCGCTCCCCGCTCCCAACCCCCCGCCGTCTCCCCGCAACCCCCTTCCCAAAACACTCAAAACGGGGGTGCCGCTCCCGGCGATTGCGACAGCGATTGCAACCTTGTAACAGAGTCTTTCCCCACCGTCCTCGAGGCGCAGAAATGTTACTATGACGCCCTCTACGTAAGGCGCAGATTTTCCCTCGAAGCAGGCAAACTTTCCTCGCGCGTCTCCGCCCGCTTAAAGGCTGTCGAAAAGCGGCTCGCCATAATCAACAAAAAGCTCTTCGACTGTCTCGAAGCCGAAGAGGTGAGGTTAAAGGGCGAGCTTTTAACCGCCAATCTCTATGCCA
Organism: uncultured Clostridia bacterium; assembly: GCA_947631325.1. Classification (GTDB taxonomy): domain Bacteria; phylum Bacillota; class Clostridia; order Christensenellales; family Borkfalkiaceae; genus Coproplasma. The sequence continues at coordinate 2,377 of CANRKX010000056.1, read as the reverse complement.
TAAAGTCAGGTTCGACCTGTTTCGAGACGGTAAATTACTATGACGAAAAGGGCGGCACGATAAAGATTGCCCTCGACCCCCGCCTCACCCCCGCGCAGAACGCCCAGAAGTACTTTGCCCGCTATTCCAAGCTCAAGCGCACCAAGGAGGCTGTCGAGGTGCAGTACGACGACGCCATGTCCCAGTTGTACTATCTCAAAAACTGCCAAACGGACGTAAACAACGCAGAAAATCTTGAAGATTTGGTTGAATTAAGGGAAGAATTGGGCTTGGGCGACGACCTTCCCAAAAAGAAAAAATGCCCCCCTCCCCCCTTCAGAAAGTTCGATATATATGGATTTTCTGTGCTTGCGGGGCGCAACAACCTCTCGAACGACAGGCTGTTCAAAAGCCTTTCTTCCGAGGATATATGGCTCCACACCCAAAGATATCACTCCTCTCACGTCGCTATAATATGTAACGGAAGGGAAGCGCCGCAGGAAGTCATCGTCGCGGCGGCTCAGATTTGCGCCTACTATTCGGAAGCCCGCGACGGCAACAAGGTGCCCGTCGACTATACGTTGAAAAAATATGTGAAAAAACCGCCCAAGGCAAAGGCGGGCTTTGTCGTCTACACCGACCAAAAGACAATTCTCGTCGACCCCGACAGTCACAAAAAGGAGAGCGTTCAATAACAATGAAGGACGAAAATAGCAATATATATTTATATTTCGGCATTTCCGCCCTCGTCTTGGCTGCCCTATCTTTCGGGCTTTCCTTCACCTCTTGGGGCGTATATTTTCTGATTGCCTCGGTGATTTTGGAACTGACCTCTCTCGCCTTTCTCACAGCACGGCGCAAAAAATCGCCCTCAAAGGCTACCCTTATTCTGACGGTATTCGCCTATGTCCTTCTCGCGGCTTCCGCCGCCCTCTTCGTCGGCGGTCTCGTCTATTCGGCAACCCGCAACTAATCCCGCCGTCTCTCGGCAGTCACCTCGCGCCCAATCTCCCCGCCGTCTTATCGGCGCCCCATATCCCCCACCGAAAAATGAATAATTTGCGCCCTCCTTGTCCATTATTAATTGTAAATGGACGAACTTGCGGGAGCGGTGCTTGACAAAATTAATGCGCTCGGGTCTCCCGGGCGCAATATCGTTATATACGGCGACGAACTCTCCGTAAATCTTCCCGACGGCGGGCGGGCGAGCGACGGCGATATCGCGCGCGTCTTAAAAAGCCTTGCCGCCGAGGGCTATATAGATATCAAGTATTCGTGCGGCGGCATATACTGTCTGACCCCCTTAAAGTCCCGCCCCGAAAGCCTTCCTCCAACACCGCCAACTCCCCCACCGCCCGCACAGGCGGCAACTCCCACGCAAAAATCGCCAAATATATTTATGATTTTTCTGTGTAGTTTTTTGGGTAGCGCCCTCGCGGGCGCAATATTTACGGTGATAAATCTATGTCTATGTTGAGTAAGAGCGAGAGCGAGATAATGAACGCGGTATATTGCCTTTGCGACGGCACCGAGGGTTGCCTTGTGTCGCCCATGGACATAATTGCGGTATTGCCCGCCAAGCGCAGATACGACCCCGAGAAGATTGAAGAGATTTTGAATAATCTTATGTGCGACGGCTATTTTGATTTGATTAATTCCGAGCGCAAGGGCGAAAAGATGTACGTAATAAACTTAAAGGAGAGCGGCTTCGCGTGGAAGCGCACTTCAAAGCAGCGCCAGCGCGACGTGGCGTTCAGGATTTTTCTCGCCTTTCTCGGCGCCCTCGCCACCTTTGTCTTCGGATTAATCCTCAAAGCCCTCTCCCAATAACGCGCTTCGTATAAACGTCGCGATACTGTGTTGAACTTCGCTCCGCCTTGGTCGTGTACTTCATTGTACACTCCCTGCGGTCGTCGCTCGTTTCTCACACGGCGTAAGGGCAACGCCGTGTTCGGTCACCGTTCGCGCTGGACATATGCGCTCACTCACCTCGCGGGGGCAAAACAGCGCACTGCGCTGTTTTGAAAAGTCCCCGCTCGCCCTTGTCTCGCTCGTTTCTCCGAACCGCGGCGTCCTATGAGCAATAATACCCGCGCTCGTCCTAAGTTGTCATTCTGACCGAATGAGAATCCTGCGAAGCAGGTTCGATTGAGTGGAAGAATCCCCCCGTGGTCTCGGGGTGTATTTCTAATAATTTTACCTTATTATTTTATTTCCCTCGCCCATTCCCAACCTGTCATATTGAGCGGAGCGCGGCGTTCACGCCGCGCTCCTGTCGAAATATCCCATCGGGTATGCGGCTACTACTTCTAATTATTTAAACCTCATTATAACCTTCCCACTTTTTAAGGGACGAACACAAAATTCTTAAAACAGCGGACACCCGCTGTTTTTTTGT
>CANRKX010000055.1 GCA_947631325.1 uncultured Clostridia bacterium | reverse complement strand
CTTCCCCCGCCTCCACCATACGGTCGGCCGCCCGCCGGGAGCAAATTCCTGCATCGCTTAAATATTTATTCAGACGGATCCCATCGTCTGCCGTGGTTTCTTTCTGCCCTGTTTTCATCATACGCCATCCTGCCTTTCTGTTTTTGTCTTTCCGCCTTTTATTCCGCCGTGACGCCTATCACGATGACGGGCTTCAAGTCCTCATACGCCTTCATATGTATTCCGCAACGGTAGCCCGTGTTGCCCTCGACATATATCTTGCCGCCGCGCATGGCATAGCCCGTGGCGTCGCCCGCGTTGCCGTAAATTATAATCTTGCCGCCGTTCATCGTGTCGCCCGTGGCGTCCTGCGCGTTGCCGTTCACCACCACCTCGCAGCCGTTGAGATAGGCTCCGAGAGCGTTGCCGGGGGTGCCGTTCAAGGTTATCTTTTTTCCGCTAAGACCCGCCGCGACGTACCTTTGACCGATTATGCCGTTTACCGTAATCTCCCTTTCGGAAGTCTCCCTTATTCTTCTGTTCAGCACCTGAAAGTGCATGCTTTCGTCAACGTTTATTTCCATATATCACACCTTGCGCGTGAGCTTCGAATCGCGCACCTCGCGGGAAAAGGCGAGGAGTTGGGGTTTTTCTATCAACAGTTTGCTATCTACCGACGAGAGGGGCGTGCCCTCGCGAATCATCGCCGTGTATATGCCCGCGCGCTCTATATCGTTAATCAATATAAATCCCGAGAGCTTGCCGTCCTTTATGTAAAGTTTTTTGAGGGAACTTGGGGTGACGCGGCTTATACATTCGCCCTCATACACGCCCGCCGTCAGCACGTGACAGCCGAAAAAGCCGATTGCGTTCATGGGGATACCGTCGACGAAGGAGCTTACTCCCCCCGCCATATTGAGCCCCGCGCATCTGCCCTGAAAGTAGGCGTTGGGAAGGAGAGCCAATACGCGCTTGCCGTCAATGGTCTTGTCATAGCCCTCGGCGCAGTCGCCCGCCGAATAGATATCGGCAAGAGTCGTCTCGCACTTGGCGTTGATGACGACGCCGCGGTTGACCTCGCCGCCCGCATCCTTTATAAGTTCCGTGTTGGGTCTTACGCCCACCGCTAAGACGAGAATGTCGAACGTGAGCTTTTTGCCGCTCTTTAAGGTGACTTGGTTTTGATTGAACTCGGCGGCGCAGTCGTTTAAGATAAACTCCACCCCCTTTTCTTCGAGGACGGTCTGCACCATTTTGCCGCTTTCAATGTCGAGAACGGAGGGCATAATCCTGTCCGCGAGGTCGACGACGGTGATATGGCGCACCCTGTCGGCTATGCCCTCGACGCACTTCAAGCCGATAAGACCCGCGCCGATTACGAGGACGTCCTTATCCTTTGAAAGCTGTTTTTCGAGGGCGAAGGCGTCGTCAAGGGTCATGAAAGAGAACTTGTTTTTGACGCTTTCAAGCCCCTGCATGGGCGGAACGAAGGGGCGCGAACCCGTGGCGACGAGCAATTTGTTGTATTTGACGGCTTCGCCGCCGTCCAAAACGACTTGCTTTGAGACGGGGTCGATTTTTTCGACCGTCCTTTTGAGCATTGTCTTGACCTTGTTCTTTTTATAGAAGTCTGCGGGGCGATAGTTCAAATGACCCTTATCCACCTTTCCGAGGAGATAATAGGAAATGAGGGGTCTGCCGTATGCGGGATATTTTTCGGAGGAGATGAGGGCGATTTCGCCGTCGGGGTCCACTTCGCGTATTCCCTCTATGCAGGCGACGGCTGCCGTGCCGTTGCCGATAATTACATATTCCATACTCACCGCTCCTCGTAAACGATTGCGCCGTTGGGACAGTGGGCGACGCAGTTGGGTTCGCCCGCCTGATTGTCCGTACACAGCATACACTTTTGCGCCGCCTTGCCGTCGGGGGCGGGCATAATTGCGCCGAAGGGACAGACGAGAACGCAGGTAAAGCACCCGACGCACTTATCCCTATCGATTTTGACCATGCCGTCATCCGTCTTGGAGAGCGCGCCAGCTATACAGCTTTTGACGCATATCGCGCCCGTGCAGTGGCGGCAGTTGACGGCGAAGTGGACCTCAGTTTTATCCTCGCCCTCTACCCTTATGCGCGGCGAATATTCCGTGCCGAATTTGCCCTTTAACTTGAACATTTCATCCAAGCCCGAGTTGGCAAAGGCGCACTCCCATTCGCAAAGTCTGCACCCCAAGCACCTGTCTTCGTTTACATATATCCTCTTCATATTTTTCCTTTCGCGCCGCAAAAACTGCGGAAAAATCAATACATCTTTATATATGCGTCCCTCTCCGCGCCGACGGATACATAGCGTATTCTGCACCCGCAGAGTTTTTCGAGGAGGGCGATATAGTTGAGGGCTTCCTTGGGAAGCTGCTCTTTTGTGCGGCAACCCGATATATCGCAGTGCCAGCCCTTGACGCTCTCATAGACGGGCTTGCAGCCGTCCAGAACGTCGGTGAAGGGGAAGTCGTCGATTATCTTGCCGTCGAGTTCGTAATGTGTGCAAATTTCGATTTGCTCGTAATCGTCGAGGACGTCGAGCTTGGTGAGGGCGATTGCGTCCGCGCCCTGACAGCGTATTCCGTAGCGGGAGGCGACGACGTCGAAAGGCCCTACCCTTCTCGGTCTGCCCGTCGCCGCACCGTATTCGCCGCCCAATTCGCGGAGTTTTTCAGCCTTTTCGCCGAAATACTCGCAAGTGAAGGGACCCGCGCCGACGCAGCTTGAATAGGCTTTCATAATACCTATGGAATTATCGAGCTTTAAGTTGGGAACGCCCGCGCCGATGGGGGCGTATGCCGCTATCGTCGACGACGACGAAGTGTAGGGCACTATGCCGAAATCTATGTCGCGCAAAGCGCCGAGCTGGGCTTCGAACATTATATTTTTGCCCTCGGCGTTGGCTTTGTTGAGATAAAGACCCGTGTCGGTAACATAATCTTTCAAGGGTTCGCCATAGGTCTTGAAATAATCAATCATCTGCTCAACCGTCACAGGCTCGAAGCCGTATGACTTAATTGTCATATTCTTCCACGCGACTATGTCGGGGATGCGCTTGTAGAGAAGGTCGGGGCGCAACAGTTCGCCCATGCGGAACACCTTTTTCATATATTTATCGGCGTACACGGGCGCGATGCCGCGGCGGGTGGAACCATAGGGCTTGCCCGTCGCCTTGGTGAGCCTATCCTCCTCCATTACGTCTTGCAGCACGTGATAGGGCATGGTGATTATAGCTTTGTCGCTGATTTTGAGGTTTTCGGGCGAGATTTTTATGCCCGCCTCCTTCAATTTTGCCATTTCGCCGCAGAGGTGCTTTATATCTATCGCCATTCCGCACCCCATGACGTTGACGACTCCGTCGCGCAAAATGCCCGAGGGCAAGAGGTTCAAAATAAACTTGCCCTTTTCGTTTATGACCGTGTGACCCGCGTTATTGCCGCCCTGATAGCGGCAAACCACGTCGAAGTCCTCGCTCAATAAATCGACCATTCTGCCCTTGCCTTCGTCGCCCCAATTGATTCCACAGATACTCGTTAACATTTTTACATCCTCGAATATTTTTTAAAGTCTGCGGCTCTCATTCGCAAACCTTTTATCAAATTTTATAAATATAAAATAAATATAATTGCCCGAAAGATATGCGCCCGTCAATATGCGCGGAAAATCACATACTTTCGCCCGCGTGGTGTATGCCGAGAAGCCGTAACTCCGTCTCGTTGAGCCCGACGCCGCGAAGCATGAGCCTGTTGCCCTTCAACGCTTCGATTGAGTTGATGCCCATGCCGCCCATCATCTCCTGTATCTCGTGCTCCCAAGCCGTGACGAGGTTGACGAGACGCTTATAGCCTATGTCGGGGTTGAGCCTTTTGACGAGGTCGGCGCGCTGGGTGGCAATGCCCCAATTGCACTTGCCCGTGTGACAGCTTCTGCACAGGTGACAGCCGAGGGCGAGCAACGCCGCAGTGCCGATATAGCATGCGTCTGCGCCGAGGGCGATAGCCTTGACGACGTCCGCCGACGAATGGATGGAGCCCGCGACGACAATTGAAACGCTGTCGCGAATACCTTCTTGTCTCAGTCTTTCGTCCACCTGCGCGAGGGCGAGTTCGATGGGAATACCCACGTTGTCGCGTATTCTCGTCGGAGCCGCGCCCGTGCCGCCGCGGAAGCCGTCTATTGCTATAATATCCGCGCCCGAACGGGCTATACCCGAAGCAATCGCCGCGACGTTGTGAACGGCTGCGACTTTGACGATGACGGGCTTGGAATAGGCGGTGGCTTCCTTCAAGGTGAAGATGAGCTGCCTTAAATCTTCAATGGAATATATGTCGTGATGGGGTGCGGGCGAGATGGCGTCGATGCCCTTGGGAATCATGCGGGTCTTTGACACTTCGTCGGAAATCTTCATCCCCGGGAGGTGACCGCCGATTCCCGGCTTTGCGCCCTGCCCCATCTTTATTTCTATTGCGGCGGCGGCGGCGAGATAGTCGGCATGCACGCCGAATCTGCCCGAAGCCACCTGAACTATGGTGTTCTTGCTATACTTATAAAAATCTTTATGAAGTCCGCCCTCGCCCGTGTTGTAATAAATTCCCAGCTCCTCGGCGGCGCGGGCAAGAGCCTCGTGCGCGTTGTAGGAAATTGAGCCGTAACTCATCGCCGAAAACATTATGGGCACGGAGAGTTTGAGTTGGGGCGGCAAGGTATCGACCAATTTGCCGTTTATATCCCTCTTCATCTCCACGTCCTTTTTGCCGAGGTAGACCACCGTCTCCATGGGTTCCCTCAAGGGGTCGATGGGCGGGTTGGTGACCTGCGAGGCGTTGACGAGAATTTTGTTGAAATACACGGGATAGTCGTTGGGGTTGCCCATTGACGACAGGAGAACGCCGCCCGTGTTGGCTTGGCGATATACCTCGTTCATGGTCTGCACGTGCCAGTTGGAGTTTAACCTGTACGTGTCGTCGCTCTTGACTATCTTCAAGGCGTGAGTGGGGCAAAGGCAGACGCAGCGGTGACAGTTGACGCACTTCGTGCTGTCGGCTATCATCTTTTTGAGGTCGCTATCGTATTTATGCACTTCGTTTGCGCACTGCCTTTCGCATACTCGGCAGGCAATGCAGAGGTCGGGATTTCTGACGACCTCGTATTCTGCGGGAATGAAAGTATCCATATCAGACATTCCCTCCTTCCTTCAACGTATATATAACGGGTTGACCGCCCGCGGGCGCGAAGATTTTATCGACGTCGGGCTCAATGACCCTTATGCCGCACTCCTCGCTCGAAACATATGCAATATCGCCCTTTTCGGCACAGACCATAGAACGCAGCTTCAACCTGTCGTTTAACGCCATAATGCCGCCCGTGAAGCCGAAAATTATGGAGAAAGGACCCGTCACGAGCAATGACGAGAAAGCCTTCCTCAAAAATATTTCCTGACGCTGGTCCTCTTCGCTCTTTTCGTCGATCGTCGACCAGAATGACGCCGAAATGACCTTGGCAACTTCGGGCAGGGTGAGCTTTTTGACGCGGAGAAGATAGTCGATTATGTATGTGATGACCTCGGTGTCGGTCTGCAAAGAGCACTTATAGCCGAACATTTCGATATATCTGCGGTTGGCGTCATAGGAAGAAATTTCGCCGTTGTGGACAATGGAATAATCCAAAAGTCCGAAGGGGTGCGCGCCGCCCCACCAACCGGGGGTGTTTGTGGGATATCTGCCGTGGCTCGTCCACGAATATCCCTCATACTCCTCATCCAAGAGATAAAATTTGCCGATATCTTCGGGATAGCCGACGCCCTTGAATATACCCATATCCTTGCCGCTCGAAAAGACGAACGCGCCGTTAATTTCGGCGTTTATCTTGTTGACGCACTTGACGACATACTGCTCCTCGTCCAAAAGCGAATTTGCAAGGCGTTTGGAAAGGGGATAAAGAAAATAGCGATATATGAGGGGTTCGTTGGTTATCTTTTTTATCTTCCTCGTCTTCATTTCGGAAGAATAGACCACCTCGAAGTGCTGAATGAGGAAATCTTCGGTCTCCTTTTTGCACTGAAAATCGTTATAAAAGAGGTGAAAGGCGTAATATTCCTTATAATCGGGATAAATTCCATAGCCAGCAAAGCCGCCGCCCAAGCCGTTGGAACGGTCGTGCATGGTGGCAATGGAACGGATAATTTTTTCACCCGTCATCTTCTTGCCCGATCTGTCGATTATCGCGCTGACCGCACAGCCCGAAGGTATTCTCACTTCCCCCTCGAGGGGAGCGGTTTTTAAATTCAAGTCGTTGACAAACATAAATACTCCGCTTGCCGCAAGACATTCCGCGGCTTACATTTCTATATTATAGTTTAACAGTCAATTCAAGTCAAGCAAAAAGTCCCGCAAAGGGGCTGTCGGCTTGCCTTTGCGGGATATTTTTACGTGATATTAGGTATAAGTAAAATTTATATATTTTACTTGTCTTCGTGATACTCTTCGTAGAAGCCGTCGACGTCGCCGCCGCCGTCGGAGTCGGAATCGCCCTTCTCGTCCTTTATCGCCGCGAGCGCCGAGGTGACCGCCGCCGAGACTGCCGCGTTGAACATTTCCTGACTGAAAGGCAGTTGGGCGGGCTGTTGCTGTCCGTCGAGGGCTGCCGCGCTGTCGTCGGTGGGCTGCGCCATGTTGAAGCCGCCATAGGAGTGCATCATGGACATCTTCATGAAGGTCTCAAACTGTCTGTCGCGCTCCCTCTCGCGCTCGTCGGCTCGCCTTTCGCGCCTGCGGGTGTGGACGGTGGAGACGATTATAGAGGTGGCTATCAACGCAACGACTATGGCTATGACAAGAATTATCCACCATAAATTCTTTTCGAGGAAGTCGCTCGCGCCCGAGCCGCCGCCGTTGCCGTTTAAGCCCGTGTCGCCGCCGAGTTGATTGCCGCCGCCGCTGCCCGTGCCGAGGGCGGGAAGCACGGTCTTGCTCTTTTCAAC
>CANRKX010000054.1 GCA_947631325.1 uncultured Clostridia bacterium | reverse complement strand
TGCGTGATGCCGGTATAGTACAGTATGCGCTCGGTAGTCGTGGTCTTGCCCGCGTCTATGTGCGCCATAATGCCTATATTCCTCGTATGCACCAAATCGTATTCTCTTGCCATAGTTTACCTCGTCAGAACCTGAAGTGAGCAAATGCTTTGTTTGCTTCCGCCATTCTGTGCGTGTCTTCCTTTTTCTTGACCGCGCCGCCCGTGTTGTTGTATGCGTCCATAAGCTCCGCCGCAAGCTTTGCGCTCATCTCGCGCTCGCTTCTCTTCCTCGTGCTTATGACAAGCCAACGGATAGCCAGCGTCTGGCGCCTTTCGGGTCTTATCTCTATGGGCACCTGATAGTTCGCGCCGCCGACGCGCCTTGCCTTGACCTCGAGCGTGGGCATGATGTTAGCCATCGCCTGCTCGAAGATCTCCATGGGTTCTTTTTGAAGCTTTTCGCTCATAATCTTGAAAGCATCGTACACGATGCCCTGCGCCGTCCCGCGCTTTCCGTCGTACATTATCTGGTTGATGAGCTTCGTCACGACCTTGGAATTGTACACGGGATCGGGTAATACGTCCCTCTTGGGAACTCCGCCTCTTCTGGGCATTAGTTTATCCTCCTTTTTATTTTCCGCATCTCGCGGTGCGCCCCTTAAAGATTCAGGGGGCAGATTTAAGGGTGTAACCTTAAATAAGCTATTGCTTGCCCTTTCGGGTAGCAAACCTTCTCCGCCTTAAAAAAGGCGAATACTGCCTACTTTTATCGGCTTAAAGGGTGATGATTCCGAAAACAAGTAGGAAATTTTTTTAAAAAATTTAAATATATATGTTAATTTTTAGGCTTTTTTGCGCCGTAACGCGAACGCGCCTGCATGCGCTTGGAAACGCCCGCCGTATCGAGTGCGCCGCGGATAATGTGGTAACGAACGCCGGGGAGATCCCTGACTCTTCCGCCCCTAATTAAAACAGACGAGTGTTCCTGAAGGTTGTGACCTTCGCCGGGGATGTAGACGGTACCTTCCTGCTTGTTCGTAAGGCGCACCCTCGCTATCTTTCTGATAGCCGAGTTGGGCTTTTTGGGAGTGGTTGTCGTGACCGAAAGGCACACGCCGCGCTTTTGGGGGCAGTTGTCTAAAATGGGCGACTTGCTCTTATAGACCTGCTTCTCCCTGCCGTTTCTTATAAGCTGGTTGATTGTGGGCATAATTTACCTCCTTGATTTACTCGGGCGTTGCCGCCCTGCGGAATTTATCACCCTTTCGCCGCATACCCTTATTGCAGCAAAAGGAGCATTAAAGCAAACATTATTATATATAAAAGCCGATTTTACAAATCAGCAAAGGCTATTTTAACAAATTAACATTCAAATGTCAAACAAATTTCAAACATTTTACGATATTATAATTTCCCCCTCTTCCAAATGGGATAACCTCAATATAACTTTCCCACTTTCAAAGGGGGAGAGTACCCGCGTTTTAAGACGCGGGGGAGAGAAGGTCGTTTCGGGAGTTTGCTCGTCCCATGCTGTCATATTGCGCGAGGGCGTAAGCCCGCTGCCCTGCCGAGGTTCCGCTTGCGGAAACGGCAGAGCGGAGCGAAGCGAAGTCTGCTTCGCAGCGGTACGACGAAATATCCCATCGGGTATGCGGTTACTATTTCTAAAACATTAAACGGCGCAAGCAAAACCACGCTTTTGCGCAGCGCAACCGCCCCGATTTTTTTGTGAAATTTTTTCACGCCAGCGAAATCTTATCCGACACGCTTCTTATAAACACCCCGCGCCTCACGCCCTCGTCAATGCAGGCGAGCACGAATGACTGTAACTTCTCCGTCGCACGGGGCACTTTCAGCTCCTTCAAAACGGCGGGAACGAGCTCGTCCTCATACATGCTCACCCTGTTCAAAAGCGCGCCCCTCACCAAGGATATGACGTCGTACGGCGTATAGTCGCTCTCCGCCGCCCTCAACGCCGTTCCCTCCTCGACGCGGTATCTGTCAAACGCGCCGAACTTGTCGGACTTCATATAGTAACTGTTGCCCATCACCTCGCGGCACTCGAATGACGCGCTGTCGATAATAGCGCGCACCTTGCTCTCGAGCTTTATGCCGTACTTTACAACGCCGAACGCCGCAAGCGTCCTCTTTATCAAAAATTGCAGCGATATGGGCTCTTCGCAAGCCACCGTCGCCCTCAATACTTTGAGGATATCCCCGTCCCTTTCGCCGCTCAAAAGCTGTGCGGGCTCGGCGGGCTCCACCTCGCACTTCGCCGCGCGATAGGGCTTTTTGTAGGTATTCGCCTGCGCCTTGCCGCCTGCCGTCAGCTTGTCGAGGAAGTCCTTTATCTTCTTTATCTCCCTTTTCGGGTTGTTGAAGAAATTTATCGAATATATGCGCAACACGTTCCAGTTATTGCGCTTTAAGGTCTGCACCTGCATGACCGAGCGGTCCTTAACGGAGAACCTCGTCGTCCCGTCGCAGAGTATTGCGAGTATGAAGTTGTGTTTATTCTTGGGATCGACGACGGCGACGTCTATCTTGAAGTCGGAGACGCCCACGTCGAAGCGGCAGTCATAGCCGTATCCCGACAGTTCCTCGGCAATATACTTGCCTATTCCCTGTCTGTTTACTATGACGTCGTTGGAATTTACCGATATGCTCGTCCTGCCCTTTTCGGCGAATTCCAGAAAGGCTTTGAGCCCCGCCACTCCCCTCGAAGTGGTCTTTGAGAGGTCTATCATGGAGTATCTCATGGACGAAAACACCACCATCTCCTCCCTCGCCCTCGACACGGCGACGTTGAGCCTTCGCCACCCGCCGAATTGGTTCAAAGGACCGAAATTCAAAGATATCTTGCCCATGCTGTCGGGTCCGTAGCACACCGAAAAGAGTATGACGTCCCTCTCGTCGCCCTGCACGTTCTCGAGATTTTTGACGAAGAGCGGCTCGTCCCTCTCGTATGCGGCGTCCTCCAGCCCGCGCTTTGCTATCTCCTTCGAGAGCAGTTTTTCAAGGTATATCTGCTGCGGCGTACTGAAAGTGACGATCCCCATGCTCGACCGCCTCAGCTTTTCGTCCTGCAATCTCCTTATTACCTCTTTTACGACCCCCTCGGCTTCAAGTTTATTGCATTTTGAGCCGCCGCGCTCGTACACGCCGTTCTCAAAGTACTTCAATTTTACCTTGCTGTCGAGGGCGTCGGGCGAGGGGAAGGTGCAGAGCTTGCTCGAATAATACATTATATTGGAAAAGGCTATAAGGCTCTCGTGCTTGGAGCGATAGTGCCATATTAAGTGCATTTCGGGAATTCCGAGCGCAAGGCAGTCCTCGAGCACCGACTCCAGATCCTCCGCCTCGGGGTGTTCCTCGTCTGCGCCGTCGGTCGAGAAAAAGGCGGTGGGCGGCAGCTGTTTGGGATCGCCCACTATTATCGCCGACTTTGCGCGCGCAAGCGAGGGCACGGCTTCGCAAGTGGGCATCTGCGAAGCTTCGTCGAAGATGACGAGGTCGAAGAGCTCGGGATCGGGCGGAAGAAACTGCGAGACCGTTATGGGGCTCATCAGCATGCAGGGCGCCGTAACTTTAAGTAGTTCGGGTATTTCTGCAAACAGCGACCTGAGATTTAACCCCCTCATATTGCCCTTTATCTGCCTTTGGAAGGACATGAGCTCGAGGGCTAACGCCCCCTCCGTCTCCTTTGCGGGCAGGCGGGAAATGAGGTCGTAACGTATCTTTTCGCGGGTGAGCCGCGAGAACTCCTCCAAGAGCCTTGAAAAGTTTACGGCATTTTCGTCGAGAAGGCTCGCCGAGAACGCCGCAAGGTCCTCGTCCGCGGGTATATTGGTCTGAATGAAATTTCTGTACACGTTCTTTCTGAAAGAGGAGAGTATCTGCTTTCCGCTTATCCTGCCCCTCTCCATCGCGTCGGTCATGAAGGTCAGTCCCGCGTCGTTCAGCTTCTTCGCCGTCGCCTTATATACGCACCACGCGGGCAGCATGTCGATATTGTCTATGAGCGCGGTGCACTTCGCCGTGTATATCTCGAATATGTCCGCGTCCGCGAAAGCGTCCTTCTCGGCTTTTATAGAGGATAAGAAGTTATCCGCACTGTCGCCGAACGCCTTCGCCGCAGATATAATCCCCCCCACGAGGGGCTTTAAAGTGCCGCCCGAGGAGGAAACGCAGACGCTGTTGAAGGAGTCTGCGTTGTAGTCCATGAAGGTCTCGGCGCACAGCGAATGGAGGGCGTACAGGGGCGCCATAAACTCCTGTCTCTTCTTGTCGTTTATGCCGCCGAAGCCGATAAATTGTGCGGAAAGATTGGTGTTTGTAAGCATCATCTTCCTCGCCTTTTCTATCTCGCAGGCGCGCTTTATCCACTCCGCCTCGTCCTTTTCCTTGACGGGCTCCCTGCCGCAGCGGTTTATGCGCTTTATGACCTGCAATAAAATGCGCGACGAGCGGTAGTTCTCCCCCCAATTGTCGAGCTCGCCCTCTATGTCGTCGGCAAACTTCTCTATGTCGGGCAGCGTCTTGAAGTATTTCAGCCAGTGTCTCGTCTCGCTGTCGTATCTTAGCGACGCGTTATAGAATTTGTACAGCGCGTCCTCTTCGCAATTGAAGAATTGCGCAAGGCTGTCGCCGTTTAAAATATTGCATATATTTACAAGATTTTCGAGTTTTTTGTGGGTGAATTTGGAGACCTTCTGATTGAACGTGTCGAGGAAGAGCCCCAAATAATTTTTGAGATGTCTCAACTCCGCAAGCACGACTTCGGCGGAACACAGCACGTTGGTCTTTATCTTCTTGTCGCAGGAAGTGAGCTTGACTTCGGAAAAGGGCGAGCGGTACACCCCGCCGCACTCCTTCGCCGCCGCCTGCGCCGTCGTCAGCATGTCCTCGTACTCGGCAAGCTTCTCCTTCGTCAGCGAGTCGTAAAAGGTCGTCTCTATATTCATGAGGTCGGGTGCCGACTTGTTCTGAAGATAGTAAATTATCCCCTCATAGACGGAGACTCCCAGCCTTCTCTTCTTGTGCAGCGCGTCGAGGGGAGCGCGCAATTTTGCCCTTACGTCGGCTATATGTGCGGCGCAATCGCAAAATTTGCCGTCGTCCTCGGCGTTTGCGAGCGACAGGGTATTTTCTATTCCCTTTACAATCTCCGCCTTGTCCACCTTGCCCGAATGCAACTCAAGGCAGAAGTCGCCTATCCCTATGTCAGACAACCTCTTTTTGACCACCTGCAACGCCGCCTGCTTTTCGGCGACGAAGAGAACGCGCTTGCCGCTGTCCACGGCGTTTGCTATCATGTTGGATATCGTCTGGCTCTTGCCCGTTCCGGGAGGTCCGTGAAGGACGAATGTAGTCCCCCTTGCCGACTCTGCTACAGCGGCGTATTGGGTGCTGTCGCAGGGCAGGGGCGTCAGGACGGCTGCGGGGTCGGCGTCGTCCTCGCTCTCCGCCCCGCCCTGTACGGGCGGAAGCCTGTTGGAATTGGTCAAAAGGCTCTCTATAAGTGGATTTTTTCTGTATTCCTTGACGTTGTTCTTCACGTCCGCCCACATCGCGTATCGCGCAAAGGTGAACTGCGAGAGGTACACGTCGTCGTACACCATCCACCCCTTTATATTGGCGGTCTTTGAGCGGAAGATTGCAATTATCTCCTTGGGCGAAAGCCCCTTTCCCTCCACTCCGCGCACGTCTATGCCGAACTCCTGCTTCAAGAATTCCAATAGGGTGGTATTCACTTCGTATTCGTCGCCCGTCTCCAAAGAAACGCCCTGTGTTTTTAATCTCTTGACCGTCACGGGCATGAGGGCGAGGGGCGCGTAAAATTCCTCCTTGCCCCCCTCGTGCTTCCACTTCAAGAAGCCGAAAGCCAAATATAACGTCTTCGCGCCCGTCTCTTCCTCGGCGGCGCGCGCCTTGCGTATCAACCCCGTCGAGGTCTCTATAAGTCCCTCCTGCGAGCCCGTGCAGCGCAGCTTTCCCGAGTTCATTTCGAGGGATATAAGCTCCCCGAGACTGCCGAATCCCCTTCCCCCGCCGAAAAACGCGGCGTCCTCTATGGGCTGGGTATGGGGGGAAATTATGAATTTATCCTTGTTTTCCAGCTTTTCGCAGAATACCCCGAGGTCTGCCGAGAGTATGTGCAGGCAGTCCCTCTTGTATCTGAAATTGAGAAGATTGTTCTTTAATGAGAGGTCCAAAAGCCTTCTCTGCCACGATTTGTCCTTGGAAGCCGACCTGTCGTATTCGTATTTGGAAGCGTCTATCTTCTCCTCGGGCTTTGCGTCAAAGGCAAACTGCCCCTCGCCCAACAGCTCGTAACCCGTGTCGTTCTTGACCTTCAACGGCATGGGGAATATTCCGCCTATCCTGCACCTCTTTATGTCGAGACACAGCTCGAACTGCGGCTTTCTCAGGGCGGACATTATGTGCGCCTCGCTCGTCGTATAGCTCGCGTTCTTGTGCGCAAATAAATCGTCTGCGTCTATTATGGATAGGTTATTGACCCCGTCCGAGACGTATTTTTCTATTAACTGCATGTCGTCCTGCGCAGAGGTGGAAAAACAGCTTTCGTTGAGCCATACTCCCACGCCTAACGACTTTTTGCCGAATAGAATGACGGGATTTAGCTTGGTCGCCTCAAAACAGCTCGCCGCAAACAGCGCCATCTCGAGCGGCGTCGCCTTTCTCATCTGTATTATCTTCGAGGGGTCGCCCGCACACACCGTGCCGCTCAAATCCTGCATTTGCTCCCGCTCGATATTGAGCTGTCTTATCGCAGAAAATATGGATGCCGCCGCGCCGCGCACGCCGTTCTTGTCGTTGCCCGCATAGCCCGAAAACTCCGAGGAATATCCCCACGTCTTTAATTGCAATCCCGCCTCGGCGAGAATTTTCTGGCAGTCTGCAAGCTTGGGGCGCACAAAGGCGGCAAGCATTTCGGCATTGCCCGACAGCCCCGACCAATAGTCTATGGGCAGGGCTACAACTTCGGCTTCGAGCTCGCACACCTCTCCCCCGCCGCACTTCAACTTGACCCCCACCTTGCAGCTCTCGGGCTGTTCTATGTCGGCGAGATATTTGGGATTGAAGAGGTTGACGGGCGCAACCTCGACGCTGCTCTCGTGGGGGATCTCCTCCACCTTTATCTCCCTCGGCAAAATGAGGGCGGTGGAACAGCTCAGCGACACGGTTACGTCGTTGACGTTCTCCTCGCCCCTGTTGAAGATTTTGAAAGAGGTAAAGAGGGGTATACGGTTATAATAGGTCGCGTAGGACGCGAAGTTTAAAAG
>CANRKX010000053.1 GCA_947631325.1 uncultured Clostridia bacterium | reverse complement strand
TTTTTTATTTTTTTAAAAAATTTTTTCACCTTTGGCGGGTTTTTTGGGGTTCTCCGCATACTTCGTGGGATCCTTCGGCAAGCTCAGGATGACAGGTTGGGACGAGCGCGGGCGCGGGGACAGCATTTAATAAGCTCGTTAAGGTGACTGTCATCTTGACCGAATGAGAAGCCCGCGTCAGCGGGTTCGATTGAGTGGAAAGACCCCACCGTGGTCTCGGGGCGCAATGTTGAAACGCCTGCCGCATACCCGATGGGATCCTTCGGCAAGCTCAGGATGACAGGTTGGGACGAGCGCGGGCGAGGATAAAGCAAACCGAGACCACGAGGGCGGAATAATATTATTTTTCTTTGCCGACGATGGAGTATAAATAGTCGTATAGTTCGGATAGGTCGTCGGTTTCGCACTCGAATACTATGCTCTCGCCGCCGTGAAGGACTGTTTCGCCGTCGGCGACAAGGGAGGTGCCGTCCTCAAGAATATGTTCCAATACAAGTCCGTTGGTGGGCCAGATTATCGAACGAACAGTTGCGCCGTCCGCACGCGAGCCCGACTGAACTTTGACGGTCACCCTCTCCTTCTTCATCTTTTCATACAGCTTCTCTTCCTCAATATATAGACCGAGACACTTTTCGTAAATGGGTTCGGTGCGGAAGCCCAAGCCGATAAGATAGCCTATCGTCACCCCCAAAAGTGCGGGCAGGAAGTTGACGAACTGACCCGTCAACTCGAAAATCATAACTATACCCGTTATGGGGGCTTTGACGACGCAAGTGAAGAATGCCGCCATGCAAATTATGACGAGGTAGTCGCAATAGACGGGGTTCATGCCCGCGTGAACGAAGAGCTGGGAAAGGAGCGCGCCGACCGCCGCGCCGATTGCGAGCATGGGAATGAACACGCCGCAGGGAACGCCCGCGCCCATGGTCATGACGGCGGAGACGAAGCGGACGATTAAAATTACGACGAGAGAGACCAACAAAGATGCGCCGAGGACGCTTTGGATATTCAATGTACCCGTGCCGAGGGAGCCGACGCTCTCGATAAAATTCCTGCCCCCTCCCATTGCATAGACGGTTACCAAACCGAGAGAGCCGACAACGGTAAAGGGAATGATATACTTACCCACTCCCTTTAAGAATGTGACGCGTTTGAATAATTTTTTGGTTAAAAATACGAGGTGATAGAAGCCCACGCCGACGAGAGCGGCGATGAGGGCGGCGAGAACCGTCCATAGGCAGGCGATGGCGTCCATTTGAACGAACGTGAAGGTGTTGAAGGCGAAGCCCACTTCAAGACCCATGGCGTTGCGGAGGGCGTTGCGTGTGAACAGGGCGGTTATGACGCTGATTGCCGCCGAAATGAACACCTGCGGCGAGAAGGAGCGGAAGGCTTCCTCGAGGGCGAAAACCATGCCCGTTATGGGGGCGTTGAAGGCGACGGCGAGACCCGCGCTGGCGCCGCCCGCAATCTGAAGGCGGCGAACCATTTGGTTGCGCTTCAACAGGGTGCCGACCGCGCTGCCCGTGCAGCCGCCGAGTTCGAGGGAGGGTCCCTCCGCCCCAGCCGCGTAACCCATGAATATGCAAGCAAGTGAGGCGGCGAACATTGAGCAGAGGGTGACATACCACTTGAAGCGGACGATGCCGCGGGCTGCGCCCTCGATTTGGGGAATTCCGCTGCCCCTTATCATGGGCACGAATCTGACCGCAGTGCCGATGACGAGCGATCCCGCCGAGAGCCCCAACAGCAACAGGGGCACGAAGGCGGGATTTGCAAAGACGAGAGAATAGAGCTTGACTGAACAGTCTTCGCCAATCTCCGCGCAGATATTATAAAAGGTCACGACGACGCCCGCGAAGAGACCCGTCAACACGCTCAATAAAAATACGTTGACCAAATTTTCGAGTATTAATCTGCGATTTAATGCGAGTTTTTTCATTTTATTTCCTTCTTGTGGTATTTTAACACGGCGGCGGGCAAAAGTCAAAGCGTTTGCAGGCGTTGGAGCGGGGTGTTTGAGCAAATGAAATTGTGGGGACGGCGGCTATCATAACCCCAAAAAGGCAAGATTGGGCGATTGGGCGGCGTTGGGGCGGCGGCAATTGGGCGGCGTTGATTTGGCGGCGGCGGAGACGAGAAAGGGGCGACTGCAAGCGCAGTCGCCCCTTCCGAGTATCTATGAGAGAGCTGTGTGTGCAAATTTATTTTTCGTTGGAGAGAGCGGCGACGCCCGTCTCGCCCGTGCGGATTCTCATGACGTTTTCGATATTGGACACGAATATCTTGCCCGCGCCCACCTTGCCGTCGTCGAGCACTTTCTGCGCGACTGCGACGACCAACTTGGGGTCGACGGTGGAAACGACGATTTCTACCTGTACTTTGGGGATTAAGTGCATTGTCGTCTTGACGCCGCGATACTGACCCGTCTTGCCGCCCTGCGCGCCGCAACCCATGACGTTGGAGACGGTCATACCCGTCACTCCTATCTGCGCCATCGCGTCCTTTAAGGTGAGGAATTTATCCTGACCGGTGATTACGGTTACCTTTGTATACTTGCCGCTTGCGGGAACGAGTTCGATATCCGCGGGGGTGACGCCCGAGACGTCGACATTCTCCCCCTCCCCGTCATATGCGGGAACGGTAGGCAGGAAGTCGGCATACGCAGAAGGGAGCGCGTGTTCGGATATATCCATACCCGTAATCTCGTCCTCGGCGGAAGCGCGGAGACCGTTCCACTCTTTCGCGAGCTTTATTGCGGTTATAAGACCGCACTTTCTCTTTATCATAACGGGCACGTACTTTATCGCGCCGAAGGTCAAAATCATACAAACTGCCGTCCATGCGAGAATGGCGAGTATGCCCGCGACCTGCATGCCGAGAAGATAGCCGTTGCCGCCATAGAAGAGACCGAGCATGGATTTGTCGACTATGTTGCCCATTGCGTCGACGCCGGGTGCGCCCGCCTGATAGTCAACGCAGGCGAACAGACCGACGGCTATCGTGCCCCAGATACCGTTGCAGAAGTGAACGGCGCAGGCACCGACGGGGTCGTCGATATGCAGTTTTTTATCGAGGAATTCGGCGAATACCACGACGAGTATGCCCGAGACGAGACCGATGACGGTTGAGCCGATTGCATCCACCCTGTAACATCCCGCCGTTATCGCGACAAGGCCCGCAAGCGAGGCGTTGAGACACATGCCGACGTCGGGCTTGCCGTTCTTTATCCAAGTGAATATCAGACAGCTGACAGACGCAAGAGCGGGCGCTATCGTCGTGTTGAGGAAGATGACCGCGAGCGACTGAGTTGTAGTTGCCGCCGCGCCGTTGAAGCCATACCAGCCGAACCAAAGAATGAATACGCCGAGGGCGCCGAGGGTCAGGCTGTGACCCTGAATTGCGTTTACCTTTGTAACTTTGCCCTTTTCATCCCTGTCGTACTTGCCGATACGGGGACCGACCATTATTGCGCCGATGAGCGCCGCGGTGCCGCCGACGGTATGTATCGCCGCGGAGCCCGCGAAGTCGATAAAGCCGTTCGTGACGAGCCAGCCGTTGGGGTTCCATACCCATCCCGCCTCTATGGGATAGACGACGAGGGATATCATTGCAGAATAGATACAATAGGACATAAATCTCGTTCTTTCAGCCATTGCGCCCGAGACGATTGTTGCAGCCGTGGCGCAGAATACAAGGTTGAAAACGAAAGACTGTGCGAAGTCCTCGGATACGAACAGGTCGAAGTGGGAAAATAGGTCGAAGTTGGGCAAGCCGATGAAGCCCGCCGCATAGTCCTCAGCCATCATTATTGTGAAGCCGAGGAGCATGAATACGACTGTGCCGATGCAGAAATCCATCAAATTCTTCATTATGATGTTTCCTGCATTTTTGGCGCGCGTAAAGCCCGTTTCCACCATGGCGAAACCGCATTGCATAAAGAATACGAGAGCGGCTCCCATGAGGTACCAGATAGTAAAGTCCATAAAAAGCCTCCGATTGATTATCAAAGATATTTAGTTTTGGAACTTTTCAAAAAACGCGCGCTTTTTGGTTTTATGTTTTTACTCCCGTTTTTGCGGCGATCGACCGCGGGGAGTGGAAAACCGATAGGGGAATGTTAAATGAGGTAATAAGAAAATGTGGTAATAATATTTGGAAGTACGCCCCAAGACCACGGGGGGACGAGCGAGGACTTCTCAAAACAGCCTAGTAGCGCTGTTTTGCCGAGCGAGATGAGCGAGCGCATACGTCCCGCGCGAGCGGTGCCCGAGCAGGGCGCATTTCCTTACGCCCTGCGAGAACTTCCACTCAATCGAACTCGCTTCGCGAGATTCTTAATCGCTCGGGATGACAACCTTTAAATTGCTAATCACATGCCGCGGTGCAGAGATGCGAGCAGGCAAGGGCGAGCGGGGATTTCTCAAAACAGCCTAGTAGCGCTGTTTTGCCCCGCGAGGTGAGTGAGCGCATACGTCCCGCGCGAACGGTGACCGAACACGGCGTTGCCCTTACGCCGTGTGAGAAGCGAGCATTGACAAGGGGAGTTTACTAAAACGTAAATGACCCGAGGGCAAACGCAAGCTCGACACAGCAGAACGACGCATATATGCAGCGCGAAAGTTATTTGACTGAGTAGAGCAGATCAAAATAACTCGGATAGGGCCAATAATCAGCCGACGTCAACGTCTCCATCTCGTCCACGCTCTTGCGGAGGGCGTCCATATCGGGAATGATGACGTGCGCCATTGCCTGTGAAGCGGGGTGGATATCGTCCTTATCTATCGCGGCGAGATCCTTTTCAAGTTTTTCAATCTCTGCGGACGCCTCGTCGTTGAGTTCGGAAAGGCGGGTTATCAGCTTTTTCTCGGTCTCGCAGGGGAGTTTATCGCAGACAGCCTGTTTGGAAGCGACGTTCTGGCAGAGGTCGGCAATAAAGTCGGAAACTGCGGGAACGATATCGCGCTTAGCCATTTCAAGCATTGTTAGCGCCTCGATATTTATGGTCTTGGTGTAATTTTCCAGCCTTATGTCGGCGCGGGCGATGGCCTCCTCGCGTGAGAATACGCCCTGATGAACGAATACGTTGACGTTCTTCTCCTCATAGAATACGGGCACTGCGTCGGCGGTGTTCTTCTTGTTGAGAAGTCCCCTCCTCTCCGCCTCGGGCTCCCATTCGGGACCGTAGCCGTCGAGGTTGAAGATTATGCGATAGTGCGCCTTTAATTCCCTTGAAACTATTGCGTTTGCAGCCTTTTCGAGGTCGGAAGCCTTTTCGAGTTCGTCGGCGAACTGCTCGAAGGCGTCGGCGACTATAGTATTGAGACAGATGTTGGCGTCGGAAACGTTTGCCTGAGAGCCCAACATTCTGAATTCGAACTTATTGCCCGTGAATGCGAAGGGCGAGGTTCTGTTTCTGTCCGACGCGTCCTTGGGGAAGATGGGCGATTCGGGCACGCCTATGCTGCCCTTTGCCGCCTTGTTTGCGACATACTTGCCCCCCTTCACTATGCTATCTACGAGGGCGCCGAGCTGGTCGCCGAGATATACAGAAATTATTGCGGGGGGCGCTTCGTTCGCGCCCAAACGGTGGTCGTTTGCCGCAGAAGCGACGGAGGCGCGCAGAGGTCCCTGATAATCATCGACAGCCTTAATTACTGCCGCCAAGACGAGCTTGAAGAGGGTGTTTTCCTCGGGATTTTTGCCGGGATTCAAGAGGTTGAGCCCCGTATCGGTGGACATTGACCAGTTGTTGTGCTTGCCGCTGCCGTTTATTCCCTCGAAGGGCTTTTCATGCAGAAGGCAGACGAGCCCGTGGCGCTTTGCCACCTTTTTCATTATTTCCATGGTCAACATATTGGTGTCAACCGCGACGTTGGTCGTCGAATATACGGGCGCCATTTCGTGTTGGGCAGGGGCGACTTCGTTGTGCTTGGTCTTTGAGAGAATACCATAGCTCCACAGTTCTTCGTCGAGGTCGCGCATGAATTCAACAACCTTGGGCTTAATGACGCCGAAGTAATGATCTTCAAGCTCCTGTCCCCTTGACGCGGGTGCGCCGAAGAGCGTTCTGCCCGTGAGCTGTAAATCCTTTCTCTTTAAATACTCCTCCTCGGAAATGAGGAAATATTCCTGTTCGGGTCCGACGGTGGTCGCAACCTTTTTGCACTCTATGCCGAAGAGCTTCAAAATTCTCTTCGCCTGTCTGTCGAGGGCGTTCATCGAACGCAGAAGGGGCGCCTTTTTGTCGAGCGTTTCACCCGTATAGGAGACGAAAATGGTGGGAATGTAAAGGGTGCCTTCCTTTACGAATGCGGGCGAAGTGGGATCCCATGCCGTGTAGCCGCGCGCCATGTAGGTTGCGCGCGAGCCGCCCGAGGGAAAGCTGGACGCATCGGGCTCGCCGACGATAAGGCTCTTGCCCGTCAAGTGCATGATGACTTTGTCGCCGTCGGGCTCGATAAAGCTGTCGTGCTTTTCGGCGGTCAGACCCGTCAGGGGCTGGAACCAGTGGGTGTAATGGGTTGCGCCCTTAGATACAGCCCAGTCCTTCATAGCCGCGGCGACGACGCTCGCTATCGAGGTGTCGAGCTGTTTGCCCGATTCAATGGTTGCGCGAAGCTCCTTGTACACTTCCTTGGGAAGGGTCTCCTTTTGCACGGAGTCGTTGAACACGTTTTCGCCGAATTGTTCGGGAAGTTTCATTTGAATGTTCTCCTTTTCAAAAATATTTTTAAGCGCTCTCTCACAGCACTTATTTCATTTACGCTAAAATTATATGAAAATATTTGCAAATAGTCAAATCAATTGACGCAACTTGTCGTTTTGAGGTTTTTATAAGAGATATAAGCGTTGCTTATGGAAAATGCGGTTTATGTTTGTGCCGAACTTTTTATGTGAAAAATTGCGGGCGGAAGAGAAAAAGGGCTTGCGAGGGCAAGCCGTGGGGGGGGGAATTTAAGGTGGGGGGGTAGAATGCGGTGGATAAAATGTGATTGGATTATTAGAAATGCAAACCGCATACCCGATGGGGTCCTTCGACTGCGCGCGTTCCGCGCTCCGCTCAGGATGACACTCTCTGCCGTCGCCCATCATAATCCATTGCTCATAGGACGCCGCGGTTCGGAGAAACGAATACCCACTGCCCATAGGACGCCGCGACGCAGAGATGCGAGCAGGCAAGGGCGAGCGGGGATTTATCAAAACAGCACAGTGCGCTGTTTTGCCCCGCGAGGTGAGTGAGCGCATACGTCCCGCGCGAACGGTGACCGAACACGGCGTTGCCCTTACGCCGTGTGAGAAG
>CANRKX010000052.1 GCA_947631325.1 uncultured Clostridia bacterium | reverse complement strand
GGCGAGCCCCTTCCCGTCGTTCACCTCGAAAACGGCGAAGTCGCACTCCTCGACGACAGCGAACTTCCCCTTGTCCTCCCCCCTATGGACGACTACAAGGCGCACGGCGGCAACGCCCCGCTTGAAAACGCAAAAGATTGGGTCAACGTCACAATAAACGGCGTCAAGGGCAAGCGCGAGACTACGACAATGCCCGGTTCGGCGGGGTCGAGCTGGTACTTTTTGCGCTATTGCGACCCGCACAACGACCAAAAATTTGCCGACTTCGAGCTGATGAAACATTGGCTTCCCGTTGACTTCTATTTGGGCGGCAAGGAGCACCTCGTCGGGCATCTGCTCTACTCGCGTTTTTGGATGAATTTTCTTTTCGACAAGGGCTATGTGCCCTATAAAGAGCCCTTCAAAAAGCTCTTCCATCAGGGCATGATTTTGGGCGAGGACGGCAACAAGATGTCAAAGAGCCTCGGCAACGTCATCAATCCCAACGATATCGTCAACGATTACGGCGCGGACGTCATGAGAATGTATGAAATGTTCATGGGTCCCGTTTCCGACACAAAGCCTTGGAACACGGCTAATATTGAGGGTGTCAAGAAGTTTATCGACAGAGTTTACAGAATATACTGCGAACTCGACGCAATCTCGCCCGAACCCAACAAAAATCTCGAAAAAATATACAATCAGACGGTCAAAAAGGTCACCGAAGATTACGAGACGATGAAAATCAACACGGCGATATCACAGATGATGATTTTCGTAAACGCAATCTACAAGGAGATCTCCGACGGCAATAAACTGCCCAAAGAATACGCCGAAGGGCTTATAAAGCTTTTAAATCCCGTCATCCCCTTCGTCACCGAAGAAATTTGGAACACCGTTTTGGGGCATGACAAGACCATTGCCTATGAAAAATGGCCCCAATTCGACCCCGCAAAGTGCGGTGAGGACGACTTTGAATACGCCGTGCAGATAAACAGCAAGATAAAGGCAAAGATAGTTGTTCCCGCAGACATGGGCGAGGACAAAATTAAAAAACTTGTGCTTGAAAACGCCGACATAAAGCCCCTTATCGACGGCAAGACAATCAGAAAATTTATCCTCGTGCCCAAGAGATTGATTAATATTATTGTTTAAAGTTAACGAAATTCAATATAAAAAGAGTGCGCCGACCGAAATTTTTCGGTCGGCGCACTCTATATTTAAAAAATATTACAGGCTTTCAAGCATGGTCACAACGTCGCCGACGGTCTTTAAGTCGGCAACCTTTTCTTCGGGAATGGTCTTGCCCGTGTTGTCCTCGAGGGTCATCAGAAGCTCAACTACGTCGAGCGAGTCTGCGCCGAGGTCCTTAACAATTTCGCTATCCGCCGTGATTTTGGACTGCGGTATTCCGAGCTGTTCCGCAAGAATTTTTGCAACTTGTTCAAACATTTTTGTATCCTCCTGATATTTACGGTAAAATTTTACAATAAGCAATGAGCTTTGTCAAGTCAATTGGCTTGTTTTTTGACCCTCTTCAACGATAGCCCTATTCTGTGTTTCGCCTTGTCGAGCGAAATTATAACAGCCTTGACCTGTTGACCCACCTTCAATACGTCCGACGGGTGGCGGATAAACCTATCCGTTATCTCGGAAATATGCACAAGCCCGTCCTCGTGGACGCCGATATCGACGAACGCACCAAAGTCGATGACGTTCCTCACCGTGCCCTCGACTTCCAT
The DNA here is from genome assembly GCA_947631325.1 of uncultured Clostridia bacterium. Taxonomy (GTDB): domain Bacteria; phylum Bacillota; class Clostridia; order Christensenellales; family Borkfalkiaceae; genus Coproplasma. Next base: position 6,005 of record CANRKX010000052.1, on the reverse strand, counting down.
TCCCACCGCGAGGTCGTCTATGCCGAGAATGTCCTTGCGCAAAACCCTCTGCGGCAGACTGTCGCGGATGTCCCTGCCGGGTTTTACAAGCTCGGCTATCACGTCGTTTAGGGTCGCCTTGTCAAGCTCGCACTCCTCCGCCGCCCTGTCAACGCCGTAATTTTTGACCTTTTCGGGCAATTCGGTTATCTTTCTCTCCTTTACGTCCTCATCGGTATAATCGAAAAGCGATAAAAGTTTTTCCGCCTTTTGATAAGATTCGGGGTGGACGGCGGTGTTATCCAAAATATTTTTGCCGTCGGGAATACGCAAGAAGCCCGCGCACTGCTCGTACGTCTTTGCACCCAACTTGGGCACCTTCAAAAGCTCCGAACGCGCCGAAAACTTGCCGTTTTCCTCCCTGTAGTTTACTATATTTTTGGCAATTCCCGAGTTAAGCCCCGCAACGTACTTCAAAAGCGATACGCTCGCCGTGTTTAAATCGACGCCGACGCTGTTTACGCAATCCTCGAGCACTCCGCCCAACACGCTGTCGAGCCGCTTTGCGTCCATATCGTGCTGATACTGCCCCACGCCTATCGACTTGGGGTCAATTTTTATCAATTCGGACAGCGGATCCTGAAGCCGCCTTGCAATTGAAACGGCTGACCGCTGAGTTACGTCGAAGTCGGGGAACTCCTCGACGGCGAGTTTGCTCGCCGAATAGACGCTCGCGCCCGCCTCGCTGACGACCGCATAGCTGACGCCGTCCACCTCCTTCATTAGGTCGGCGACGAAAATCTCCGTCTCCTTGCTCGCCGTGCCGTTGCCTATGGAAATTATATCGACCTTGTACTTCGAAATGAGTTCCTTCATTATCTTCTTCGCGCCCTCGATATCGTTCTTGGGGGGCACGGGATAGATGACGGAAGTTGCAAGTACTTTGCCCGTTTCGTCTACGACGGCGACCTTGCAGCCCGTTCTGAACCCGGGGTCGAGCCCCAACGTAACCTTTCCCTTAACGGGCGGCTGTAACAATAGGGGTCGAAGATTTACTTCAAACATCTTTATCGCCTGTTCGCTCGCCTTGTCGGTGAGTATTGCGCGGACTTCGCGCTCGACTGAGGGCTCAATAAGCCTATCGTATCCGTCGTCCGCCGCCTCGGTAATGAGAGCCGCGCAGTCGGCATTGCCGCCCGACTTTATGTATTTTGCAACACACACGCGCTTGGCGATTTCGGGATTGAAATAGATATTGGCTTTAAGGCACTCCTCTTTTTCGCCGCGATTTATGGCGAGAATTCTGTGATTTTTTATTTCGGAAACAAGCTCGGAGTAGTCGGCGTACATGGCATAAGTGCCCTTGTCGTCGTCTTTGACCATTTTTACCTGCATTTCGCCGTGGTTTTCAAGGAGTGCTCGCAATTTTTTGCGAAGTTCGGCGTTATCCGAAATAATTTCGGCAATTACGTCCTTTGCGCCGTTTATGGCCTCGGCAACGTCGGCAACGCCCTTTTCTTCGTCAACATACTTTTCGGCTTCCTTGTAGGGGTCGCCCTCCTGCGCAAGAATGAACTCGGCAAGGGGCTGTAATCCCTTTGCTATGGCAACCGAAGCGCGCGTCTTTTTCTTCTGTTTGAAGGGGCGATAGATATCCTCAATTTCGGTCATGGTCTGCGCAGCTTCAATTGCTGCGGCAATTTCTTCGGTCATCTTCTCCTGCTCGGTTATGGCGTTTGTAACTTCCTGCTTGCGCTTTTGAAGATTTTTGAGATACTCGTATCTGTCGTTGAACTCGCGGAGTACCTGATCGTCAATCGCACCCGTCATTTCCTTGCGATAACGCGCGATAAAGGGTATCGTGTTGCCTTCGTCGAGGAGTTTGATCACGTTTTCGGCGTGATCGGGGCGGAGTTTGAATTCTTCGGTCAATTGCTGTTTGATTTCCATAATTTATCTTTTCAAACCTTTTAAATAATTTTTTTGTTCATCCGAAAGTCTGAAACTTTCGATTGCCTTTTGTATTGCCTTGTTGTGAGTCTTTCTGTCGAGCAGTTGCCCAATTAAAATATTTAGCCCAAAATCGTAAAATTTGACGAGAAGTTCCGCCGTAAGCCACGCCGCCGCCATATGCACATAGTAAAGCGATGTGTCGCATGCGAGCATCAAATTCAAAACTCTGTCAAGATATTTTTCGTCAAGATAGAACTTCATTAAGGTAGTCAGCGCAAATCTTTGCCTGAACTCCCCGCCCTCTTGGACGAATGTCTCCAAATAGGGTAAAAATTCTTCTCTGTGATTTTTTATGCAGGCGGGAGCAAAGCAGTCGCATGTAGCCCAGTTGTCAATTAAATCAACGCATTGGGGTAAAACTTCGATAAACTTTTCATACTGCAAGCCCGCCGCAATGGTAAGTTTAACGAATTTTACCTCATAAAAATCGTCGGGAAAGGCGAAAACCTCGTCAAAGTTCGCACGATACTTTTTTGCAATCGCCCTCAAACAGGGAATGCGCACGCCCAAAACGGTTATATTTTCGTCTTTTAACAGCTTTTTATGGAAATCCCGATATGCGGGGTCAGCCATGCCATCAAGCTCTTTCAAAAACTCGCCGTAGTGCATCAAACCACTTTTCCTTGTCAAAATGCGTATTTGCGGGGCTCGTTGACGGCAGGCATATGTAAGGAACGCCGATATCGCAATAATTTTTCAAAAAAATGTCGTAAGCCTTGCCGCCGTTTATAATTATAAGCCTAATTTTAAGATTTTGCAATAATCCGCACAGGTCCGCAACGTGAAAATTTTTTATTGTGCTGTCCTGCGAGCCGACGATTTCGCATTGGGTGACAATATCCCAAAGGGCGATTTTGCGCCTTTTAAGCAGACTTTTTTTATCTTCAAGCGCCGTCGGCGTTTCTTCGCCGAAAAATTCGGATATCGTCTTCCAAAATCTGTTCTGCCGATTGCCGTAATAAAATTCTGTCTGCCTGCTCTTCACTGACGGAAAACTGCCCAATATCAAAAGAGCGCTATCCTCAAAGTAAAATGGGTCAAAGCCGTATTTAATATCGCCCATATCAAAGCGGCTTGTCCGCCGCCCCCACTACAGCCGAAGCCTTGAATTTATCGTCAAAGTTGCAGTCCACCGCTTCAAAAACATCGTCTAACGTGACCGAAGATATCTTTTTAATCCTCTCCTCGAAGTTGTAGATATTGTCGTTATACAAAAGCTCCTTGCCGAACAACAGCATCTGTGAACTTGTGCTTTCCTGTGCGAAAATGGAAGATGAAATCAGCTGTTCTTTGCCCCTTGTGAACTCGTCCTCTCCGATATTTTTCTTTTTCAAATCGTCAATGCAGTCGTATATTGCGTCCACCGAGTCGAGATATTTTTCAGAATTGACGCCCGCATAGACGCATAATGCCCCGCACTCCTCATAAGCTGTCGTATAAGAATACACCGTATAGGCAAGCCCGAGCTTTTCGCGCACTGTCTGGAAGAGCCGCGAGGACATGCTTCCGCCCAATATCGCGTTGAGTATAAGCGTTGCGTCGTATAAGGGCGCATATCTCTTGACCGACGGAAAGGCAATGCCGATATGCACCTGTTCGATATCCTTCTTTTTCAGTATATTGCCCGCCTTTAACTCAACTTTTACGGGTTTTCTCTCGCAACACCTGTTTTCAAGCGACAAAAATCTGTCCGCGACCATCTTTTCGGCGGTTATCGGGTCGATATTGCCCGCCATCGAGATAACTATATTTTGGGGAACATAGTGCTTGTCCATATATTTTTTGACGTCTGATAGGGTGAAACCGTTTACGTTTTTGCGGCTTCCGAGGATTGTTCTGCCGTATCCCCTCTCGCCGAAGTACGCGCCCGCAAGCAAATCAAGGCACAAATCGTCGGGGGTGTCCTCGTTCATATTTATCTCTTCGACGATTACTCCCTTTTCCCTCACCATTTCCTCGTCGGGGAAGGTGCTGTCGAGAAACATATCGGCGAGCACGTCAAAGGCTTCTTGCGCGTGACCTGTCGTGGACTTGACATAATAACAAGTCATATCCTTTGAAGTGTACGCGTTGGACTGTGCGCCTATCCTGTCCATTTCGTCGGATATCTGAAAAGCCGTCCTCTTGTGCGTTCCCTTGAAGGTCATATGCTCGATAAAATGCGAGATTCCGTCCTCCTCGTCGCTCTCCTGAGCTGCGCCCGTGTGCACCAATATGCCCATAGTCACAGACATAAGCGAATCCATTTTGTTGACTACAAGCCTTAATCCGTTGTCAAAACTCTTAAAATATATCATTTTTCTCCTATCAGTTGTGAGACGGTGACGGTATTTAAGCCGCTGTCTCTTATGTATTTCAATATTTCGGGCAGAGCTTTAACGGTGTGCGCCTTGGGGTGCATAAGTATTATATCTCCGCCTTTCAAGTCCTTTGTTGCGCGGGAAATCAATGTCTTGACATCCTTATCCCGCCAGTCAATCGTGTCTTTACTCCACATTATGACTTTAAGCCCGAGCTTTTCGCAAGCCGAAAGCGTCTCATCGGAAAATGCTCCCGACGGCGGCGCAAAGAGTGTGACCTTTTGTCCGCTTATCATTTCAAGCAGCTTGACGCTCGGGGCTATTTCCTCGAGGTTTTCGTCAAGATTGAGCTTGGAATGGTCCTTATGAAAATATCCGTGACTGCCGACTTCATGCCCGCGGCTGTAAATTTCGCGTACGCAATCAACATTGTCGTCCGCCCACGAACCGCCGATAAAAAAGGTCGCCTTAGCCTTGTATTCGTCGAGGATATCGAGAATTTGATATACAACGTCCGTTCCCTCATACACGTTGAAGGTCAATCCCACCCCGTCGCTATCCCCGTTTCCGCCGTAATAGAGATTTTCAGAGTCGTAAGTCACGGCTGCGGTGCTTCCCGAATAAAATCCGACAAGACTGACCGCAACGACGACAACAGCAAGCGCAACGTTGGTTATAACGGCAATAACTTTCCCTTTCAATAAGTTTACCCCTAAAAACAATAAGTTATTTATATATACTATTGAAAGGTAGTCGGATAGACTATTTGAGTTTTATAAAAGTAACGCCCGTCTCGCCCTCGCCGTATTTGCCCGAGCAGAAGCTTTCGACATTTTTATGTTTTTTCAGGTGTTCGGCGATAGCGTTTTTGAGTTTGCCCGTGCCCACTCCGTGAATTACCTTTATCTCTTCAAGATTGTCGGTCACGGCTCTGTCTATAAAATTATCCACTTCGTATATCGCCTCAACGACGGTAAGCCCCAAGACGTTAATTTCAAGTATTGGCTGTTCGCGGGGGATATGTTTGACAAGTTTGACCTTTTGAGCCTTTTCCTCTTTTTGCGATATTATCTTGAGTTCGGATAGCTTGAGGTGCATCTTTATGCTTCCGCATATGACCTCCGCCTCGCCCTTTTTGGGGTTAAAACCCGAAACGGTGCCGCGTGTCTCCATGGGAATAATATAGACCGCCGTCCCGACCTTTATATTATCTTTCGTCGCGTCGGCATAGTCAACAACCTTCTTTTCGCCGTCCTGTTCGTCGAATTGGATGTTGCCGAGCTTGTTTTTGAGCGTCCTTGCGGCAATTATATCGCTTTCGGAAATATTTTCTTTTAAAAATATCTCTTCCATCTGCGCGAGCAGTTCTTCCGCCCTCTCCGTGCGCTCGGCTATTATTTTTCTGCTCTCCGTCCGCGCGTTTTTGTTCAATTTTTCGCGTTCGCGGTTCAAATCTTCTATTTTTTTATTGAGTTCGTCAAGCTTTTTCTGCCATTCCAATCGCTCGCTTTCGGCAAGCCGATGCGCTTCGTCCGCTTTTACTCGGCTCTCCTCAGCCCGCCTTAAAACGTTTTCAAAGCTCCTCGCACCGTCGGAAAGATAGTTCATCGCCTCGTCGAGAACGTCGGACGGCATGCCCAACCTCCGCGCAATAGCAAGGGCGTTGCTCGCGCCCGGCAGACCTATTTTTATGCTGTAAAGGGGCTTCAACGT
>CANRKX010000051.1 GCA_947631325.1 uncultured Clostridia bacterium | reverse complement strand
TGGAGCGGGTGATGGGAATCGGACCCACGCAACCAGCTTGGAAGGCTAGTGTTCTACCATTGAACTACACCCGCATAGACCGTTTTCGACAATCGCACGAGCAGTTTTTCAACTCAATGCTAAAAGATTATATCAAATCGCAAAATTGCTGTCAACTTATTTTAAAAACTTTTGGCACAATTTTATCATTGATTTTGCACTCTTTTATGCCGAGCCTTGACTTCTTTGCCGATATATTATAAAATCAAAGTCGATAAGATCAGAACATTATGAATTTATATTCGGTATCATAGCGATAAGACCGCATGAACCTGTTGAGCCACAGGATGAGGAAGGAAAATCCCGTTGCGGCGACGATGACGAAGAGATAGTAGACGATATACCACCAGAGGACGAGCTTGAAGTCGGGCAAAACGTAGTGGATTATGCTGCCGTCGAGAATTTTTGCGTACATGGCGTTGCCCTGTTCGGCGTGAGCGACGTTGACGAGGGCTTCGGTATAGGCTATCGTCAAGAACAGCCAAGCCGCAATCCACAGAATGTCCGTCTTTTTGAAGGGATATCTTGCAAGCGTCAAGAGCCCGCCGACCAATAACATATTGTGATTCATTATGCTCATCAGCCGCATGCGCTCGGGCAAGTCGTCCGCATATTGGTATTCGGGAATCAATAAAATACTCATTATGAAGACGCTCCCCGCGAGCACCGCGCTCCACGAGGACACGAACTTCAACGCCCTTATGGGAATGAGCGCCGCCGCGCCGAAGAGAAAATAGGTTATGGCGGAGAAATCGAGGGGCCACTTCTTCTCCCACAGTCCGTGCTCAACGCTCTTGTAGACGAGGATATATACGCCGAAAGCGGTCAAAAGGATATAGGATATCTTGGGATTTCTCATCGCGGCGTACACGGCGAGAAGGTCGATGACTATCATGAAAATCTGCAAAAGGGTCAAATACCAGTGCGGACCCGTAAAAATCATAGCTATCCCTCCTTTGTTTTATCGCTTTGAGAACTATTTTATATAAAATTTGCGACATTGTCAACTTTATTTTAATTTCAGTCGGTCATTTGTAAATATTTACATATATACATATATCCACATTAAATATTATGAAAGATTTTCCGAAAAATTTAAAGGAAAAATTGAAGGGCGGGGCGAGAGAGACCTTCTTCCCCTTGAAATACACCTGCGAGCTGTGCAAAAGGGAGACTTTCGGTACTCTTTTTTGCCCCGATTGCGAGCGCGAAATAGTAAAAAACGACGGCATATCCTGCCCCGTTTGCGGCAGGCGGGTGTTCGGCGCGGGGGTGTGTTCGGAGTGCAAAAATCTTCGCCCCCTCTTCGAGCGCGCCTTTTCGCCGCTCGTGTATGAGAGGGGAAGCGCCGCCCTCGTGTTGAAGTTCAAAAACGGCGGGGCTTACCTCGCCGAATACCTCTCCTCCCTCATCGTCCAAAAGCTCGAGGGACAGCAATTTGACTTGATTGTGCCCGTGCCCGCCTCAAAAAAGGCATTGAAAAGGCGGGGTTACGACCAGACCGCGCTGCTTGCAAAAGAGCTTTCGAAAAAGCTGAATATTCCCTATATCGCCGCCGTAGAAAGCGTCAAGGACACCGCCGAACAGAAGACGTTGACGCGGCGTGGTCGGGCGGAAAACCTTATTGGGGCTTTCAGAGTGGTTAAAAAAAAGGAGATAAAGGGCAAGCGGGCGCTCATACTCGACGACGTGATGACGACGGGCGCAACCCTCGACGAGATGGCGCGGATTCTTATTAACGCGGGCGCGGCGAGCGTTAAAGCGGCAACCATTGCTTCGGTTGAGCTGGAAAAAGCCGCAACCATACCCCATTGATATACATATATATTAAAAAATCCGCCCTTATAACCTATAAATCAAGTTATATATCGCCCTTATAATCCGCCCTCGCAATATGCAAGAAAATTTCGACATAAAACCCTAAAAATATCAATATATGTTAATATTTTCGGTATATTCCCGCAAGGAATTTAATCACCTCGCCCGCGGCAATGAGCCCCGCGACGGGCGGCACGAAGGAGAGACTGCCGACCACCCTCTCCCCATCGCCGAAATGGGGCATAATTTTGGGCTCTTCCTCGGAATACACGACCTTTACCCCCTCGATTTGCCGCTTTTTGAGTTCGCGCCTTACCGCCCTCGCGAGCGGGCAGACAGAAGTTTTTGAAATATCGACAACCTTGAAAGCCGTGGGGTCGAGCTTGTTGCCCGCGCCCATGCAGCTTATTACGGGCGTCCCCGCCGCCTTCGCGCGCGAGATTATCTCCACCTTGGCGGCAACGGTGTCCACCGCGTCCACGACGTAGTCGAACGCCGAAAAATCTAAGCTCTCATCGCCCGGGAGAAAAAAGATTGAATGTGCATTCACCTTGCAGTCGGCGTTTATGGACTTTACCCTCTCCGCCGCGACGTCGGCCTTTGCCTTGCCGATATCGGGGAGGGTGGCGATTATCTGCCTGTTGAGATTTGACGGGGCGATTTTATCGCCGTCAATTATATCCAACGCCCCGACGCCCGCCCTCGCGAGCCCCTCGACGGCATATCCTCCCACTCCGCCCGCGCCGAACACGGCAACGCGGGCGGCTTTCAATTTTTCAACCCCCTCGTCGCCCAGGACGAGACGGGTTCGCGAATAAAAATCTTCCATATATCTGTATTTTTTTCCTTTTTATGAGGTTTTCGCTCCTTTTCAACAATATATTAAAAAATACGGGGGCGATTGTCAAGCAAAAGTAAAAATCGTTTGACCGCCGCGCCCTTAAAATGATATAATTTTGGCGTGAAATACTCAAGACATATCGAGGGCGAGACGCACGACGAAGAGCGCGCCCTGTACAACTTATCCGACGCCTTGGTCTCAAACTGCACCTTCGCGGGGCCCGCAGACGGCGAGTCCGCCCTTAAAGAGTGCAAGAATATCAAGGTGGAAAACTGCCGATTTTTTCTGCGCTATCCCCTGTGGCATGCGCAAAATCTGAGGGCGGAAAACTGCCGCGCAACCTCCACCGCCCGCGCCGCCGCGTGGTATTGCAAAGGCGCAAGCTTTGAAAACTGCACCCTCGAGGGCATAAAGGTATTCCGCGAGTGCGACGACACCGAGCTTTCGGGCTGTAAAATCGATTCGCCCGAGACGGGCTGGCTCTGCCGCAAGTTCGTCGCCCGAAAATGCGATATAACTTCCGAATACTTTCTCTTCGGTTCCTCGGATATCACGTTGAAAGAGGTCAATTTCAAGGGCAAGTATTCGCTGCAATATATTAAGAACGCCGAGATTTCGGACTGCAATCTCGAGACGAAGGACAGCCTTTGGCACTCCAAAAACGTCACCGTCAAAAACAGCCTTTTAAAGGGCGAATATTTGGGGTGGTATTCCGAAAATCTCACCCTTGTAAACTGCGTGATAGACGGCATACAGCCGCTATGCTACTGCAAAAATCTCACCCTTATAGACTGCGTAATGAAAAACTGCACCCTCGCCTTCGAGCTCTCCGACGTGCACGCGAAAATAGTGGGCTCGATAGGCTCGGTGCGCACTCCCCTCTCGGGCGAGATTTCGGCGGACGAAATTTTAGAGATTGTGAACGACATAGGCATAGAGCGCACCGCCGCAAGGATAATAATCGGCGGCAAAGATATATAGTGATAAATCGCCGAACGATTGTGGATAACTGCCCGAATTATATGGAAAAAGTGGATAATCGGGGGTATTTATCCACCGAAAGTTGTCCACATTTGCCCGCCTTTATGCAGCGAAAATGATAATATGCAAAAAAGTTTTCCACAATTTATCCACAGTGAATTTTAAATATCAACATATACGACAATTTTCGACCCCACTCTTTAAATTTTTGTTAAAAATTATCCACAATGCCCACCGCGGCGGCATATTTATGCATAAAGCCGCGCGTCCTAAAAAATCATAAATAAAAAATGCGGAAAGCGCACGAATTCAAGGCGCCTTCCGCATTTTCTGTATTTTAATCTATTATTGCTTTTCGAGCGTCTTGCCGTATACGGCGGAAACGTTGTTGGCATATTTTTGCATGCCGTCGCAGGATTTCAAGGGGATGCTGTCCTCATAGTCCTGCAATTTTTTGACCTGCTCGCGCGAGAGCCGCGAGGGAACGTCAATTTCTACCGTTATTATGAGGTTGCCCGTGCCGTTCACGGTGCGCACCCCCCTGCCGCGCAGGGTGAAGCGTGTGCCCGAAGCCGTGCCTGCGGGAATATTCAACTCAATCGTATCGTCCACGGCGGGCACCTGAATCTTTCCGCCCATGACCGCCGTCTTATAGGATATGGGGACGGTGGCGTACAGATCCTTATCTTCCCTTCTGAGAATTTTGTGCGGCTCTATCCTGAAATATACGTATAAATCGCCGTTCTCGCCGCCCGTAACCGCCTGACCGTAACCGCGCTTTCTGAGGCTCGAATCCCTGTCGACGCCCGCGGGAATGTTGACGGTGAAGGAAGTTTCGCCGCGCACAAAGCCCTTGCCCTTGCACTCGGGGCACTTTTCAAGCACCTTTTTGCCCGTGCCGTTGCAGTCGGGGCAGGCGCCCACCTGTATGGTGCGTCCGAAGAGGGTATCCTGTTGGAACTTGACCCTTCCCGAGCCGCCGCAGCGCGCGCACTTCTGGAAAGCCGTTCCCCCCTTCGCGCCCGTGCCCGAACAGGCTTGACAGGGCTCGTTGCGTGTATAGCGCACCGTCTTGGTGCAGCCCTTTATCGCGTCGAGGAAGGAGAGGTTGACTGTCTGCTCTATATCTGCGCCGCGGGGAGTCTGGGGCTGTCTCGCCCCGCCGCCGAAACCGCCGCCGAACATAGAGCTTATTATGTCCTCGAACCCGCCGAAGCCGCCCGAAAAGCCCTGCCCCGCTCCCGCGCCGCCGCCCATGTTGGGGTGCTCGAGGGCGAAGTCGTACTGCTTCCTCTTGTTCTCGTCGGAGAGCACTTCGTTGGCTTCGTTTATCTCCTTGAACTTCTCGGCGCACTCCTTATCGCCCGGGTGAAAGTCGGGGTGATACTGCTTTGCAAGCTTTCTGTATGCCGATTTGATCTGGTCCGCCGTTGCCGTCTTGGGAACGCCCAAGATATCGTAATAATTCTTTTTGCTGTCTGCCATAATTCAAAAATTTAGCCCTGTGATTTTTGCTTTGTAAACGACACGGCGCGCAGAACGGTTTTGCGCTTTAATTGCGCTTACGCCGCTCGGCGCGTTGTGTGCTGTAAAACCCGTATAAGGGGCGTTGAAATTACGCCCCTTTTAAATTAGTGCTGTCTGAACTCGGTATCGCCGTCGCCGCTGTCGTCGGGTCCGTCGCCGCCGACGTCGCTCGCCGCGCCGCCGCCCTGCTGATAGATCTTGGCGATTACGGGCTGAATTTCGTTGGTAAGCGTCTCGATAGCCGCCTTTATCCTCTCGTCGTCGCCCGATTCAAGCTCTGCCTTTGCGCTCGCGATCGCGTCCTCGATGGTCTTCTTATCGTCCTTCTCGAACTTGTCGCCCGCTTCCTTCAACGTCCTCTCGAGACTGTCAATCATGCCCTCGAGGTTGTTCTTGTTGTCGATGGCTTCCTTTCTCTTCCTGTCCTCTTCGGCATACTTTTCGGCGTCCTTGACCGCCTTGTCTATATCCTCTTCGGAGAGGTTGGTGGATGCCGTTATGGTTATATTCGTGCTCTTGCCCGTGCCGAGGTCCTTTGCGGTGACGTTGACTATGCCGTTGGCGTCGACGTCGAAGGTGACCTCAATCTGGGGCACTCCGCGGGGTGCGGGGGGAATATCGGTAAGCATGAATTTGCCGAGCGACTTGTTGTCGCGCGCAAACTTTCTCTCGCCCTGCAATACGTTTATCTCAACGCCCGGCTGATTGTCCGCCGCCGTCGAGAATACCTGACTCTTCTTGACGGGGATAGTGGTGTTCCTGTCGATGAGCGGGGTGGATACGCCGCCGAGGGTCTCAATGCCGAGGGTTAAAGGCATGACGTCGAGTAAGAGAACGTCCTTTACCTCGCCCGACAGAACGCCGCCCTGAATGGCTGCGCCTATCGCAACGCACTCGTCGGGGTTGATGCCCTTGAAGGGCTCCTTGCCCGTTATGCTCTTTACCTTTTCGAATACGGCGGGAATTCTCGTCGAACCGCCGACCATTATTACCTTCGATATATCTTTATATGTGAGCCCCGCGTCCGCCATTGCCTTTCTCATGGGCTCTACCGTGCGCTCGACGAGGTCTGCCGTGAGCGAGTCGAACTTCTGCTTTGAAAGGTCTACGTCGAGGTGCTGAGGCGCGCCGTCAACCACCGTTATGAAGGGCAGGTTGACGTTTGTCGTGGACATGCCCGAAAGCTCAATCTTGGCTTTCTCCGCCGCTTCCTTAATCCTCTGCATCGCCGTCTTATCCTTGGAGAGGTCGACGCCCGTGTCCTTTTTGAAGGTCTCGACGAGGTAATTCATTATCTTGTTGTCGAAGTCGTCGCCGCCGAGGTGTGTGTCACCGTTGGTGGCAAGCACTTCAAACACCCCGTCGCCTATCTCGAGAATGGATACGTCGAAGGTGCCGCCGCCGAGGTCGTAAATCATGACCTTCTGGCTGCCCTCCTGCTTGTCAAGCCCGTATGCAAGCGCCGCCGCCGTGGGCTCGTTGATGATACGCAGCACGTTGAGTCCCGCTATCTTGCCCGCGTCCTTCGTCGCCTGACGCTGCGAATCGTTGAAGTATGCGGGGCAGGTGATAACCGCGTCGGTCACCGCCGTGCCGAGGTAGCTCTCCGCGTCGGTCTTGAGCTTCTTCAAAATCATCGCGGATATCTCTTGAGGGGAATATCCCTTTTCTATATTTACTTTGTAGGCTTCGCCCATATGACGTTTAATCGATATGACCGTCTTTTCGGGCTGGGCGACGGCAAGTCTTTTAGCCGCCTGCCCCACTATTCTCGTACCGTCGGGCTTGAACGACACGACCGAAGGCGTCGTCCTGTTGCCCTCGCTGTTGGCAATGACGACGGGCTCGCCGCCCTCCATGACGGCAACGCACGAGTTGGTTGTTCCCAAGTCAATTCCTATTACTTTACCCATAATATCTCCTGTGGCGCTTGCTGCGCCCTTATTATTAATTATTGACAGATTATTTTTTTATCGTATGGATTTTTTGTATAGCTATAAAATTTGAAGTAACGCTATACGAATTAAACGGTAACTATGACCTGCGCATAGCGGATTACCCTGTCGCCCGCCCTGTAGCCCTTTTTGAGGACCTGCTTTACGGTGTTGGGCTTTTCGCCGTCAGCCGCGGGCGCGTTCATTATGGCTTCGGCAACCTTCTCGTCGAAGGGGTCGCCCGCCGATATAGCTATCTCTTCTATGCCCAGCCCCGCAAGAATTGTCGCGAAGCTCTTTATTACCTTGTCGATGCCCGCCTTGGTCTTTTCGTCAGAAGCCGAGTCATAGGCATAGCCGAAGTTGTCCGCCACGGGCAGAATTCTCAAAACGGCGTCCGAAGCCCCGTCGCGATAGGCGTTGGCAACGGCTGCCGAGTTGCGCTTTCTGTAATTTTCGTACTCGGCGGAGACGTTATACCACTTCCTCTTGAAGTCCTCGGCGGCGGCAAGCGCCTTTTCGAGGTCGGAAAGCTCCCTCTGGGGTTGGGCGTTTCCGGCGTTTTCGGTCTGCGCCGCATTAGCTGCCTGAGCCTCCGCCACCTGCTCCGAAGTCTCGTTCTCCGCGGGGTTATCCTGCTTGTGCGAATGGTTTTTCTTTGACATAATAGCTCCCGTTTGCGTATTTCCTTTTATTTTATAAAACCTTTGCGCCGCCGTTAAACATATCCGCGCAAAAAAGTTACTTATTTTTTTTAAATTTTATTTTTTGTATTTTTTCTGACTACCTCGCCCTCGCGATTAATATTGAAGAAAAGGCACCAAAATTTTTGAATTTTATTTTCCGTATTTTTTCGCGCTACCTCGCCCCTGCGGTTGACATTGCCGCAAGCTTCTGCTAAAATACATTATGCAACTCCGTCCCCTCAAACCGTTCGGATTTTTGTTCGCGGGCTTCACGCCCCGAAAAAAATCCGCTTGCATGAAAATTTAATATGTTATGGAGAGATGGCTGAGTGGTCGATAGCGGCGGTCTTGAAAACCGTTGAAGCTCAAACTTCCGGGGGTTCGAATCCCTCTCTCTCCGCCAAGTGCAACTCGTTTGAACTCTTTTGGTTCAAGCGAGTTGTTTTCTATTATCTCTTCGAGGTTTTCGGCGGCTTCGGCTTCTTTTAATTGCTTTTTGTCAAGCTGTTTGATCTCTCGGTCGTTAGAGTTGTAGAGGATAATAACCTTATCATAGAAAAGAATGACGCGGTTTATAAACGAGTTAAAGAATTCGTTTCTTTCCTCGCCGTCCTCGTATTTCATACGGGCGAAGTAAGTCAAAAATTTCTTGACTTCGCTTGCTTGTAGCGGCTTTATCTGCCGCGCTTGTTCCACGGCGATCTTCGTTTCGAGGTCGGACTTTTCAGCTTCCAATGAAAGTAGTCGCTCTTGCGTCGTCTTTGTAAAAATGCCGTGTTCTATCGCCGCCATAATGCCGCCGATGGACTTGTTGACCTCTTTGAGTTC
>CANRKX010000050.1 GCA_947631325.1 uncultured Clostridia bacterium | reverse complement strand
AGACAACTATACCGTAAAGACAGTAAATCCCTCCAATTAGTCGCAGCTCATCGACCTTACGGTTGACTACGGCGCGGCTCTCACCGCTGCAAAGGACGCGACCACCACTCTCGGCGCAGCTGTTAAGGCTGCGGCAGGCGACGTTGCTTATGACGGCGCCAGCGGCAACATAGTCGACCTTCAGAACTTCGCCATTGTTAAGACAAACGGCGCGGTCAAGGGCGACGCGCTCGCAAAGATTTTGCAGGAGTACATCAAGGTTGCCTATAAGAACGGCACGAGCAACTTCTACACCACGCTTTCCGACGTATTCCTCAGCTCCTCCGGCGCATGGGATTTCGACCTCATGGTTGCAATGTTCCGTTGCGTAGTCACCAACTTCAAGTCCTTCAAGGGTCTTGAGGAAGCACAGGCAAAGGAAGTTTGGGCGCTCGCAGGTCGTGAAATGAAGGCTCAGCGTGAAAACGACCTCATCTCCCTCGCAGGCGAACTCTTCGGCGTCCGCGGCATGGAGTCCCGTCTTGAGTACATGTATATAGACGCTAACGGCGATATGAAGGATGCTCGTCAGGATGACGCTTCATATTATGCGGCTTTGTGGCTCAATGGTCTTGCGAATGAGGGACTTCTCTTCAACAAGGCAGAAGCTACTTCTGCAACCATCAACAAGAAGTATGCGGCGGGCAAGAACGTCACTTTCATGCTTCATGACTATGCTCAGACCCAGACGACCGACGGCTTCAAGAGCGCAGACTTCGACTTCGCTCCCATCGTAACTCCCGTATCACTGTGGTGTGATAACACCGAGGGTGAGTATGAACACATGAGATTCACCGAGAGCTGGCGTTCGGTAAAGAACTCGGGCGTAGTTATCCCCAAGGCTTCTGTCTCCGATCCCAAGACTCTCTCCGCAGTTCTCTCCTTCGTTGACTACCTGTTCTCCAACGACGGTCAGATAGTCGGCTCTTACGGACCTATGTCCACCAACGGCAACGTTGCCGAAGCTGACGGCTTCTGGTACGGCAATAACGGCGAATCCATCCTCGGCGAGGACGGCAAGCCCATAGCTAAGTTCAAGGATAAGGTTGCGACCAACGACAACGTTCAGTACTATCTGAAGGCTGCCAACAAGAGCGAAGGCTTCATCTACAACAACACCTTCTACAAGGGTCTTGATTACAACGGCCGCCAGATTCCCATCATGACGGACAACAACAAGAACTTCTACCTCGGCAAGGAAGTCAACGGCAACAAGATGGACACCAAGAACGAGATAGGCATCAAGAAGGACTATGTAGGTAACTATACCAACTATGCCCGCGGCATAGTCGGCGCGGCTCTTCCCATCGGCAACAAGGACCAGGGCTTCGAGTATCAGTGCACGGCAGACTGCGGACTTAAAGGCGCGGCAGTCGTAAACGAAGCTTTGCAGGCAGGCGCAATCAAGCACGTACAGCAGACGGTTGACTCCAATAACTGGTGGTACACCGAGTGCCCTACCTGCCTTCCCACGACTTCACAGCAGGCAAGCGACCTTGACAAGCAGACCAAGATAATGGGCGCAAGCAAGACGGTCGGCGTATTCAATCCCACTTCCTCGGCCGGTTACTCCAACGTCTATATCGACCTTGCATTCTGGGGTCTTGCAACTTCCGACAATGCTTACATGGTAGGCACCAACCACGCAAAGCAACACAACGACGCTATACCTATGGAAGCAACTATTGACGCGTTGCTTACCGCTATAAAGGCAATAAACGGCACCGGCGGTAGCCTTGCAGACAGATTGACCTGGTACAGCGCAGCTTGGGACGCTCTCAAAGCAGGTAACGCTGACTGATTGACTTAACGGCACAATAATTTAAAACCATTTGCTTCGGCGCCCGTCCCAACGGGCGGGCGCCGCAAGTAAAATTTCATTCGGGGGAAGATTTGAATGAAAACTCAAATGAGATTTCAAAAAATCCTTATGTTGGTTTCGCTCGTGGTGGCTGCGCTCACCTTCGTGTTCGCAATCTCCTTTCTGACGGGCAGTCTCGGCGAAATAACATATTATGTAACAAGGACGGGCGGTATCGTGACCGATTCGGCGAACGCCCAGAACTTCGTGGATAAGTCGCAGGCGTATGTCGGCACGGCAGTTGTTCTGTCGATAATCTTCATAGTTATTGCGGCTTTCCTGTTTGTAACTTCAAGCCAGTCGCGCAGAAATTACTATATAACCAACTACATATCGGTAGGTCTGTATGTTGTGTTCGCCCTCGTCATGGCGATATTTATAATAATAATGTGCAGCGATTGCATGAATTTGTTCTTGAACGACGTTGCCTGGGAAGCCGGCACGAACGGGGGTAAGAATATTGCAGATCAATTCCTCAGCACTCACCCCGTAACAAGGCAGACGGGTAACTTTATCGTTGGATATATACTTGCCGTAATAGTTCTCTGCGACGGCGTTTTGATGGCTCTCTCCGCTGTTTGGAAGACGCTTTTGATGCGCGGCGAAAAGAAACTTCTGGCAGGTTCGTCAAATGCGGAGGAGGTAGCCTAAATGAGTGAAAAAACTCCCAACCAGCGCATAATAGACGACGATATATTGAGATATAAGTCCAATAAAATCGGCTCGTCGCTCGCGCTCTTGTCAATTGTATTCAGCTGTCTTTACTTCTGCCTTTTGTATGCCTTCACGAAGAGCTATTTTGCGACGTGGAAGATAGGGTTCTCGGTTATTCTGACCCTCTTCTCGCTGCTTATAACCTTCCTCGCGTCCGAGGGCATCAAGGGCTATAACAAGAAGTACTGCATAGTTCTTCTCGTACTTGCCGCAGTGCAGGTAATAAGAATTTTCGGGCTCCCCATGGAAGCTTTGAGAACCGACTCCGCCGCGGGCGTCGCGGGGGTCATAAACGAGGGTGTGCTCACCGTCCGCTACTTCGGCGTTGACCTCACTCCTTCGGCTTCGTACGTCATGCTCGTCATCTGGCTCGTCGCAAGCGCAACTTGCCTTGTGCTGTCGGCTGTGTTCGGATATATCAACTGCATGAAGCTCGAAGCTCACAACAAGAAGGTCGAGGAGGGCGAAATAAATATTGACGCCACCTTGAAGCAAATGGACGAGGAGGACGCTGCCGCCGCCGCTAACGCCGCGCAGGAAGTTTCCCAAAATACCGCGTCCGGGGAGGTGCAATAATGCCCGAAGTAAACATTCAACATCTCGATAAAATATACGACGGCGGAGTGCAGGCGGTCTATGACTTCAACCTCGACATCGCCGACGGCGAATTCATAGTCTTAGTAGGTCCCTCGGGCTGCGGCAAGTCAACCACCCTTCGTATGGTTGCGGGGCTTGAGGATATCTCGGCGGGAACGCTGATAATCGACGGCAAGGACTGCACCCGTCTTGCACCCAAGGACAGAGATATAGCGATGGTTTTCCAGAACTATGCTCTGTACGGCCACATGACTATATACGAAAACATGGCGTTTTCGTTGACTCTCCGCAAGGAGAAGAAAGAGGTTATACACAGAAAGGTTTTGGCGGCGGCGGAGATTCTCGATCTGAGAACTCAGCTCAACAAAAAGCCCCGTCAGCTCTCCGGCGGTCAACGCCAGCGTGTTGCGATGGGTCGTGCGATCGTCCGTAACCCCAAGGTGTTCCTCTTCGACGAGCCCTTATCCAACCTCGACGCAAAACTGCGCGGTTCGATGAGGCGCGAGCTCCTGCTTCTTCACAAAAAGCTCAATGCAACCATGATGTACGTCACTCACGACCAGACCGAGGCTTTGACCTTGGCGGACAGGATTGTCTGCATGTCGATGGGTCACGTCCAGCAGATAGGCAAGCCCATTGACTTGTACGAGCACCCCGCAAACACCTTCGTCGCAACCTTCATAGGTCTTCCCCCCATGAACATGTTCGAGGGCAAGGTGGAGGGCAACAAGTTCGTATGCGAGCTCTTCAGCTATCCTCTCAGCCAGTCGCAGGCGTCGGCTTTGAAGGAGCATGACGGCAAGGAAGTAATTTTGGGCGTCCGTCCCGAGAATATCACCCGTCCCGGTTCTGTAAAACTCACGGTGACGAATAACGAAAATCTCGGCATGAACACCCTCGTGCACGGCAAGGTGGGCGCACAGACCGTTGTCTGCAAGTTCGCCGAGTGGTGCAACTATAAGCCGGGCGACGTCGTGGATATCGGCTTTGACGAAGAGATGATGCATTTCTTCGAGAAGCCCGTGACCGATGAGAACGGCGCGATTGTCGAATACGGCAAGTCGATAATATAAGGAGGAAAAGACAATGTCCGAGATTGAAAACGTAGTTGAGCCGACCCCCGAAGAGGTGGTCGAGCCCGAGAAGAAGTCCTCCGAAAGCTTCGGCGCAAAGCTGAAGGAACGTTTCAGAAAGCTTATAGTCAAGTTAAAGCGTCAGACGCACCTCATTCCCTTGGTCGTCATCCTCATCACTTCGCTTGTATATCTGTGCTTTATCGGCACCTTCTCGCAGGTGATTGAGAAGAACAGCGGCATTAAGGCAGGCGGTATCGCTATATTCGTGAACACTCTGCTCTCGATATTGGTTTTGCCCCTGTTCCTGAACGCAT
Organism: uncultured Clostridia bacterium; assembly: GCA_947631325.1. Lineage (GTDB taxonomy): Bacteria > Bacillota > Clostridia > Christensenellales > Borkfalkiaceae > Coproplasma. The sequence continues at coordinate 4,444 of CANRKX010000050.1, read as the reverse complement.
TCCCCAAGCGCAAACAGCAAAATCTCATATACACGATAGCGGTGTTTGTCGTTCTCGCGGTGATGGTGGGCATGGACATATTGCTTTATTGGGGCACGCATGACTATATAACGAGGAATCACATTCTCATAGCAAAAAACCCCGAAGTGAGCAAGCTCTATGCAGAGACCATCGTTCACATGGTATTTTTGGGAATTTCAATAGTTGTATTCGCGCTGTTGCCCTTATATAAGAAGGGTATCAACAAGATTGACACGACGAAGAAGCTCGATGAGAACAACCTCAGCGAGGAAATCGATACCAGCGCGGAAGTTTAAGATTTGCTACTTGAAATATAATTAAAATAACCGGCAAAATCACAATATTTTGTCGGTTATTTTTCAAAAGGTTGGAAATGTCAAAGAAGGATAAGAGAACAAAAGAGCCTGAGATCGAAAATTATTACGACCTCAAGACGGAGAAAATCGACGAACTTGTCGCCATATTGAAGGACGAGGACTATGCTTCGGAAGTGGAGGTGGACTTCGGCATGAACACCAATATGGGCGTAAACGACAAGAAAAATCTGACGCGTTCGGGCAAGGAGAAGAAGTTCGACCCCTACAAGACGGATTTTCTCGGCAAGGTGCCCGTATGGTTGAGGGCGCTGTTCGTCAAATTCTGGTTCGCGGGCGCGGTATGCTTTTTCATCATGTGGGGGATAGGTTTGAACGACCTCGACGCCATCGTCCTTGTCGGAGTGGTTTTGGGCATTGTGGAGGACATTCTCGTCAATCCGCTCTTCAAATTCATGGAGTCGGACAAGCACGAGTTTGACGCATACATCATGTTCCCCTTCCCCTTTAAAGCTATCTGGACCTTTTTTGCCAACCTTCTGTACTATTTGATTGTCGTGATGTTCGTGAATTACGGTTATTTTCTGGTCAACGAAATCGCGAACCTCGTCAACGGCACGCAGGGATTGTACTATGTCGGCGTCGAGCCTATCCTTTTCGGCGTGTTCACTTTTATCGTCGACATGGTGTTTATCGGCATAAAGGACGGAATTGTCGCCCTTGTGCGCCACCTCAAAAACAGAAAAAAGGAGAGTGCTGTCAATGTTTAAACAGCTTTTCGTCTCGGGCACGACGGCGTGCTTCGAGCTCGTCAATAAAAAACCCTACTACAGCCCCAAGCCCTATAAGGTGAGCTTAAACGGCAAGGAGGTCGGCGGCGAGCGCAGGGAGAACGTCTTTTCTCTCTTCGATCTGACGCCCGATACCGAGTATACCGTCACAATCTCGTCGGAAAAGCGCACCCTGACTTTCAAGACCCTCCCTGAGACCGAGGTCATCGACGTAAAATCGCTGGGCGCGGCGGGCGACGGGGTAACCGACGACACATTCTATGTTCAGATGGCTATCGACAAGTGTCCCGCAGGCGGCAGAGTGGTAGTGCAGGGCGGGAGTTTCCTCGTCCGCCCCATTGTGCTCAAAAGCGACGTCACCCTCGAGATAAAGAAGGGCGCCGAGCTCTTGGGCGACACGGTGGAGACCCATTATCCCTTCGTCCCCGCCCGTGTATTTTTGAACGGCAAGGAGGAGCCCCTCGCAAGCTGGGAGGGCGAGCTTTTCGACTGTCACCAGTCGCTCGTCTCGGCGTACAGGGCTAAAAATATAAAGGTCGTCGGCGAGGGTGCGATAAACGGCAACGCCGACCACTCTACATGGTGGGCGACGCCCAAGGGTCGCAAGGTCGCCCGTCCCCGTCTCGTCTTCCTCAACAGGTGCAAGGACGTCGTATTCCACGGCGTCACCTGCAAGAACTCGGCGGCGTGGAATCTCCATCCCTTCTTTTCGCAAAACCTCAAATTCCTCGATCTGAGAATACAAAATCCCTACACAGGCCCCAACACCGACGGTCTTGACCCCGAAAGCTGCGACAAGGTGGATATAGTGGGCTGCGTATTCAGCGTCGGCGACGACTGCTGCGCCATAAAGAGCGGCAAGCTGTACATGGGCAAGACCTATAAGACGCCCGCCAACCGCCACACTCTGCGCAACGACCTCTTCCAGGACGGTCACGGCGCGATAGTTTTGGGAAGTGAGATGAGCGGCGGCGTCACCAACCTCTCGGTCTGCCAATGCGTGTTCAAGCACACAGACAGGGGCTTGAGGATAAAGTCCCGCCGCGGCAGGGGCAAGGACGGCGTCATAGACGGCGTACTCTTCGAAAATATCAAGATGGAGAACGTCATCACCCCCCTCGTTATAAATATGTATTACTTCTGCGACCCCGACGGTCACACCGAATACGTCTGGTCGCGCGACCCCAACACCCCCGTTGACGACGGCACGCCCTATCTCGGCAGATTCAAGTTCAAGGATATCGATTGCGTTGACTGCGAGTGCATGGCGGGATATTTCGACGGCCTCGTCGAACAGCCCATAAAGGAAGTTGTGATAGAGAACGTCAGCTTCCACTTCAAGGAGGACGCAAAGCCCTTCAAGCCCGCAATGCTCGAGAACGTGCGCGACTTCTGCAAGGAGGGGCTGTACGTGGACAACGTTGAAAGTCTCGTCTTGAAGAACGTCACCTTCGACGGCGTCGTGGGCGAGAAGATAATAAAGCATAACTGCAAAAAAGTGACGGAGGAATAAAATGGATTACTCAATAATCGACAAATACATAGACCGCCTTATCGCCGACACCACGCCCGACGCCCCCATATGGAACATCGAAAACATAAAACAGGGCAAAAAGCCCGCGTGGAACTATATCGACGGCTGTATGATGACCTCGCTTTACACCATCTATAAGCAGACGGGCGACAAAAAATACTTTGACTTCATCGACAATTTCGTCGATTATTACGTGTATGAGGACGGCTCTATCCGCGGATACGAGCTTGAAACCTACAACCTCGACAACCTCAACGAGGGCAGAATACTCTTCGATTTGTACCGCGACACGGGCAAGGAGAAGTATAAAAAGGCGATAGAGCTGCTGCACAGGCAGATACTCGAACAGCCGAGGACGGGCGCGGGCAACTTCTGGCATAAGAAGATTTACCCCAATCAAGTATGGCTGGACGGGCTGTACATGGCGCAGGTGTTCTACACCCGCTATGAGACGGAGATGAACGGCGGCAAAAATTACGGCGACATAGTCAAGCAATTCAGAGCCGTATACGACAACATGTACGACAAGAAAAAGCGCCTTTACTATCACGGCTGGGACTACTCCAAATCGGCGTTCTGGGCGGATAAGACGACGGGACTCTCCAAGTCCTTCTGGCTGCGCTCGGTAGGGTGGTATACGGTGGGTCTCGTCGACGCAATCAGCTATATAGAGGGCGCCGAGGACTGCAAAGCCCGGCTCGTTGCGATCCTTAAAGAGACGCTCGAAGGGCTTGCGCAGTACATAGACCCCGAGGGCGACATGTTCTATCAGGTGCCCGATCAGATGGGAAGGGAGGGCAACTACCTCGAGACGTCGGGCTCGGCAATGATATCCTGTGCGATGATGAAGAGCGCGCGGCTGGGCTATGTGGATAAAAAATTCGCCAAAGTCGGCGAGCGAGTGTTCAACGGAATTTGCAAGAAGTATCTGACCGAGACGAACGGCAAGCTTAATTTGGGCGGCATATGTCTTATGGCGGGGCTCGGACCCGAAAGTAACCGCCGCCGCGACGGTTCGTTTGAGTACTACATCTCCGAACCCGTCGTCGAGAACGACGCCAAGGGCACGGGACCTTTCGTGATGGCATATACAGAAATAAAACAGCTTTAAAAATACATAAATATAACAAAAAAAGCGGAGTGAAAGCACTCCGCTTTTTTTTCATGCAAAAATTGCCGCCGTCAGCCGCCCGTCTCGCGCAAAAATTGCAGGAGGGCGTACTTCTGCGTCTCGTTGAGTCCCAAAACGACGTTGACAAGCTGCCTGTCAATGCCGCGCAGTTTATAGCCTTCGTCCGTCTGTTCCCTGCCGAACAATTCGTCCAAGCTTATCTTAAACAGTTCGGCAAGCCTTACAAGGGTGGCGCAGTCGGGCTCGTTCACGCCGTTTTCCCAATTGCTCACGTTTCTTTGCAGCGTTCCGACGCTCTTTGCAAGCTCAGATTGCGTCAGCCCCAATTCCTCTCTGTATTCCCGTATTCTCAGTTTCATATCCATTACCGATTTTTTATAATTTTACCAGAAAAAATGCTATAATTGATTGACAAAGCAATAAAAATACTGTAATATAATTATATTCAGAAATAAAAATACTAACGAGGAAAAATATGGAAGAAAACGGCGCGCTCCCCTCGGAGGGCGGGAAGAGAAAATATAAAACACATGGAGGTTTGCAATTATGATTCAGTACAAGACCACGTCTATCCCTACAGTAGGAAAAAACGAACGCATAATACGGGAATACATAAAGAACCAATTGCAAGAAGATAATATGAACGACCAAA
>CANRKX010000049.1 GCA_947631325.1 uncultured Clostridia bacterium | reverse complement strand
CCACCATTCACGCCTACACGGGCGACCAGATGGTTCTTGACGGACCCCACAGAAAGGGCGATTTGAGAAGGGCGAGGGCTGCTGCCGTAAATATCGTTCCCAACTCGACGGGCGCGGCAAAGGCGATAGGTCTCGTCATTCCCGAGCTCAACGGCGTTCTCGACGGCTGCGCACAGCGCGTGCCCGTTCCCACAGGTTCGCTCACCCAGCTCATCGCCGTATGCGAGGGCGAGGTTGACGCAAAGGCTGTCAACGCTGCGATGAAGGCTGCGGCTTCTTCCTCGTACGGCTACACCGAAGAAGAGATTGTATCTTCGGATATAATCGGCATGACCTACGGCTCGCTGTTTGACGCAACCCAGACCAAGTGCATGCCCCTCGGCGACGGCACGACCCTCGTTAAAGTCGTATCTTGGTACGATAACGAGAATTCGTACACCTCGCAGATGGTCAGAACCATCAAGTACTTTGCCGAATTGAAGTAATCAAAGCGAAATATAAAGGAGCCCGAGTTTCTCGGGCTCTTATATTTTTAACTAATAAATAAATTTCCGCCCGACGGCTTAAAATTTTAAGCCGTCGGGCGGAATGTGTATAACAATAATATATCAGACGTTGAAGCGGAAGAGGACGACGTCGCCGTCCTTTATGACATAGTCCTTGCCCTCTGAGCGCACCTTGCCCTTTTCGCGCGCACCCACGAGCCCGCCGCACTCCAAAAGCGTCTTATAGTCGCAGATTTCGGCGCGGATAAAGCCCTTTTCGAAGTCTGTGTGTATCTTTCCCGCCGCCTGCGGAGCCTTCGTGCCGTTGACTATCGTCCACGCCCTCGTCTCCTTTTCGCCCGCGGTGAGGTAGGAGATGAGCCCAAGCAGGGCATAGCTCTTCTTAATCAGCCTGTTGAGCCCGCTCTCTTTCAGCCCCAATTCCTCCAAAAACATCTGCGAGTCCTCGGGTGACATTGCCGAAAGCTCTTCCTCGGTCTTTGCGCAGATGACAAGCACCTCGCTGCCCTCGTTCTGTGCGTATTGCTTTACGGCTTTAACGAGCGGTATCTCGTCCTCGTCCTTACCCATGTCGAATTCGGATATGTTTGCGGCGTAGATTACGGGCTTTGCGGTCAAAAGGAAGAGGTTGTCCAAGAGGGGTTTCTCCTCGTCCGAACACTCGAAAAGTCTCGCGGGCTTTTCCTCGCCCAAAAAGCTTTCAAGTCTCTCCAAAAAGGCGTATTCAGCCGCAGCTTCCTTATTTGAACCGCCCCGCGCAACGTTTCTTATCCTGTCCTGACGCTTGTTGACGGCTTCGATATCGGCAAGAATGAGTTCGAGGGTGATTGTCTTAATGTCGGCGATGGGGTCGATTTTGTTGTTGACGTGGGTGACGTTGGGGTCCTCGAAACACCGCACGACGTGCACTATGGCGTCGCACTCGCGAATGTGCGAGAGGAACTTGTTCCCCAAGCCCTCGCCCTTTGACGCGCCCTTCACAAGCCCCGCTATATCGACGAATTCGACGATGGCGGGCGTCACCTTTTTGCTGTTGTATAGCTTTGCAAGCAAGTCAAGCCGCTCGTCGGGAACGGCGACGACGCCCACGTTGGGCTCTATCGTGCAGAAGGGATAATTTGCGGCTTCCGCGCCCGCATGCGTTATTGCGTTGAAAAGGGTGGATTTGCCGACGTTGGGCAATCCGACGACTCCTAATTTCATAAAAATCTTCCTCTCGGTGTTCTTTTCTAAATTATAATATATATTTAAGAAAAAATCAAAAAGAAAAGCGGTCGTTCCTTGCCAAAAATTCATTCATATGTTAAAATAATGCGGTAAAGGATAAAAATTATGGATTTTAAGAGAGAAGTTGCAAGACAATTGCACATTGACGGCGTGACGGAGGAGGAGATTTATTCCTCGCTCACCCTGCCGCCCAACAGCGAAATGGGCGACTATGCGCTGCCCTGTTTTAAATTCGCAAAGATTTTCAGAAAAAGCCCCGTGCAGATTGCCGCAGATTTGGCGGCAAATTTCGAGTGCGGCGGCGCAATCAGCGAGGTTTCGGCTGTCAACGGCTATCTCAATTTCAAGATAGTCAAGTCGCTTCTCGCGAGCGAGACCATTTCAGAGGTCAAGTTGAGCGGCGACGCCTTCGGTTCCTCAGAAATCGGCAATAATAAGACAATTTGTATAGATTATTCGTCTGTCAACATTGCAAAGCCCTTCCACATAGGGCATCTTTCGACCACGGTTATAGGCGGTGCGCTATACAAAATTTATAAATTTCTCGGCTACAACGTGGTCGGCATAAACCATCTCGGCGACTATGGCACGCAGTTCGGCAAGCTCATCTGCGCGTACAAGCATTGGGGCAACAGGGAGGACGTCGAGAAGGGCGGAATTCACGCCATAAACGACCTGTACGTGCGCTTTAACGAGCAAGCCGACGAAGAGATGGAAAAGGAGGCGAGGGAATACTTCCGTCTCATCGAAAGCGGCGACAGGGAGGCGAACGAGCTCTTCGAGTGGTTCAAGGAGCTGACTTTAAAGTACGTTAAGGGCATTTACGATATGCTCGGCGTAAAATTCGACAGCTATGCGGGCGAGAGATTTTATACCGATAAAATGCAGCCCGTCATAGAAGAATTGACGCAAAAAGGGCTGTTGAAGGAGAGCGAGGGGGCGAAGATTGTAGACCTCGAACCCTATGGCATGCCGCCCTGCCTTATTCTTCGCTCTGACGGCGCGTCTCTATACGCCACGCGCGACCTCGCCGCGGCGATATACAGAAAAAACACTTACGACTTTTACAAGTGCCTGTACGTCGTCGCCTATCAGCAAAATCTGCACTTCAAGCAGGTCTTCAAAGTGCTGGAACTAATGGGCAAGGAGTGGGCGAAGGACCTCGTGCATGTCGCATACGGCATGGTCTCCCTCGAGGACGGCGCAATGTCGACGAGAAAGGGCAAAGTAGTCTGGCTCGAGGACGTCATTTCGCGCTGTGTCGATAAGGCTTATAAGATAATCGACGAAAAAAATCCCACCCTTGAAAACAAGGAGGAGATTGCCCGTCAAGTAGGGGTTGGAGCGGTGATTTTCGGCGCGCTGTACAACAATAAGATAAAGGACATCGTATTTTCTTACGACAAGGTGCTATCCTTTGAGGGCGAGACGAGCGTATATGTGCAATACACATGCGCCCGCGCAAATTCCGTTTTAACCAAGGCGGGAACGTATTCATATCCGCAAAATTACGAGCCCAACGCGCAGGAGTACGAGGTGGTTAAGGCGATTGCAAACTTCGGCAACACAGTGCTTGCGGCGGCGGAAAATTACGAGCCGTCATATGTGACGCGATTTGCCGTCGACCTCGCGCAGAAGTTCAATAAGTTCTATATAGATTGCAAGATTTTGACGGAGGAGGGGGCGACGCGCGACTTCCGCCTTGCACTGACGGACGCAACTTTAACCACCTTGAAGAACGCCTTAAAGCTTTTGGGTATAGGCGTGCCCGAAAAGATGTGATATGTTTAAGGCGATAATCTTCGACCTCGACGGCACCCTTCTTGACACGTCGAGGGATATACATAAGGTCATAAATCAAAGCCTTGCAACCTTTTCGCTTCCCCAAATTTCGCTTGACGACACCATTCGCTTTATCGGCAACGGCGCAAAAAAATTGGTCGAAAGGGCGGTGGGGGAAAGGCGGGAACTCCTCGAAAAGGTGTATGCCGATTACTCGAAAAACTTCCCCGAATGTGACAACGAGAACACAAAATTATACCCCGACGAAGCCCAAACGCTTGAAAATTTAAAAAGAAGGGGAGTGCGGCTTTGCATACTTTCAAACAAGCCGCAGGCGGCAACTGACCGCGTTTATGCCAAATTATTGTCAAAATTCGGGTTTTGCATAGTACTTGGTCACGCAGAGTACTACCCTTTAAAGCCCAATCCCGCCTCAACTTTGGCAATAATAGAGAAATTGGGATTAAATAAAGAGGAAGTCCTCTTCGTCGGCGACGGCGAGACGGATGTAGAGACAGCCGCCAATGCGGGCGTTTTATGTTTATCCGCTCTATGGGGATATAGAACGAGGGAGCAACTTGAAGGAGCGGGTGCCAAATATTTCGCCGAGAATTTCAGGCAGCTGGAAAAATTTGTTTTATCATGAAATTTTTCAAAATCTTCACTCAATTCAATTGAAATCCCGACGGCAATATGTTAAAATATAGAAAATCAATTTTAAGGAGTTTTCAGATATGAAAAGATGTGTAGTTTGCGGCGAAATCGTTGAAGACGATGTAGACGTATGCCCTGTATGCAAGGCAAAAAAGTTTGAGCCGATAGCTGAGGACGGCGGCAAGCCTCGCTTTGCCTGCGAGCATGTAATCGGCGACGGCAAGGTTGACGACGAGGAGATTATGGAAGGTCTCCGCGCTCACTTCAACGGCGAGTGCACCGAAGTAGGCATGTATCTTGCTATGTCGAGGGCGGCAGAACGCGAGGGCTATCCCGAGGTTGCCGAAGCTTTCAAACGCTATGCCTTTGAAGAGGCGGAGCATGCGGCAAAGTTTGCCGAGCTTTTGGGCGAGGTCGTAACCCCTTCCACCAAAAAGAACCTCGAACTCCGCGCGGCGGCAGAGGCGGGCGCATGCGAGGGCAAGCTTGCCATTGCTAAGCGCGCAAAGCAGCTCGGCTATGACGCTATCCATGACACCGTTCACGAGATGGCAAAGGACGAAGCCCGTCACGGCGCAGGCTTTGCGGGTCTTCTTAAAAGATATTTCGGCAAATAATCATAAATTATAACGCACAAAAAGGGCGGAGCCGCTTAGGTTCCGCCTTTTGCTATATGCATATGTAACCTTTAAAAGCCCTGCCGACATATTATAGATTATAGCAAGGGGGAAAACCTTTGTAAAACTTATGATAAAGGAACGATATACAAATGTGCAATAACTGTAACGGAGGCGGTCTTTTAAACGCCCTTTTCGGTCGCTCCAACGGCTGCGGCTGCAACAATAACAACTGCGGCTGTTATGACGCCTACTATGCGGCGCAGTACGGTTTGAATAATTGCGGGTGCAATCAAGGCTGCGGATGCAATTCATACGGCGGCTATTCGGCGGCAACCGTAAATAGTCAGAACGGCGCGTTTAACGGCAACGGCTTTTCATTCAATGCCGTGAGCACATACGGCGGATACGGCTGCAATTCCTGCAATCAGGGTTGCGGCTGTAACAACGGCTGTAATAATGGCTGTAACGGCGGGCGCAGCGGCGGTTGCGGTTGCGGCTGTAACGGTTGATTTTATGGCTTTACGGGGTGTTCCTTGCGGAGCGCCCCGTATTTTTGCGCCTGCGTTGCGAAAAATAAGGTTATGCGGAAGATTGTATCAACATTCAGATATTATTCCGACAAGCGCTTTTCGACGATTGCGGGCACACTCGTCTACTTTCTGCTCATGAGCATTGCGCCCTTTTTGCTGTGGCTCACCCTGCTTTTGGGCTCGTTCGACCTTCAGGGTATATTATCTGCCGACGTTTTCGAGAGTATAAGCCCCTTTTTGAATTATCTTAAGGATAGCGCGCAGTCTGCGGCAAGCGGTGCGGGCATAATTTTATTGGTCACCTCGCTCTATTCGTCCACCAACTTTTTTTATCATCTGAGGAGGAGTGGGGAGATAATTTACGGCAGTTCCAAGGTAAAGGGCGGCATAAAACTTCGGATAATTTCGGTAATCTATATAATTTTGACGATTTTATTATTTGCCTTGCTCGGCAGCGCCTTCTTCGCCGCTCGGTTTATTCTTCGCTACATTCTCCCCGATTGGCTCGCGGAAATCCTGCTTGTGCTGTTTGCGGCGGAGGTGGGATTTGGCGTCGCCGTACTTTTAAACCTCGTCGCCTGCCCCTATAAACTCAAAATCGGAGAAACTTTGACGGGCAGCCTTTTGACGGTCGTCCTATGGATGGGTTTTATTGCGGGATTTGCCGTGTACGTCCGTTTCGGCTCCCCCGCAAAGTTGTACGGCGCGATAGCTTCAGTAATTATATTTTTGCTCTGGTGCTATGCCATGATGTGCTGTCTCGTCGTCGGAATGATAAATAACGGCTCCTATAAGAGGGACAGGCAACACAAAAAATTGTTATAAAAAGGGCGGCGGGCGAAAAAGAGTAAGGTGGGCGAGAAAAAGAGCGATGAGCATAAATAGAAGCGGCGGGCGCAAAGGAGTGAGCCCGCCGCAAAAATATATTAAATTATCAGTACTTAATCGCGCAAGCTCCCGCCAACGCCCCGGGACCGATATGCACGGACACGCTGAGGGAGAGGGGGTTGATAAAGGTAAATTCAACCTTGGGGAATGTAGCTTTCAGCTCTTCTCTGAACTTTTCCGCTTCGGGCAGATTTTCGGTGTGCGCAATCGACATCGTCATCTTGCCCGCCTCCACAATGTCCTTAAAGCGCGTTTCAAAGTCGTGCTTCAAGGCGTTGATTATCTCGGTTTTCGCGTCAACAAGCTTTCTCACCTTTTTATATTGGTCAAGCTTTTCGCCCTGTATCTGAAGGACGGGCTTAATCTTCAAAAGCGTGCCTATCATCGCAACCGCGGGGGTCAATCTTCCGCCCTTTTTGAGATATTTAAGGGTATCGACCATGATATATATTGAAGATTGCATCTTCGTCTTCATGAGCCAGTCGTGAATTTCCTTTGCCGACTTCCCGTCCTTTGCCATATTCAAAGCGTCAATGGCGCTCTGGCGTTGGGTGACGGAAATCCTCTGATTATCTACGACGAACACCTTGCCCGCAAAATCGGGTTCGGATTCGGCGAGGTGGGTAAGGGTATGGCAGGTTTCGGACAGCCCGCTCGACATGGGTATGTGCACTATACTGTCGTAATCCTTCAAAACCTTGCGCCACAAATCGCCGACGTCGACGGGAGAGGGTTGTGAGGTGGATATATTTACGTCTCCGAGAAGCTTTTCATAGAATTGGGGCTGTGTGAGCGTGAGGTCCTCATAAAAAATTTCTCCGTCAATAAGTACGGGCATGGGCACGACGAATATGCCGAGCTCTTTCGCCTCCGCCTGCGTTATGCCGCTGTTACTGTCTGTGATTATGGCAACTTTCATTTAACTTCTCCTCAATTGATACTCCTTGAAATTATACACAAAACCCCATAATTAGTCAACGGATTTTCGATATCCGTCGATAAATATTTACAATTCCGCAATAACTTCAATCTCGACGAGCGCGCCTTTGGGTATATCGCGAACGGCAACGCAGCTCCTTGCGGGCTTTGAGGTGAAGTATTTTTCGTATACGGCGTTGAACTCGCCGAAATCCTTGATATCCGCAAGGAAGCAAGTCGTCTTAAAGACCTTGTCTATGGAAGTGCCCGCCGCCTTCAAAAGGGCGCAAACGTTTTTGCAGACTCTGTCCGTCTGCGCGGCGACAGTCTGTCCGTCGATTTGCGAAGTGGCGGGGTTAACGGGTATTTGCCCCGAGCAGTAGACGAAATCGCCCACGATTTTCGCCTGCGAGTAAGGTCCTATGGCGGCAGGCGCGTCGTTTGTCTGTATTGTTTTCATAATTTCTCCTTATAACAGCTTGAAGCCGTGATTGGTCAGTTCGTCTCTGATTTTTTTGATATGGTCGAAGTTCCTCGTCTCAATCTGCATGCGAAGATAGCAGCCGTTGATATCCGAGCCCTCGTTGGATCTTTCGTGCAAAACTCCCGTGACGTTTCCGCCGCAGTCGGCTATAATTTTGGAAACGTCGACGAGTTGTCCGGGCTTATCCACGAGTTCGAGGGTCAAAGTACAGCACCGCCCCGACATCAGGAGACCGCGGTTGATGACGCGCGACAAAATAGTAACGTCGATATTGCCGCCCGATATGAGACAGCACACGTTTTTGCCCTTCATATCGGGGAGTTTATTGAACATTACCGCGGCAAGCGACACAGCCCCCGCGCCTTCTGCAATCATTTTTTGCTTTTCGATAAGTGCGAGAATGGCGGCGGAGACCTGTTCGTCGGTCACGGTGACGATATCGTCCACATATTTTTCGCAGAGCGAGAAAGTGAGCGAGCCGGGTTCTTTCACGGCAATTCCGTCAGCAATGGTGGAGACGGAGGAGAGAGTTTCCAATCTTCCGTCGTGCAGTGAATTAGCCATGCTCGGCGCGCCCGTGGATTGTACGCCGTATACCTTGATATTGGGATTTAGCGACTTGACGGCAAAGGCAAGCCCCGAAATAAGTCCGCCGCCGCCGACGGGCACGACAATTGCGTCCACGTCCTTCAATTGGTTTAAAATTTCAATGCCAATCGTCGCCTGCCCCGCAATTACGTCAACGTCGTCAAAGGGGTGTATAAAGGTATAGCCGTGTTCTTCGCGCAACCTTTCCGCTTCGTTGTGCGCGTCATCGTATACCCCGGGGACGAGAATGACCTCCGCACCGTAGCTTTTGGTCGCCTCGACCTTTGAAATGGGCGCGCCGTCGGGCATGCAGATCTTCGCCTTAATCCCGAACTTCTTCGAAGCCAACGCAACGCCCTGCGCATGGTTGCCCGCAGAGCAGGCGATAACGCCCTTTTTCTTTTCGGCTTCGGAAAGTTGCGAAATCTTATAATAAGCCCCGCGCACCTTGAACGAGCCCGTAAGCTGCAAATTTTCGGTCTTTAAATAGACTTCACAGCCCGTCTCTGCGGAGAGGACGGGGGAATAGATGACGTCCGTCTCCCTGATTGCTTCTTTAAGCACATACTGCGCATGATAAACTTTATCAAGAGTAAGCATAAAAACACCTCGGTAAATCATTTAAAATTATATTATATTGTATAGCGGTTGTCAAATCAAATGGGCAAATAAAAAAATGCAGATGACTTCGGTCTGCAAAATTTTTTTCAAATAGCGGTCAAAATCGCTTGAATTTTATGTGACGATGATATAAAATTAACAGGCACGGCGGGTTATCGGCGTTTGCCGCCCTCAAACCGTGTGACAAATATTTATTTCGACCAATGCAGAGATGGCGGAGTGGTCTTGCTGCGCAAGCGGTACGACGAACGCGCCGACTCGAAGAAAAAATTGAATTATCGACCAATGCAGAGATGGCGGAGTGGTCTTGCTGCGCAAGCGGTACGACGAACGCGCCGACTCGAAGAAAAAATTG
>CANRKX010000048.1 GCA_947631325.1 uncultured Clostridia bacterium | reverse complement strand
CACTTTTTGCCGTCAATGGTCACGTATTCCGACTTTACGTATTGGTCTTCGGTAAACAGATAATACGTGCCGTTGTTCCCGCCGCCGCAGGCGGCAAAGGCGAACGACATGCAGACCGCCGCGACAATCACAAAGAGTGCAATAAGTAGTTTTTTCTTCATATATTTGCTCCTTTCCGTGCGGTAAAAAAATAAGGCGTGCCTTTAAAAGACACGCCGCACGGTATCTCTTCTAAAGGTCACCACACCATAGAAACTTTCCGTACGATTACTCGTCAATAAAAGCCAGAGATACGCAATGCCTATTCCCATCGGCTTTTATTGACTTTTGCCGAAAAAATCATACCATAAAACAGGTATTAAGTTAACCTTTTTAACATTGAATTAAAAGGGCATAAAAATACCGTACAGCAATATTAAGTTTCTATAATGTGGTAACTAAACTATATCATTGCCGCGGAAATTTGTCAAGTAAACAAAAAAAGTTTGTCGCGTACGTGATAATACTCTTAATAATAATGTATTCCTTATTTCAAAAGCCCGACGGGAAGCGGCACAGAGAAACGAGCTATGCAAGGCGCGCGAGGAAAACTTGAAGGAGTTTACTAAGACGTAAATGACTGAAAGTTGCCGCAGCGCAACACCGCAGAGCGAAGTTTATATGCGCCGCCCAATAAAAGAGCGCGCGGGCTTTTCAAAAAGCCCGCGCGCTCTTTTTTTCACGCTCGTTATCTCGCCAGCCAGCCGCCGTCGACCGCCAGAGTAAACCCGTTGACATAGTCCGAAGCTTCGGACGCGAGGAATACCGCCGCGCCCTCGAGGTCGGCGGGTGTACCCCAACGCCCCGCGGGGATACGCGCAAGGATATCCGCGCTCCTCTCCTCGTCCTGACGAAGGGCTTGGGTGTTGTTGGTCGCCATATATCCGGGCGCAATCGCGTTTACGTTAACGCCGTACTTCGCCCACTCGTTGGCAAGCGTCATCGTTATACCCCTAATACCCGACTTGGACGCCGTGTACGAGGGCACGCGTATGCCGCCCTGGAAGGAGAGCATGGACGCTATATTTATTATCTTTCCGCCCGAGTGCTGCTTTATGAACTGTTTGCCGACAGCCTGCGTTAAAAAGAACACCGTCTTTAAGTTGACGTTTATGACGGTATCCCAATTCTCCTCGGAGAACTCTATGGAGTCCTGTCTTTTGATGACGCCCGCGTTGTTGACGAGGATATCTATCCTGCCGAACTTGGCGACGGCTTCGTCGATTATGCGGGGAATGACGTCAATCGTGCTGAGATCTGCGACGACGTTATAGAAATTTTCGCCGAGCATTTCCGCCGTTTCGGTAGAGGGGCGGCGGGATACGCCCACGACCTTTGCCCCCGCCTCGACGTACGCCTTGCATATGCCCTGCCCCAACCCCGTGTTGGAACCCGTAACCAAAGCAACCTTTCCGTCGAGCTTGAATTTGTCGAGAATCATTTGAATTTTTCCTCCGAAAATCATATTATATTTTTTATCTTTATTATTTTACAATATTTTCCGCCCGTTTGCAAGCGGGAATTTAAATTTCTTTGTCGAATCGTATTGTTTGGGCGGGCTCTATCCTATAAACCTTTCCGCGGATCTCGATATATACGGGAATTGCAGAGGGGTTATAAACCCTTTCGCCGTCGAGGGAGAAGACGAGCGAACGGTAAGCGTTTATATAGTCGCATATCTCGATATTTGTCGCATACCACACGTCGTCTCTGCCCGAAATCTTTTGCGCCAGCTCCTCGATTACCCCCCAATTGTCGTCGTCGAACTCATAGCTGTGCCCCCAAACGTAAAAGAGGAGAGGCTCCCTCATCTTGAACTCGCTCTCGGGCGATAACGATAAAAACCTTTCGGCGAGGGGCAAAAGTTCGGGGTCGGTATGGTGACAGGTGGGATTCCACTCCCAAAAATCTTGGGGGATTTCAAAGGTGCGGGTGGCGTTTGTCGTCCTCGCGTATGCAACGCCCGTCATCTTCAAGACCTCTTTTATATCTTGATTATAGCCGTTATAGGCGTACGCCATGCCGCGCACGATCCTGTCGAACCTGTCCTCGAGATAGCGGCGGTTTTGAACTATTTCGTTGACCGCCTCGGGCAGGGGAACTTTATTGAGGTATATGTGCCGCGCGCCGTGCAGGGCAATTTCATGCGGTCGGGAATAGAAGGTGAGATAGGTCTGCTGTTCGTCCATCCGCCCGTGCCAACGCTCGCAACCGAATAATAGGCTGTTTAAATTGAAGGTGCCCTTTAAGCCGTATTTATCGAGTATTTCGATAAGCCTTTTGTCCGCCACCACGCCGTCGTCATAGCTGAAGGTGACCGCCTTTGTCTTTCCGCCCTCGAATCTCATATATTTCTCTTCGAACATCTGCCTGAACATATCTTCCCCCTTGCGGAAAAAATAAGAATTTTAATCACATAAAAATCAAATTCGCCCGCATATATGCCCCGATTATCGGGGTTTTTATATATTTATTTTACCCTGTTGTCCGTGCATGTCACGCGGAAAAATTTATATGTTGCGCTGCCCTTGGATTGGGCTGAAGAGCGGGCGTAAACGCCTATCTTCGCGCCTATCCATCTGCCCTTGCAGGCGTAAAATTTATGGGTGAACGCGCTGCCGCCGAAGGTGAAGCGGAAGGCGAGCTTGTGCCGCTCCTCATACTTCGCGCTTATGCGGAAGGTGACGTAATTGTCGTCGTACGGCTGGCTGCGGCAGAGAGTTTCGTCCTCCTCGCCGCCCCGCGTTCCCTTCCTTATCTCGAGGAAGTTCTGCCCGCCCGAGCGCACCACGCAGACGTATGCGTACTCGTTGCCGAACACGACGAAGCCCGTCTCGTCGCCGTCCTCTCTTAAATCGAGCTTGCACTTGCAGGTCACCGCGAAATTCTTATAGCACACCTTCTGCATCAGAAGTTGGGGCACGTCCGAGAGGGCGTTGCCCCCATAGTATGCGCAGTTCAACTTCAATCCGCTCTTGAACGAATACCACTCCTCAGAGGGATTGCAGGGGAACTGCCAGACTGGTGAAAGCTTGCCGTCGAACTCGTCCGACGGCTCTATCTTATATCCCGTCTGCACGTCCACGGGGTACTCCCCCCCGTCAACTGGCGAACCGCAGATAAGCGGGTCGTCCACCCTTCCCAAAAGGGGCCAATCGTCCACCCACTCGGCGGGCTGAAGGTGGGTCACCCGTCCGAAGGGGCCCATGTCCTGAAAGTGCATGAAAGCCCAATTTTTTCCCTCGTCGTCGAGGTCGATAAGCGCGCCCTGATGGGGTCCGTTTGTGTCGCTGTCGCCCTGCGCAAGCACAATCTTGCTCTCATATGGTCCGTAAATCTTCTCCGACCTCAGCGCGACCTGCCAGCCCGTGCCCACGCCGCCCGCGGGCGAGAGGATATAGAAGTATTTGCCCCGCCTGTAAAATTTGGGGCCCTCTATCTTTGGATTATGGTCGTGCCCGTCGTACACAAAGGCGTATTTATCGGCGGGAGTTTTAAGATTTTCGTCCGTCTCGAACACGGCGAGTTTGGAATTGAACCCCGCGCGGCTCTTGGCAAAGGCAAAGACGACGTAGCACTTGCCGTTCGCCCAGATGGGGCAGGGGTCCTCATAGCCCTTCCCCGTGATGAGGGGGCGAAGAAGCGACCATTTTCCGTATATATCCTCCGTCTCCGCGACGAAAATGCCCTCGTCGGGAAAGGGAATAAGACAGTAGAACTTGCCGCCGTGATATCTTATTGAAGGCGCCCACGCGCCGTCGCCGTGGCACACCTTGTCGAACCTCGGAAAGGGGATTTTGGGGAGAACGTAGTTTATAAGCTCCCACTCGACGAGGTTTTTGGAGTGCAGCACGGGCACCCCGGGCACATGGTTAAAGGACGACGCCACCATGTAGAAATCGCTGCCGACGCGAATTACGTCGGGGTCGGAATAGTCGGCAAGCAAAACGGGATTTTTGTAGATCATTTTATCCTCTCCTTTGTCATCGGCTCACGCCCGAATATTATTTTATCACTTTCCTCGGCGCATTTCAACACCTCTCCGCAATTTTACCCCTTTATTTTTTTATATTGTATTATTAAGTGATTGAGAATCCTGCTTATTAAAGACTGTCATCCCGAGCGAGCGAAGCGACGCCCTGCCGAGGGTTCCCTTGGGGAAACGGCAGAGCGATTAAGAACCTCGCGAAGCGAGTTCGATTGAGTCGAGGGAGCCCACCGTGGTCTTGGGAAGTAATTCTGAAACGCTAACCTCATACCCCGTGGGATCCTTCGACAGGCGCGCGGCGGTCACGCCGCGCGCCGCTCAGGATGACAGCATTGGAGGGGCAATCCCCCAAAAAATCGTCGCCGCGCGGAATTACTTCCGCGCGGCGGCTACAAAAATTACATTATATCACTGTCCACCCGTCGGGATTGGGGGATTATCAACTATTCCCTCCAAATCGTCGGGGCGCGCTTATCAACCGTTCCCGCCGTCGCCATTCCCCGTCGGGTTGTCGGGGTCCTCAACGTCGTCGTAGAACCCGTCCACGTCGTCCAGCCGAGTGCCCTCGTCCGCTGTTTCGGTCTTTGCGGAATTGACCTCGTTCAAGGCAATGGCAATCGCCCTTGCAAGCGTCTCCTCGCTTATCCCCGAGGGCAACGCCAGCCGTCCGCCGCCTTCAACGCCCTCAACGCCGCCCGCAGCCGCGCCGTTTTGCCCGTATTGGTATGCGCCCATGGGCTGGTACGCCCCCGCCTGCATGCGCATCATCATCTCAAACCGCTTGTCCATCTCGCGCTCGCGCCGCCGCCTGTGCACCGCGCTCACAATCGCAATCGTGGCGATAAGCAATATTATAATCGCGGCAATCAGCACGATCCACCACCAATTTTGCTTGAAGAATTCGCCGACGTCGCTTCCCGAACCCGAGCCGCTTCCCGAAAGCCCCGTATCCCCGCCGAGGGGCGGGTTAAGATTGCCGCCGTTCAACGTCGAGCCCAGCGCGGGGATAATAACGCTGTTTTTATCCGTCGGAAGGGTGCCGCTGTCGTCGAGGAAATAATTCTTGCAGTCGTCGCAGTACCAATATTCAAGATTGCCTGCCGAAGTTGCCTGCGCTTCCTTATATTCGTGGTGGTCCATGTGCTCATGCCCCGTCGCGGGCACCGTTTCGGGCGCGACGAGCACCTTGTTGCAGATCGAGCAGCTGCTGCCCTCCGTCAAGCCGTCCTCCGTGCAAGTCGCGGCAACGGCTGCCGTCTTGACCTCGGTATGCGCCGCAACGTCCTTTTTGTCGTGGCAGACCGAGCACTCGTGATAGTGGCTGGTGCCGTCCGAAGCCCACTCTGTCGCATAGCTGTGCGCCGTCTTCGCAAGCTTAATATTGTCCTCGCCAATCTCGAAAACGCACGTCTCGTCTCTGTAATTTTTATTGCAGTCGTCGCAGTGCCAATATTCGTTATTGCCCTCTTCGGCGCAAGTTGCCGCCTTCGCCTCCACCTTGTGCTTGTTGGCATGCCCCTTGGCATTGATAACCGCCGTGTGCTCGTCGGTATATTCGTGACCCTCAAAGGTGTATTTTGCCGTATATTTCGTCTCGCCGTTCTCGTCGCAAGTGGCGGGTTTGTTGGTTGCCGATTGCACCGTCACTCCGCCCGCGCCCGCCGTGAACACCTCGCTTGCGCCGCAGTTGTTTGAACAGGTTATAGTGAGAGTGGGAATATTGTCCGCGCTCCACGTCCAGCTGTCGGTGTAATTATGACCCGTGGCGGCGTCACCCGCTTCCTCTTTCTGATACTCGCAGTCCTGGCACTTCGTCACCTTTTTGCCGTTCTCCGTGCACGTCGGCGGGGTGACTTCGGGATCTTTCCAATTATGATCTTTATAATCATACTTCCTTTCGCAGAACTTGCAGACACTATAATGTTGTGTGGTATCATATTCAAGTTGCGGTTTTGCCTGGCAGTCATTGTAAACCTTCTCGTTGCAGTCGGGGCAAATGCGATAGTGTTGCGTTGAGTGTTCGCTGTCGCCCTCATGGTATTGTTCGTCCCTTATTTTGTCATGCGCGCAACTGCTGATTGTAAAGGTATATTCGCCCTCAATCTCCCCGTAATTGCCCGCACTGTCGGCGGCAAGGCTGTATACGACGACGACTTTCATCGCGGGTTGATTGAATAATTCGGAATATTGTATTACTTCGCCCTCTTTGGTCTCCTTGTGATAGACGTATTCAACCGCGCTCGCCAAGCCGAATTTAGGCACTGCCTTAGTCTCGACATTGGAAGTATCGCCGCCGACCGACCAGCCCTTGCAGGAATAGGGCGTCGTCCAGCTGTTCTTCGCCTTGACTATCTTGAAAGTCTGCGTTGCCGTCAAGCTGTCGTCGAATACGTAATTTTTAATATCGTTGCCGTCCTCCGTCTTGCAGACAGCCGTTGCGGTGTGACTCCCCGCCGTATCCTTTTCGCCCTCGACGGTGAGATATATATCGCCGTCAAGCCCCGCAAACTTCGCGCGCGGCTTGTATTTGACCGCCGCCCCGCCCTGCCGGTCGTAAATCCAGCAGAACTCGTCCTCAAGGTCGCCCGCGTTCGCCGCGCCGCCTTGATATGCGCCGTCATTCCACTTCGCGTTGCCTTCCCACGTCAGCGCGGTTATCTTTTTGGGTATTATCTTTATCCACGGCTGTCTCGGCATTTCGCCGTCTTTAAACCACTCAAAGGTGACGAAATGCTCGCCCTTGGTGTCACTCCACTGCGCGTTGAGATAGTATGTTCCCACGTCCCAATGCGAGCCGACGGGCGTTTGCCCCGCACCGCCCTTGCTGTCCGTCAGCCAAAATCTTATTTCGGTAGGGTCAATCCTGTCCTTTATTTCCGAAGAAGTGTCGGGATAGATTATGTCGTAATTGTCCTTTAAGAGCTCCTCATAGAGCTTGTCTTTATCTGCGTCGCCGTACTTGCCGTATTCAAACTCGCCGAGCTTTCCGTCCGTCTG
Organism: uncultured Clostridia bacterium; assembly: GCA_947631325.1. GTDB lineage: Bacteria > Bacillota > Clostridia > Christensenellales > Borkfalkiaceae > Coproplasma. The sequence goes on along the minus strand of CANRKX010000048.1, from coordinate 2,175 downwards.
CTTCACCTTAATCTGCAACACCTCGGTCGCGATATGCACGGAAATATAGCTCCCCGTGCCCTTGCCGTCCGTGCCGTAATAGATCTCGTGGTTGTCCACCTCTATCTTGAACCACACGCAGTAGCCCCCGGGCTCTTTTGCTTTGGGGATATCGGGGCTCCATTCCCCGTCGTCTATCGCGGGCGGGCTTGAGAACACCGCCTTATCATGCGCGTCCTTGTCCGCATATTCATTTTCTTTATGCGTTCTTAAAAGATAGGATATATTTATATTTGTATTGGTTTCGGGCGCGATTATCTTGATTATATCTTTCGATAGCTCGATTTCGTGTTCGGTCTCCTCATGATAGGTATATGTCCGCACCTGTTTTTTCGATTCGTCTTCGCTGCTGTCGTCAAATTTAACCTCGATTTTCGCGGGCTTAATTGTAAAGGTATAGGTCTTTTTATCCTTTGAGCCGTCTTTCCAGAAGAGCCCCGTTTTCGGCGTACACTCGAGGGTGTATGTGCCCGCGTCCGTTGCCGAAAAAGTGCCGTCGTCTGCGTTATATTCCGCTCCTTTACTCTTTGATTCCGCCTCCACTTCGCAGTTCAGTTTTTCATAGTCGGGTATGACCTTGTCTATCTGTTTGCCTGTATACGTATCTTCCAACGGCGTGGGCACGGTAATTCCTACTCCGTTTTCCGCCGCCGCAAGATTGAGGTGCAAAGCAGGGCGGACGTTTCCGGCAGATTTCATTTCACCCATATCTACCCACACGCCGGTCTCATTTATTGCGTAAGCAAATGTTGCGTTACCGCCATTGGCGTTACGTAGCCAATAGGCTTTCGAAAAAATTCGTTGATTGGCTGAACAGCCCCAAATACTGTCTTTAATGTAAGTACGCTCAGAACCACACTCTTCCAAAGAGGGAATCCATACGGTATCGAACGCCCAACTTTCGGAATCTACCCATTTGCTCTTTGTCTCTAATTCACTTTCCGTCCACTCAACAGTCCTTTTCCAATCGCCGTCATATAAATTGATTGACGACAAATCAGCCGACATATTGTTTACAACATCGGTGTTAAATCCGTTGTTAACCTCACGACTTATACCCGCATGGTCATACATATAATTGTTGAGAGCATATGAATTGTAGTCAAAATTTGAAGGAGCTTGTATACAAAAATTTCGCTTATTCAAAGCACATTCTCTATATGTTGAATCAACTCCATCGTCTTCATCGAGGTTCTTCCCATAAGCAGCATTAGGTGAACTCAATGTATTGCCCACGCCAGCATCATATTGTTTAACCCAAGTTTCTGTCGCTTGATAAGGCACAAGATAGGGCATATCTATGTACTTCATAAGGCTTTTCTTGTCCGTGCCGACAAGCTGTTTGTCCGTCATTGTAAATACGGCAAGCGCGTCGTTACTGTCCTGATTAATTTGCTCGCCGCCTTCCGTAGAGGTTGCCTTAAACATACCCACATTCAGAGCCGAGCGCAACTCACTTGTTGAATATCTCGCGGCAGGATAATCAAAGTCGGTTATAAGTCGATATGTACCATGATCAGCCAAAAAATCGCCATAAGTACCAGACAAAAAATTACTATAAACAAATGAACTTGTTTTATTGTAATCTGAATAATCTGCAAGCATAAGGGTCACAACGGGCTCATCATTTCTGTCCAAAGATAAATAAACGACAGTCCACTCAAGATCGCCGAATTTCAAAACCAAATCCTTGCCTGCGTCAGTTGTGCTGATATTTCTTATTTCCTCGGCGGTAAAGCCCTCATACCAACCGTTTGCACTCATGCGCGGCGAACCGGATGGCTTTAATTTATCGGTAACATCGTCTAATGTAGCGTCAGCTTTACCTGTAAGTTTTGCATATAAATCATGTAATACGTCATTATCTATATCGCCGTCTTTTGTAACCAAATCCGCATATCCGCTTTTGCCGACTATTTTCACTATATTGTCATCAGACATTGCCTCTGCTTTTTTCGGATAAGATAAAAAAAGACCGAGCGCTAAGCACACGGCTAAAAGCAACGAAAATATCGATATAGTTATTGATTTTCGCCTTTGCATAATCTTTCCCCCGTGTAAAAAAACGGGCTGTTGCCCGTCTCGTTTTTTATTACCCATTAAGATTTTTTGTTTCGCTTTTTGCATTGTTGCACT
>CANRKX010000047.1 GCA_947631325.1 uncultured Clostridia bacterium | reverse complement strand
ATTGCTATTTGAAATTGATTTTGCAAAAGAGGATAAGCTCAACGGAAATTGTCAAGGAAAGCTTCTAGACTGATTTTTATATTAGAGATTACGGTGTGGACTAAGTGGTGATTCGGTGGCGCGCTCTGCGCGCTCTGACTCGTAAAAGGAAACTGCTTCTACGGCGACGGGGAGTGAGTTATGAGGGAAATCCTACCGAACCTAAGCCGCAAAGTTTATTTAATATAAACCACTATTCGGTTTTAAATTACGCACACGCCTGTGCGTATTATTTTTAAAAGTATTTTTATGGACGACAACTCTCAAAATTTAAACGAAAATTCCGAACCCCCTTCAGATAAAGCCGAAAAGGGCGCAAAAAGAGACGCTAAAAATAAAAAGGCGTCCAAAAAGCGTGCTTCAAATTGGCTCACTTGGGGGATTTTTGTATTATTTCTGTCCTTCGGACTTACGGTAATATTCAGTTTTCTTACCGAAATCGCCATATCTGACAGCCCTGCCGCCGTCTGCGTAATCGTGCTTTTGGTCTTGCTTGTTCTGAATATCAGCTGTGACGTCCTCGCAAACGCCATTATCTCATGCAAGGTTGAAGGTTTCCACGCCATGGCATCCAACAAGATTAAGGGGGCTAAGAGGGCGGTGTCGCTGTGCGTCAACGCTTCCAAACTTTCCAGCATCTTTGCGGACGTCATCGGCGATATTTGCGGCATAGTCAGCGGCGCGGCTGGCACGGCTCTCGTCGTACATATTGCGGTGGGCGGGGGAGAGGTAATCGAACTCGTCGCGGCAATCCTCGTCAGCGCGATAATCGGCGCGCTCACCGTGGGCGGCAAGGCAATCTTCAAGCACTTTGCAATCAAATTCAACAGGCAGATAGTGTTTGGCTTTGCGCGCTTTACGACCTTCTTCAAGAGGGAAAAATAATGCTTGAAAATATAACCCAAGCGCAACTTAAAGCAATGACCTGCGATGAGCTTACCGCTCTTTCGGAGGAGATCAGGGAAAAGATAACCTCAACCGTCTTTAAAAACGGCGGTCATCTTTCCTCCAATCTCGGCATGGTCGAGCTCACCGTTGCGCTTCATTATGTGTTTGATTTTCCTGACGATAAGCTGATTTTCGATGTCGGGCACCAATGCTATACCCATAAATTGCTGTCGGGCAGATATCAAAATTTTGACACTCTCCGCCAAAAGGGAGGGCTTTCGGGCTTTCCGAAAAGGGAGGAGAGTCTTTTTGATTGCTACAACACGGGACATGCGGGCACTTCGGTTTCGGCGGCTCTCGGCATAGCCAAGGCGCGCGATATAAAGGGCGAAAATTATAACGTCATTGCGGTTATCGGCGACGGCTCTTTCAACAACGGGCTTGTCTATGAAGCCTTCAACAGCCTGCGCCTTCTCAACACCAATATTTTGTTGATTTTAAACGACAACGGCATGTCAATCGCCCCGACGGTCGGCAGTATGCACGAATATCTCGAAATTTTAAGCGACGATTTTGCGCACAATCAAAAGCGCGAACGCCACGCAAAGATTTTCGAGAGGTTCGGCTTTAAGTACGACGGCGTGTACGACGGCAACGACCTTCCCGTAATGATTGAAAAATTGAAGGAAGTAAAGGAGCGGCTCAAAACCGAGTCGGTCATATTGCACATCGTCACAAAGAAGGGAAAAGGCTATTCATTCTGCGAAGAAAATCCCGAAGCCACCCACGGCATAGCCATTCCCAAGTCGGAGAGCGTCGAAAGCGAGTATTCCGACGTGTTGGGCGCAACGCTTATCGACATTGCGGCAAAAAATCCCAAAATCACCGCGGTGACTGCGGCAATGACTTCAAGTCTCGGTCTTGCGGGATTTTTCGAAAGATATCCTACCCGTTCGTTCGATATCGGTATCTGCGAAGAACACGCGACAATTCTCTGCGCGGCAATGGCAAGTTGCGGGCTTAAACCCTATTACGCCGTCTATTCGACCTTCTTGCAGCGGTCTTTCGACGAGATAATTATAGATATATGCAGTCAGAATCTGCCCGTCACCCTCTGTATCGACAGGGCGGGAGTCTCGGGCGCGGACGGCGAGACCCATCAGGGCGTTTTCGATTTGTCCTTTTTGACGATGGTGCCCAATCTCACCATAGCCGTTCCCAAAGACGTTGATGAATTCAAGAAATTTTTGTATTTCAGCGCACAATTCGACGGACCTCTCGCCATAAGATATCCCCGCGCGGGCAGGCGCGTTTTCAGTTCGAGCGCGCCCATAGAATTGGGAAAGTGGGAAGAACTCGTTTCGGGCGACGGCAAATACGCCGTGCTTGCCTGCGGAGAGAGGGCTATTACCCACGCGCTCGCCGCCGCGGAGGAGCTTTATAAAAAAGGCATACATATAAAGGTCGTCAACGCCCGCTTCGTCAAGCCGCTCGACGATGAAATGTTGAGCTCTATGCCCGAAAAATATATCGTGACTATTGAGGACAACGTGAAATTGGGCGGCTTCGGCACAATGGTTGACGCATTTTTTGCGGATAGCGATAAGATAATCAAAAATATTGCCTTCCCCGACCAATTTATCCCGCAGGGGAGTGTTGGCGAACTGATGGACGATTACGGCGTAAACGGCAAAGCCATTGTCCAAGCGATAAAGCAATATGAGAATAGATAAATTTCTCGCCGAAAGATACGGGTCGCGCACAAAGGCGGCGCAGGCTGTGGAGAGGGGGCTTGTGCTTGTAAACGGCAAAAGGGTGGATCCCGCTTACGAAGTGACCTCATATGAGAACTTGACCTTTTGCGAGACACAAAAGCCCTTTGTGTCTCTCGGCGGCTATAAGCTCGAAAAGGCGATTTCAGACTTTGATTTTGACGTAAAGGGCAAGATTTTCGCCGATATCGGGGCGAGCACGGGCGGTTTTACCGATTGCCTTTTCAGACACGGCGCGTCAAAAGTGTACTGTATCGATGTGGGAGAAAGCCAGCTTGACAGCTCTTTACTTCAAAAAAATGTCGTCATAATCGACAATTTCAACGCGCGCTATCTCGATAAATCGCAATTTTTCGAACAGTTAGACGGGGCGGTTATCGACGTAAGCTTTATTTCCCTCACGTATATATTAGATAAGGTTGCCGACGTTCTTGACGACGGCAAATTCGTCATCGCCCTCATCAAACCCCAATTCGAGTGCGAGAGCAGGACGGTCGGCAAGAACGGCATTGTCAAGGACGCAAAGACGAGGGAGAGGATTATAAAAAAGGTCTGCGACTTCGCCCTGTCGCATAGTCTGGCGATTAAAAATCTGACTTGCGCGCCCATTGTCAAGGGAAAGAACATAGAATTTCTTGCTCTGTTCCAAAAAAACGGGGAGCCGACCGACGTGAATATATTAATAAAGTCTGTAAATTTATAAATTTGCGGGCTTTTTTGTTTGCATATTTGTATAAATCGTATTATAATTAAAGTAAATATGAGGGCGGGTGTATACTGTAATAAAAAGCACGCGGACGACAACGCGGGATATGTACGCGAAATAAGCGATAAATTGAGGGCGCGCGGACATGAATGTGTGCGCGTTTGGGATTTTTGCGATTTGGACGGCGTTGACGTGCTCTTTGTCCTCGGCGGCGACGGCACGATTTTGTCGGTTGCGGCACAATGTGCGGTAAGGGGCATTAAAATAATAGGTATAAACTACGGTCACGTCGGTTTTCTCGCCGAATTCGAGAGGGAGAAGATTGACGACGCGGTGAAGCTTGTGTGCGGCGGAAAATATCAGATCTGTCACAGAAGCATGCTTAAAATTTCATACGGCGACAACACCTTTTATGCCTTGAACGACCTCGTCATACAGCGCAATACCGCAGGCAGCGACTTTGCAAATACAGTAAATCTTCACGCCGAAATCGACGGCGTAACCTTGGATAACTTCTCGTCCGACGGGCTTATCATAAGCACCCCGACGGGCTCCACCGCATATTCGCTTGCCGCGGGCGGTTCGGTTTTGTCCCCCGAATTGAATGCCCTTATAATCACGCCGATTTGCGCGCATACCCTTCATTCAAGACCTGTGGTTATCGGCGACAGCTCGGTCATTGCCGTCAACTCCGTTAACGTGGGCGCGTCCCTCGTTATGGCGGTTGACGGAAGCGTTAAGGACCCCTTGAAGGCGGGGGAGATTGTCACCGTTTCTAAGGCGGACTGCTGTGCAGACTTCATAACGACGGACGACAAAAACTTTTTCAGTAAACTTTTATTAAAACTCAGTATCTGGAGTAAATAAATGCAAAGGACGTTAAGACAACAAAAAATTCTCGAAATCATCGCGAGCAAGGAAATTGACACTCAGGAAGAGCTATGCGACGAACTCAACAAGGTCAATTTCAACGTAACTCAGGCAACTATTTCGAGGGACGTAAAGGAATTAAAGCTCTACAAAGTCGCGGGAACGCAGAAAAAATACAGATATGCAAGCCTCGATACATACGTTGACAGTGTGACCGACCGCATGACAAATCTGTTTAAAGGTTGCGTCCTCACGATAAATTCCGCAAACAATCTCATTCTCGTAAAGACGATGAGGGGCAACGGCTCGACAGTCGGCGTTTTCGTCGATTCGTTGCAGATAAATGAGATTATAGGCAGCGTTGCGGGCGACGACACTCTTTTGATTGTCGTTGACTCCAACGAGCACACGCCCAAGGTCGTCGATCAACTTAAAGAATATCTCGGTTAATGTTAAAAAGACTGCATATAAAAAACGTTGCGCTTATTTCCGAGGCGGATATACAATTCGGGGAAAAACTGAACGTGCTCTCGGGCGAAACGGGCTCGGGCAAGTCGGTCATTCTCGATTCGATTAACTTTGTCCTCGGAAGTAAGGCTGATAAAAGCATGATAAGATTCGGCGAGCAGGAAGCTATGGTGCGCGCCGAATTTGTCGTTGACGAGAATTCGGATGCCGTAAAGGTTCTGTCCGATTACGATATAGAATCGGACGGCACGATTGTAATAACAAGAAAGTTCAACGTTGACGGCAGGGGGAGCGTGAAGATAAACGGCGATGCGGCAACGTCCTCAATGTTAAAAACGCTGACAGCCCGACTTGTTGACGTCCACGGTCAGAGCGAGCACTTTTTCCTGTTGAGCGAGGACAATCAATTAAAACTTGTCGATACCATTTGCGGCGACAGGCTTTCGCCCTTGAAAGCCGAGCTTTCGGAACTTATTTCCGAAAAAAGGCGCATTAAGCGCACGATTGCCGATTTGGGCGGCGACGAGGGGGAGCGGGCAAGAAAACTCGATCTTCTGAAATTCCAGATAGAGGAAATCGAAGCCGCCGACTTGAAGATTGGAGAATTCGAACAGCTCAAATCGCGGCGCAATATATTGATGAATATTGAAAAGATATTCGCCGCACTCAATGCCGTACATTCAATTTTTTCTGATGAAGGCGGGTGTATCGATTCGATATCCGAAGCCAAACGCAATATCCACTTGATTTCCGACCTCGACAGCGCATATTCGGATATATCGGACAGGCTTGAAGAGGTGGGTGCGGAAATCGAGGACATTTCGGAGACAGTCTCCGACGCCGCCGAAGGTCTGACTTTCGACGAAGAGGAAGCAAAGTTTGTCGATGAAAGGATATCGCTTATAAACAATTTAAAAAAGAAATACGGCGCGGACGAGCAAGAAATTCTGAAGTTCTGCGACGCCGCCCAAGAAAAATACGACGCGCTGTCCGACGCCGCCGCCACAATTGATAAAATGACGGCGGAGCTCTCCGAAATTGACGGCAAAATTTACTCGATTTGCCGAAAAATAACAGAGCTAAGGCAAAAATCCGCTCAAAATTTCTGCCAAGGCGTCATTGCCGAATTGAAAACTCTTAATATCGCGAACGCCGATTTTGCCGTGAATTTCAAAGAATATGACAAAGAATCCGCCGATTTAAACTCGGTTGACGGGTCGGACAAGATAGAATTTTTATTCTCGGCGAACAGGGGCGAGCCTTTAAAGCCGTTGAGCAAGGTCATAAGCGGCGGCGAAATGAGTAGATTTATGCTTGCGGTCAAGACAAATCTTAAAGATTTGAACGGCATTTCGACATATATTTTCGACGAGATTGACGCGGGAATAAGCGGATTTACCGCTAATACCGTTGCCGAAAAGTTCAAATATATTGCAGAGCGGACGCAGATTATCGCCGTCTCGCACCTGCCGCAAGTCTGCGCGGCGAGCGATACGCAGCTTTTAATATACAAGGTTGACGAGGGCGGCAAAACGCTTACCAAAATCAAGCAATTGACTGAAGAGGAGAAAGTTGACGAAATCGTTAGACTCACGGGCAACATCAAATCGGAGGCAGCGACCGACCATGCGCGGCAATTGATTAAGAATTTCAAAAAGTAATTCCCGACGGCGATATCCGTCGGGTTTTTCGTATAATCGGTCAAAATGTGCGCACAATACTTTTGTTATGTTTAACGTAAAGAGAGTATTGAAATATTTGACCTTGACGCTCGCAATATTGGTCGCGGTGTTGAGTTTTTCGCCCGCAGTTGCGCTTGCGGAGGAAGATTATCTGTACCTCGGCGGCTTCCCCGCGGGGTTTGTCTTAAACACTACAACAGTAGAAGTGGTCGGTATATGCGACGTAGTGACGAGCGACGGAGTGTCCTCGCCCGCCAAAGACGCAGGCATAGCGGCTGGAGACATAATCGAGAGTATAAACGGAATTTCTGTCAATGCCGCGACCGATATAAATAAGATTATTGCGACGGCAAACGACAGGTGCGAAGTGGAAGTTATAAGGGAGGGAGAAAGCCTGAAATTGACCGTAACTCCCGCAAAAGAGCTTGTCTCGGGCGGCAAAAGGCTGGGGATTCTCGTGAAAGACAGCATAAGCGGCATAGGCACCGTGACCTATATCGACCCCGTAAACAGAAAATTCGCATCTCTCGGTCATCCCGTGACCAACCTCAAAAACGAATTTGTCGAAATAAACAGCGGCACGATATTCGGAAGCCTTATATACGACGTGAAGAAGGGCGTTAGGGGAACGCCGGGCGAGCTTAAGGGCGCGTTCGAGAGCGGAACACTTATAGGGGAAGCTAAAGTTAATTGCGATTGCGGCGTATACGGCACCTTGAATTCGGGCTTCGACTGCTCAAACCTTTTGAAAATTTCCAAAGCTTCGTTGAATGAGGCGCAGATGGGAACGGCGTATATCTATTCTACAATCTATGGCAAAGAACCCGAAAAGTACGAAATTTCCATTGTCAAAGTGGACAAAAACAATAAAGACAACAGAAATTTCGTGATTAAAGTGGAGGACGAGAGACTTCTTGACAAGACGGGCGGCATCGTGCAGGGCATGAGCGGCAGCCCCATAGTTCAGAACGGCAAATTAATCGGCGCGGTCACCCATGTTTACTCTATAATATGGATACCGGCGATGGCAATAAGACACATTTAACACAAAAATACATAGAAAAAAGGAGGATAAGCCTCTCGTTGGTAAGGGCGCAGATTGCTGTGCCCTTTTTTGTTGATTGCAATTTAATGCGTCATGGTTTGGTAGATTTTTTCTTCAATTTATGCTATACTCTTTTAAACGCTAATATGCCATAGGAGTTACGGACAATGGATTTTCAAATCATCGAATATACGACAGATTACGAAGAACAGGTTAAAGACTTGCTTTTAGAACTTCAGGAATACATTGCGAACCTTGATAAACGGAATGTTCTCATAGTTAAAGAAAATTACCGTAACGACTATTTCTTGTATTTAATGTCTGAAATAGAAAAGCATAACGGAAGAATTTTTGTTGCCGTAAGGAACAGCAATGTTTTTGGCATGATTGCGTGTAAAATTTTCCAGGGCGGTGCGGAATCCGATTTGACTACTTCTTGCCCCAAAATAGGATTTATTAGTGATTTAGTGGTTACTAAAGATAAGCGTAGGCAAGGTGTAGGTAAATTGCTTATTAACACTGCAGAAGAATATTTTTCGAAAAATGAATGTGAATATACACAGCTTGAGGTTTTTGCGCCCAACGTAAATGCCACAGAGGTATATAAAAAATTAGGTTTTGAAGTTAATTGCTATTATATGTCTAAGCGAACGGAGAAGAAATTATGATATATCACAAAATACACCATTTGTAAAACAGAGCTAAGCAATATTTCAACTTACATACACGGCATTAAAATGGCACAAAAATGGCGATAAGTTGGCAGAAAAAGGCGGATGCAATGAAAAAGCATCTGTGCTATACTGATATCATCCAAAATTAGATTTGTTCGAAGGAACCGTTTCCGAAACAGCAGTTTCAGAAGCGGTTTTTTTCTTGCAAAAAATTTATTCAAGGAGGTAGGTGCCTATGTCGAATCAAGAAAGAGGACGCAAGAGTAAGGTGGCGATATATTGGACGATTATCGGTATTATCGCGGCAATGATTGTTGTCATACAGCCGGTATTCGCCGCAGAAACCGAAACGATTTGGGATAGATTCAGTTCTATCATGCGCGATGTCTACGGTCATATTGTCACGATTAGCACGATAGTGGCAGTAACAATGGCAGCAGTTGCGTTGATTGTTCGTTTGGTTTCCCGAAACCAAAAAGCTGTGGATGAAGCTACGGCTTGGCTCAAACGTATCGTCATAACGTGGATTATTCTCAATTCGCTCGGATTTATCGTCGCATACATCCAGCCGTTGATTGCGGGTGGCAATTTCGCAGGGTAGGTCAACATCGGATAAAGGAGGTGATAAAATTTGCTTGATTGGATATTTGATGGGATTGTCGGTTGGGTAAGCAGTGTCGTGACGAAACTGATGGATGCCGTTTCGGGACTGTTCCTTGGTGCGCTTGGCACGGATATGACCGCAATGGAAGAGTACTTTCCTTTTGTATCTAAGGCGTTCACAATAATTCAGTTTACTGCATGGACGCTATTATTTTTGATTACGATTTGGAAATTATTTCGGACATTCGGCGGCCCAATTACGGAAGGCGAGAACCCGATAACTCTTTTGGTTCGGGCGGCATTATTTGCTTTGCTGATTGGCTTTGCTAAACCGGTTTTCCTATATGTATTGCAAATAGCACGGGCGCCCTATACTGCGTTAATGGACATTGCGATGAATGGGGAAAATTTTACATTCGCAGGCATAGAATCCACATTGCGAAGCGGTCTCATATCAGTTGTAGCCGGAGTTTCGGTTGTCGGCTCATTGCTGATTATTATATTAATGGTAGCATTGGGCTGGAACTACTTCAAGCTTTTGCTGGAGGTGGTTGAACGTTATGTGGTAGTCGGGGTTCTCTGTTATACATCCCCCTTGTCGTATGCGATGGGCGCATCCAAAGATACAAGCCAAGTGTTTAAGTCTTGGTGCCGCATGGTGGGCTCACAGTTATTG
>CANRKX010000046.1 GCA_947631325.1 uncultured Clostridia bacterium | reverse complement strand
CCGTAAGATACATAAGAAAAGCATAACGCTATGGTCATTATGAACCACGCCGCTTCCCCAATGCTCATATTGTTTCCGGACAAAAAGAATTGTTGAAGCAACAAACTTATTCCGCTGAAAACGGCAAGAATATTTAATATTATCCATTTTTTGTTTTTCACCAAATCTTTGATACCTCGCTGAACTTTTTTATGCCACAAAACATTATACTTTTGTTGAGTAACTCCAAAAAATAAGAGTGCCCCCGCATCAATAATTTACCACAAAACAAGGAGACTGGCAAGTGGATAGCCTTATCAACGCAATTTACGTCTTTGACGACCATATCAAAATCGTCTATAACGGAAACGGAAAAGAATAAATTGTATCGCTTGAAGAACTTGAAAGTTCAACCTTGTTTTCAGACGGTGCACCAAGTCAGTATAATCCTAACCGATACTCGTAAAGTGTGAGCGGTTCGGATTTATTTTTTATTTATGAATTCCGCCTGCCGCTTGCGCTTTCCCTGTTTTTATAGTATAATAATAGCGACAAACAGGAATTTGAAAGAGGAAAAAATAAATGAAATGCGATAATTGCAATGAAGAAATGAAAATGAATTATGAGTTAAAAATTCACGGCGCATCGTTATTAGCTTATATTTCGTTAAAAAAGGAAAAAGAGGAGAAACAAATCAAAGCAGCCATTTGCCCCAAATGCGGCAAGATTTAGTTCTACACCGAATAATAAATTTCAATTTAACGGGTAACTCGATGAAGAAAATAAATCAATTATTAATTGTTTTGACAATTTGCATTGCGCTTGCGGGATTAGCCGTTTTGCTATGCCTTCTCGACCCGACTTTTATCCCCGACGCATACATAGTTACGTCAATGGTAATTGTCGTTTTGTGGGCGTTTTTTATAATTCCTTCCGTGCTTTTTGGCGTGCAATTGGCAAAAAAATATTTCGAAGATAAATCCCCCGAGCAGGCTTTTAGTGACGGGGTGCGCATCGGCGTAATTTTGGGCTTCGGCGGAACACTTGTATTGAGTCTGCTCGTCTCCCCCATAACGGGAATTTTGTGGTATATTTATACCGTCAAAGATATCGTCTTATCCAAAAAGAGTAAAAATCAATATTCGGATAACCAGAATGAACACGATATTTTCAATACTTAAAAGATAATATAAAGCGATAATTTTAGCGGAGGAATCTCCTTGTTTAAGCTGTTTTGCTGCAAAGGAAGGAGAAAAAAATATGTTAAAGCTGCTCGACGTTTTAAACATTTGCGAGGGTGAATTAAAAAATTATAAAGTGCATTTTGCCACGGGATTGAATGATAAAATGAAGCCATATAGAAAATTTCTTATTGGTGAATTTAAAGAATGGCAAGAACATCAGACCAATAAAAATTTTTCAAGACCGTACATTTTATCATTGATTTATTATGATAAAGATTTATGGGTCTTTGGCGGAATTTATAAAGTTTTGGGCGAACCTAAACCTATTGAACTGCCAAATGAAAATTGGAGCGGCTGGAAATATCAGACCGAGCTCGTCGATATTCAGACCGATTTGATAGGCAGGATATTTGTATCCTATAAAAAGGAATATCGCCAGTCCTATCCGAAACTTGAAATGAATCCAGAAAGCGGCGTAAGTCCGCGGGATATCGTCATATCGTCAATTCTCGATAAACGCGTATCAATTAACGATTTTGTCGGCTTTGACCAAGTTAATATTGATTATGAGACATTAGAAGCAATCATCCGTGACAATATTCCCTCATGGCGTTCGGCTCTTTCAAATGTAAAGGGCGTTTATTTGATTGCGGACAGGTTAACAGGCAAGCAATATGTAGGAAGCGCCTATGGCGATGAGTGTATTTGGCAGAGGTGGACGGCATATGCCAAGGACGGTCACGGCGGAAATCAGGAGTTAAAGACGCTTTTGGCTGAACGTGGAGCAAAATATAAATACAATTTTAAATATTCCATTCTTGAGGTTTGCAATATGAATCTCGGAAATGAGTATATCATAGGGCGCGAAAGTTATTGGAAAGAAGTATTGCAAACGAGGGAGTTCGGTTTAAATAAAAATTGATTATAAAATTAAGCATAGCATAAATCATTTCATGCTGACTCTTGCGTTTTGTATCACATAATGCTATAATTTAATCGATAATCGGAAATCAGAGGAGTGATATGAATTTTTGCGAAGGGTGCAATATCGCTTGCGATGACGAAAGGTGTCCAAAGTGCGGGCGCAAAAAGCTCAGACCCGTTTCTGACGATGATTTTTGTTTAGTTGCAAAATAGGAGATTACAATAATTTTTTATTTTGGATTTTTAACAAAATATCGATTATATTTAATGTGATTTTAACACGATATTGCTAAGACAAGTTATATCAGCTTGTTAAAAGATTATATCATGTAGCAATATGTTGCTAAATGACTGCGGCTTTTGCTAAAAGAATATACAGAAATTCAATCTTAAATCAAAAGAACTCTCTGCGGGGTTCTTTTTTTGTTGCGGTTAAAATAAATTAAATTATGAGTTTGTCCTTTCTGACGCAGGATTTAAGGAGCGCACTCGACCGCTTAAATCTCGATTTTCTGACCGAAATCAGATACAGGCAGGGCAAGCCCGTAATCGTCGAATACAGGGGCGAATATAAATATCTCGGAAGATTCGGGCTGACGGACAGGAGAGAGGAGGGGCTTGTTGCGACGAGCGCGGCGAAGGTTATAGAAGCGGCGACGGGCGGAAGCGTATACAATTACGCCGAGCAGATTAAACGCGGCTTTATAACCTGCGGGCATGGCATAAGGATTGGTCTCGGCGGCGAGTACGTCACCCAAAACGGCGAAATTTGCACAATCCGCGACTTCACTTCGCTTAATATCCGCATCCCGCACGACGTGAAAGACTGCGCAAAATTTGAGTGCGAAAGGCTTTTAATGGGCGATATTCCTTCGATTTTGCTCTTTTCGCGACCGGGGCTGGGCAAGACGACGCGGCTCAGGGATATAGCAAGATTTTTAAGCGGGCAAAGGTGCGCAAACGTGCTTGTGTTCGACGAGAGGAACGAGATTGCCGCCCTCGACGGCACGGGCAACGGGTTTGACTTGGGCGACAGGACGGACGTCGTTCGGGCGGGCAACAAGGTAAGCGCGTTTTCGGCGGCGATAAGGGCGATGAAACCCGACGTCATAATCTGCGACGAGCTTTACGGCGCGGAGGACGTGGCGGCGGCAAGGTTTGCGGTTGACTGCGGAATTCCCGTAATCGCCTCCTCGCACATGGTGGACAGAAAAAAGCTGTCGGCTCTGCCGTTTGACTATTTCGTGGAGCTTAAGCCACGTTTCGGACAACCTGAAATATATGATAAAAATTTTAATTCTTGTAGCGGTGGCGGGCGTCACCTCGTCGATAGGGGTGTTTCTGTCGGCGAATAAAAAGAAGAGAATGGCGGTCTTTGCGGAACTGTACGAGTTCAACGAAGAACTTCTCTTAAACCTCAAATTCACCCGCGCGCCCGTCGCCGAAATCGCAAAAAAATATAAATTCATGCCCGATATATTGGGAGGCAAACAACTTTTAGAGGGCGAGGACGGCGATATAATCCGCGACTATGCAAAAAATCTCGGCAAGAGCGACGCAATTTCGCAGATAGACTACTTAAACGACAGAAAGTCCGTGCTTTCAAAGCGCAGGGAGGAGAGCGCGGAGACATACAAAAAATATAGTTCCCTGTACATAAAAATTTTCTTTTTGCTCGGCGTATTGCTCGCTGTGCTGTTGGCGTGAAGAATGGATATAAGTATAATTTTCAAAATAGCCGCAGTGGGCATAATCGTCACGATTATCTGTCAGGTTTTGAAGAAGTCCGACAGGGACGATATCGCCACCCTCGTAAGTTTGGTGGGGCTAATAATCGTGTTGACGGTGGTCATTTCGATGATTGCCGACCTGTTCTCGCAAGTGAGACAGCTTTTCGATCTCTTCTGATGTTTATATTCAGATTGTGCTGCATAGCGGTCATTACCGCCGTCTGCGCGTTCATTTTAAAGAGCCATAAGTCCGAATTGGTTCCGCTGTGCCTGACTGCGGGCGGGATAATAATGTTTTTGTACGCCTTCGATTATCTTACCGAAAGCGTGCGATTTATCAAAGAATTTACCCAAAATTCGGGCGTTGACGGCGAGGTTATAAGGATAATTTTCAAGGTGATAGGCATTGCCTTTCTCGTGGAGTTGACTGCGGGTTCGGTGAAGGAATTGGGTTTTGAAGGAGTGGCGGACAAGCTTGTTTTATGCGGCAAAATAATAATTTTCGTTGTTGCAATCCCCATATTGTCAAGTACGTACAAAATAATAACGTCGCTCATAAACCTCGCTTAAAGGTTGTCTTTGCGCTGATTTTGCTTGCTTTTATTGCCGTTTGTCTTATTGCGTCGCTGTCTGTCGGGGCGGCGGCAGACGACGGCGGGCGCGAGGAGTTGAACGAAAATCTCACTTCGCTTTTAGAGGACCTCGATTTGACCGAGCTTCAAAAATATCTCGACAGCGACAACGAAAATATACTTCACAAGTTCGGCGACAGCGCAAAGCAAATAGTAGAATACTTCATAAACGGCGACGCGGGCGCAGATTACGGAAGTTATTTTTCGGAAATTTTTCATGTGATTTTCAAGGAAGTTATCAATCTGATTCCCGCATTTGCCGCAGTCACCGCGATTGCGCTATTGTGCGCCGTGGTCAACGCGGCGGAGGGGAGCGTACTCGGCAAATCGACCGCGAAGATAGTAAGGCTTGCCTGCACTTCGCTCATAATTTTGATTGTCGGCACAATGTTGGCGGGCGTCATATCGGACTGTATCGGCTGTATAAATTCGGTTAAAAGGCAGATTGAGATAATAACGCCCATTCTTGCAACGCTCACCGTGCTTACGGGCGGGACAAGCAGCGCGGCTATCTATCAACCTTCCGCAATCTTTTTGTCGGGCGGGGCGGTGGAGATAGTCAGCGGTTTTATCTTCCCTGCGACCGTTGCCGTAATCGTATTGAATTTTTTGTCGCGTTTCAATCCCGAAATGTCCTTTTCGGGCGTCACGGCGTTGATAAAAAGCCTCATGAAGTGGGTGATTGGCATAACCGTCACCGTGTTCAGCATATTTATAACGGCGCAGAGCTCGGCGGGGTCTCTCTTCGACGGCATAATCTTCAAGGCTACAAAATTCGTCGTCGGCAACTCGGTGCCGCTCGTGGGCAACTTTTTGTCAAACGGCTTCGATATGCTGGCTTCGGCGGGGCTTCTAATAAAAAGCTCGGTGGGGCTGAGCGGAATAATACTGCTTATGGGCGAAATGCTCGGGCCCGTCGTGTTGCTTGCTTCCTTTTCGATAATATTGAAAGGGGTGGGGGCTATCGTGCAACCCATCGGCGAAAACAACGTGTACGGCATGCTCTCCGACCTTTCCAAAGATATAGAATACTTTATAGCGGGGCTATTGACGGTGGCTTTCATGTACGCCCTCGTCATAATGCTCGTAATAAATTCGGCGAACAGCTTTATCTGATGGCGGCTTATCTTGCAAGCGCGGCGAGCGCAATATTTCTTTCCGTCGTCGTTTCACTTTTGATTCCCGACGGCAGATTAAATAAAACCGTGACCTTCGTCATGCGAATGGTATGCATTTTCGTGCTTATCCAACCCGTCGCAACTCTCTTCGATATCCCGACCTCGGGAAGCGCAAAAGATGCGTCGGCGGACTATCAATATATATGTAACGTCTACTCCGAACACCAGAGCGGGCAGATGGAGGAGCTCATATTTAAGCAGTTCGGCGCGGAGAGCGATTGCCTCCTCGAAGTGCAATACAGCGACGGGCAATTTAAGGTTATTTCGGTAGAAGTGGAGCTTGTACAAAAAAACAGTCAATTAATTGACTCAATTTATGCATATCTCGAAGGGCTGGGTTATATAAATATATCAGTATATGCAGAAAGCGCTTGAATACGTGAAAGAGAACAAAAAGATAATAATTGCCGTTGTCCTTCTCGTAATTTTAGTCTTTGTGCTGTATTTTATCAATAAGGGCACGCAAAGCCCGACCGCGGCATCAGTTTCGACGCAGGAAAAGAGTGCGAAAGAGCTCAAACTCGCCAATATTTTAAAAAATATAAAGGGCGTGGGGGCTGCCGACGTAATGATAAACGAAAGCGACGATAATATTACGGGCGTCATTGTCGTTTGCGAAGGCGCAAACAACCTGATGACAAGAAGCGATATATTGAACGCCGTATCCACCGCGTTCAATATAGATAAAAAACTTATAGCAATTTATTCAATGAATGTTTAAGGAGAAATTTATGTCAAAAAGAAAGAAAATCATCATCATGTCCTCACTCGTATTCTTACTTGCGCTGACCGCCGTTTTAAACGTCTTGCTTGCAAACAACGTGATTGCTTCGGGGGAGACTGCGGTTACGACTTCAAACTATTTTACAACCTTCCGCTCTGAGCGCACAACGACGCGCAATGAAGAGATAATGCAGCTCGACAACGTGCTCGCGCTCTATGAAGAGGGCAGCGACAAGTACAACGAAGCCGTAAATCTCAAGATGCAGATTGTCGAAATGATGGAAAACGAGCTTTTGTTGGAAACTCTCATCAAATCGCGCGGATTTTCGGACGCGGTCGTATCGATAGGAATGGAATCCGAGAACGTAAACGTGTTCATCAATTCCGACGAACTCGACTACAACACAGCCCTCTCAATCTATAAACTTCTCAAAGACGAGGTGGGCGTCAAACCCGGCAATATAATTATTTTACCTGTTTATTCTCAGGTCTGATAAAAAGTTGCAAAATTTCAAACTATGTGTTATACTAATGAAAAGGAGAAAATTATGGCACATTTAAGGCATGACCCCACGACCACCCAGAAGGGTAAAATAACCTATAACTCGGGCATTGTCAGCGGCATTGTCGCGCTGGCTATCGGGGAAGTGGAAGGCGTAACGCTTTTAAACAATAAAAACAAGGGCATAAAGTTGGATTTCGACAAGCAGGGCATCATTGCCGACATATGCGTTAAGGTTGACAGTACCGAAAACGTCTCGTCGCTTGCTTTTAAAATCCAGCAGTCGATAAAACACAACGTCGAATCGATGACGAGCTATAAGGTCGAAAAAATCGACGTTCACGTTCAGGACGTAAATTTCCCTGAAACACCTGCAATTTAAAATAAAAAATATTCCCTTTTTTAAAAAGGGAATATTTTGCGTTAAAGGCATATGAGAACTACTGCAAGAGAGACAGCTTTTAAAATTATATTTGCATCGAGATTTAACGGGACGATAGACGATAAGCTTTGCTCCGCCCTTGAAAAGGCGGCAAACCTCACCTCGGACGATAAGGAATACGTTGAAAAAGTCATTTCAATCGTCAAAGAGCATGAGGATGAATTTTTGAAGATTATCGACGAAAAGTCAAAATTCTTCCCCCAATCTCGGCTTTTTGCCGCAGACAAGAGCCTTTTGATTCTTGCCCTTGCGGAAATTTTGTATATGCCCGACATACCCAACGTCGTGTCGGTCAACGAAGCGGCAAATATCGCTTCTGTCTATTCCACACCCAAGAGCGCGGATTTTATAAGCGGCATACTTGCCGATGTTTTAAAGGGATAAAATTATGTACGAGATAATTGACGGAAAAAAACTTGCGGCGGATATGCGCGCCCAACTTAAAGTGGATATCGCGACTTTTAAAGAGGAGCAGAAGAGGGAGATAGGCTTAGCCGTCGTCCTCGTCGGCAGCGACCCCGCCTCTCAGGTGTATGTGCGCAACAAGGTAAAGGCATGCGAGGAGACAGGGATAAAGTCATATGCCTATTATCTGTCCGAAGAGACGACGCAAAGGCAGCTTGAAGAGCTCATCTCGTCGCTTGCGGCAGACGATAATGTTGACGGCATACTCGTCCAACTTCCCCTTCCGAAAGGGCTTGACAGCGAGGCGGCGCTATCTTTAATCCCCACCGAAAAGGACGTTGACGGATTTTCAGAAAGCAATATAGGCAGACTCGCTATGAACGGGCAGTGCCTTGTCGCGTGCACGCCCAACGGCGTCATGAAGATGCTTGAGAGCAAAAATATAGATATAAAGGGCAAAAAGGCGGTCGTCGTCGGCAGATCAAATATAGTCGGCAGACCCATGGCGTTGCTGCTTTTGAACGCAGACGCCACGGTCACGATATGCCACAGCAAGACAAAGGATTTGAAAAAGGAATGTCTTGAAGCGGATATCCTCGTCGCGGCGATAGGCAAGCCCAAATTCATAACAGCCGATATGGTTAAAGAGGGGGCGGTCGTCATAGACGTCGGAATGGACAGGGACGAGAACGGCAAACTGTGCGGCGACGTCGATTTTGAAAACGTAAAGGACAAGTGTTCCTATATAACACCCGTACCCGGCGGCGTTGGACCCATGACGATAACAATGCTTATGTATAACACATATATTGCGGCAACAAGGAGAGTAGGCAATTGACGTTTGAAGAGAAATTCAAGGAGTACAGAGACGAGTTCGAAAATGTACTCAATGACTTCTGCGACGGGCTTCAATGTCGCCCGCAGATACTTTGCGACAGTTTGAAATACAGTTTGCAACTCGGCGGAAAGCGCCTTCGCCCCGTTTTGACCTTTGTTTCGGGCGATTTGTTGGGCGTGGAGCGTCAAGAACTATATAATTTCGCCCTCGCCATAGAATTGATTCATACCTATTCGCTCATTCACGACGATCTGCCCGAGATGGATAACGACGATTTTCGCCGCGGCAAGCCTTCAAATCACAAGGTTTTCGGCACGGGCAACGCCGTTTTAGCGGGCGACGGGCTTCTGAATACCGCATATTCAATACTCTTTAAGGAGTGCAGGAAGGGAGAAAAATACATTTCAGCCGCCGAATATATTTGCAACAGCGCGGGCATATACGGAATGATTGCGGGTCAATCCGCCGACCTCTTTCACCAAAAGGAGATTTACTGCGAGGAGGAATCGCTCAACTTCATATATGCAAACAAGACGGGCAGACTTATCACCGCACCGTTGCTTGTCGCGTCCTTTCTGACGGGCGGAAAGCGATATTCCGAGCTTAAATATTTGGGTCAGAACCTCGGATATCTTTTTCAACTCACCGACGATATACTCGACGTCGAGGGCAGTTTTGAGGAGCTTGGCAAGAGTATCGGCAAGGACAGCAAGGAAGAAAAATGCTCGGCGGTCAGCGTTTTCGGGCTTGAAGAAGCTAAACTCCGCGCCGACTTCCTTGCGGGCGAGTGCCTTAAAATTTGCGAGGTTTTGGACGGCGACGTGAGCTTTTTAAAGGAGCTTGTCAACTTCGTCAGAAGCAGAAAAAATTAAAAACTGTTGACAGTCGCCGCGCAATATGATATAATAAGCAAAACTGAATAGTGGTGCAGTATTCTAGTCAATTTTCGTTGATACGAAGACGGGGGTAAAATACCGTTAAAGGGCATAGCGATGAAGTTTCTGGTGTTTGCTTGCTTTGCCAAAAGTGGGTGAATGCTGGGAGTAAAGGAGTATGGGAGCTAGG
>CANRKX010000045.1 GCA_947631325.1 uncultured Clostridia bacterium | reverse complement strand
TGTCAAACACCTTACAGCCGTCGAGACAGGTGTCTTTTTCGTAGCGAAAGCGAGAAAAAGACGGATGAAGGTTGCCCTTTCAATGTTTTTCACTCATACACAAGGTTGCCCAACTCTTCTCACATATACACATCTGGCAAATCATTCAAAAACAGCACGCAGTCGCCCGCCTTGATAAAGCCCTTCAAAAGCTCCTGCGCCTCCTTCAAAGTCGCAGCCAAAGAGAGCCTTTCTCTCTCCCCGCCGTTTTCGAGATATCCCTTTTTCACGGGCGCAATCAGCGTCTCGCCGACGAGTATCACCCTGTCCAGCCCCACGAGCTGTTTCCCGAGCGCATAGTTCTCGCTCTCCTCGAGTATTCCGAGCTCCACAAGCCCCGGCGTCACGCATATCTTCTCCCCGCCGAAGGTTCTCAAAACTTCAATGGCGTCCGCCGCCCCCTTGACGTTTGAATTATATCCGTCGTCGAGAATATCCACCCCGTTCGCCTTTATAAGCTGCAGCCTGTGCTCGACGAAGTCAAGGCTCTCTATCCTCTCTATTATCTCCCTTTTATCCACTCCCAAAAGGCTCGCCGCCGTCGCCGCAAGCGCAATATTGTTGGCGCTGTGCCTTCCCAACAGCTTCGTATGGCAGCGCACCTGCTCTCCCCCGAGAGTGAGATAAAAGTAAGTTCCGTCGGGCGCGCACACTATATCCTCGGGCTCTTCGCCCTTGACCTTTTCGCAGGGATAGCCCTCATAAAGCCCGAAGCACTCCCCCGCAATCACCGCCTTTTTGCAGTTTGAAAGTATTTCGCCCTTCGCCTTTACAATGTTCTCCTCGCTTCCAAAGCTCTCGAGGTGTTGGTTGCATATTCCCGTTATTATGGAGTATTCGGGCGGGCATATCTCGCAAAGCTCTGCGATATCCCCCACCCTTCTCGCGCCCATTTCGGCTATGAATACGTCGTATTCCGACAGCTCCGCCCCGTTAACGGTCATCGCTATCCCCAGCGGCGTATTGTGCGAAGAGGGGGTTGCAAGCGTCCTCTTCGTGCCCGATAAAAGATGGCTTAATATCTGTTTAACGCTCGTCTTGCCGAAGCTCCCCGTAACTCCCACGACGGTTATTTCCGACCTCTCCAACTTTTCTTTCGCCTTTTTTATATAGGACCTGTTTTTGGGCAGTTCGTATATGCAGGCAATGGAGTTCGAGAGGGCGACGACGGGCAGAGTCAAAAGGGGAAAGATTGCAAGAGGAAGATATCTCACCACTGTGAAATACTCGTTTTCCCACACATAGTCCGCAAAGTTCAGTAAAGTTATGCAAAGGTATATTATGACTGCGGAAACGACCGCAAACACCGCATACAGCCTTTTGAATCTCGGCGTAAATGCGGCAGGCGAGCGCAGCGCCCTCCTGTCTGCATACAGGTAGACGGCAAAAAAGAGTATGCAGGGCGCAAGTCCCGCAATCGCCGCCCACTCCCCCGCAAAGCAGAAGCACACCGCAACCACGGCGTAGCCCAAAGCGCAGGAAATTGCAAGCAATATCTGCCTGTTCAAGGCTTGGTTGCCCTTCTTTCTCGCCCATTTAAAGAGCCGCCCGTTCTTATAGCCCAACGCCTGCAAGATGCCCAGCGCCTTGTATGCCGCCGCGCAAAAGCCCGCCGCAAATATCACGGCGCACAGCACACACTCCACAGTCTTTTGTACAGAAATGAAAATACCCATCACGTCTCCCGTAGGAAAGAGTAAATTTTTTTATTGAATATCCGGGGATATTCCGAAAAGCAGAAGTGTCCCCCCTGCATGCTCTCCAACCTCGCGCCCGCTATAAGCGACTGAAAGGTTTTTCCCTCTTCATTTATCGGGGTCACTTCGTCATTCTCCCCGTATAATAAATAGGTCTCAGCCTTCACCCGCATGCAGTCCGAAGACAGATCTTCGTTTACAATCTTTTTATAGCTCTCCCGCATGAGGGGGGAAAGGGCGCGGTATTCCTCGCTCCCGAAGTGTCTTTCGGCGAACTTCGGAAATAGCTTTTTTACCCGCCTGTACCTATTTACCCGCCGAATATACTGCGGCGAACGGGGTTTTACCAATCCCGCCCCGCCCGTTATTATGAGCTTTTTCACCCTCTCGGGGTAGGCGGCGCACAGCTTGAAAGCCACCCTCGCGCCGAAGGAGTGCGCAAGAATATCCGCCCTGTCCGCTCCCGTTAAATCCAGAAATCTTTTCAGCCATTCGGCGTAATCTCCCACCGAAAAGGCGCTGTCGGGCGGCTCGCTCCTGCCGAACCCCGGGAAGTCCAAAGCCACCACCTTAAAATATCTTTGCAAAAACTCAATCTGATAGTAAAAGCTCTCCTTAGAGGACATATAGCCGTGCAGCAGCACGACGCTCTCGCCCTCGCCCCTTTTAAGGCAGGAGACAAACTTTCCGTCTACTAAAATTCAAAGCTCCTTTGACATGACAAGGCAGTCCTCGCCGTCCGAATAATATCTCGTCCGCGCGTACACTCCCTTAAATCCGCTCTTTATATAGAGCTCCATCGCCGTCGCATTGGAGACGCGCACCTCCAAGAACACCTTCTTCGCTCCCCTCTCCCTCGCAATTTTTATAAGTTCTGTAATTATCGCCGTCCCCACGCCCCCGCCGCGGTATTCCTCGCGCACGGC
This sequence comes from uncultured Clostridia bacterium, assembly GCA_947631325.1. GTDB lineage: Bacteria > Bacillota > Clostridia > Christensenellales > Borkfalkiaceae > Coproplasma. Next base: position 7,605 of record CANRKX010000045.1, on the reverse strand, counting down.
AACGTTGTCTATATCGGCAGTATCCGCGGCAACAGTTATGCCGCCGTATCCCAAAATCTCTCCCCCGTCCTCGGCGACGACGCCCGAAAAGGCGTCGGAGGCAAAGCTCGAAGCAAGCGCGGCAAAAGACCACGGCTCAAGTGGAAAGCACGCCTTTTCCATCTCGGATATCGTCAATATATCCTCGTATTTCCAGCCCCTCAGCTTCATTTTTCCCTCTCCTCTTCGGCTTGAGATTTTCTGACGTACAGCGCCTCCAACTTGCCCCCTCTCTTCTCGGCTTCGATTGCCGCCCTCTCTATGCACTCGGAGGGGTCGAGTTTAGTGTAAAGATTAAGCGGTAAGTCCGAAAACCCGTACACGGGAACTTTAAAGCTCTCTATCTTCTCCCCGTCGACGTATGAAGGATCGGAAGCCGCGCTGCCGTAGCCCTTCATGTAGTACATTCCGCGCCCCGCGTCCGCCGCGACTATGAAGTTTTCGCCTGTCACATTATATGCCGCAAGGTCGAACGAAGTCACCCCCACAGTCCTCTTGCCCGCGCCTTTGGAAAGCCCCTTTGCGGCGGCTATTCCTATCCTTATGCCCGTGAACGACCCCGGCCCCGTCACCGCGGCGAAAAAGTCGCACTCGTCGGGCTTCAAGCCTATCTCGTCCATGGCTTTGTCTATCTCGTCCATGAGTATTACGGAGTGCTTCATCGCGCAATCGGGGGTATATCTCATGCAGCTTATCCTTTCCTTCCTCGCAAATACCGTGAGATATCCCGAAGAGGTGTCTATTGCAAGATAGTTACTCATATATTATCTTCCGCTCCCTGTCGGACAGCTTCAATATCTCCACCTTTTTGGTATTTTGGGGCAGTACGCTCTCAACGTTCTCCCCCCACTCGATAAGGCTTATGCCGTCGCCGTAGAAGTAGTCGCAAAGCCCCATCGCCTCCGCCTGCTCCCCGCTTTTCAATCGGTAGAAGTCGAAGTGGTAAAGCTTTCCGCCGTAGTCGTTCATATAGGCGTACGTCGGGCTCAAAATATCCTCCTTTATCCCGAGAAAGAGCGCGACGCCCTTTGCAAACTGCGTCTTGCCCGCGCCCAAGTCTCCCGAGAGGACGACGACGTCCCCGCCCTTTAAATTTTTAGCATACTCCCGCGCAAACTCCACCGTCTCCGCGGGCGAATGTGAAATAAACACCGCCATATGGCTATTATACTCCATACGGCGGCGTTATGCAATCATTTTTTTGTCGGGTTAGATTAAAGTCAGGCGGCTTTGCCCCTCTTCTTTTCAAATTTCTCGCCCGTCAGCTTTATGAGGTTGGATATGGGCTTATATACGACGAGGGTTATCGCCCCCACCGCCACGACTTTGACGAAGTTGAAGAGTATCACCCAATACCAAAGCTTCATAAAGGTATTCATGCCGAGCTGCCAGTCAAAGCCCACGAATACGGGGAAGTTCAAAAAGAGGTTGGCGGGGAATGACCATACAACTTGCAGTACGCACCCCAAAGCGAGGTATAAGCACACGCTCTTTAACCCCTTTTTATATTTATAGGCTATCGTCGGCACGAGCACGAAGGGCAGCATAATCAGTATATTTGCCAGCTCTCCCACGCCCATCGTCGTCGTAAAGAACATCCACAAAACTTCCTTTAAAACGCCTATGACCACTCCCGCCACGGGTCCCAGCGCATATCCCCCGATGAGGGGAAATATGTTGGAAAAGTCCAGCTTTAAAAAGGGCACGGCGGGGATTATCGAAAACTCCCAAAACCTCAGCGCGTATGAAAGTGCGGTAAACACGGCGATATACGCAATCCTCGTCGCCGTGAAGTAGCTCTTTATTTTCGCCCCTCTCCCGCCCGACTTTTTGTCTTTTTTGTCGATAGCCGCCCCGCTTCCCTCGGCTAAGCTTTCTGCCTCGGCTCCGCTTACGTCCTCTTCAAAATTGCCTGCATGTTTCATTTCATTCTCTTCCATAGAGAACCTCCGAAAAAGATTATTTTCAAGGTCTTTCATGGAAAAACCGCCCCCAAAATAGGGGGCGGCAATCGAAAAATATAAATATATATTTAAATTTTTCTCTTTTCTTTTCCTGTCCGGACTATACCGTCGGTGCGGGAATTTCACCCGCTCGGGCGCCTTGAAAAAGGGCTTCGCAGACTATACTGCCGGTGGGGAATTGCACCCCGCCCCAAAGAAAAACCTTCAATTTATCTACATTATATACGCCCGCCAAGCCTTTGTCAACAATTGGGCGCAACTTTTTTTATTCGGATATAAACAGCACTCCCAAGGTGTTCTTCCCGCAGTGAGAAGTCACCACGCTCCCCGCAAGCGTCTCCAATATCTCGTCGAAGGAGAATAGCTCCTTAACTTGCGAGCGCACCTTTTCCACCACCTCGCTCTCGCAGCAGGAGTGGGTTATAAAGCACCTCGTCCTGTCGTATCGGGGGTACTCCTCGGCAAGGTCGCGGACGTACTTTTTAAGGCTCGCTTCAAGGTTGCCCATGTACTTCTTTTTTGCATACATCTCGCCCTCTTTCATGTCGATAAGGGGGTGCAGTTTTAAAACCTTCGCCCCAATCAGCGACGCCAGCGAGCACCTCCCGCCCTTGTGCAGATAGTCCAGAACGTCGGGCACGAATGACGTATTAAGTTTAGGCCTCAGCTCCTCGGTTTTTTTGACTATTTCCCGGGGGGACAGCCCCTGCGCCGCAAAGTCGCACGCCTTTAAAACGAGCAATCCCTGCCCCGTCGAGAGAGCCATGGAATCGACTATATACACGTTTTTGAGCTCCTTCGCCGCGACGCATGCGTTGGAGTAGGACGAGGAGTCCTTCTGGGAAATATTGTAGTGTATCACGGCGTCCGCGCTCTCGAGCTGTTTTTTGAAGAACTCCGAATATTCCTCGGTTGAGGGCGCAGAAGTCTTGGGAAGAACTCCCGTGTCCGAGACGTATTTGAAAATCTGTTGGGGGGTTATGTCCACCCCGTCGCTGCAGGTCTTATCCCCGAGTATGACGTGCAGGGGCATTATCCCCACCCCGTATCTCTCCACAAGCTCCCCGGATAAATCGCAAGTGGAGTCGGCAGTTATCTTTATCTTCATAAAATTCACCTCTTTCAAGTCCTACTATTATAACTTATTTTGACGGCAATTTCAATAGTTTTTTAAAATTTCATTCAACGGGCAAAGTGACGGTGAAAGTCGTTCCCTTCCCTTTCTCGCTCTCCACCTCAATTTTTCCCTCGGCGAGGGTAAGAACTCGCCTGCAAATCGCAAGCCCGATGCCGTTGCCCTCCGTCTCCTTCACGCCGTCCGCGCGGTAGTATTTGTCGAATATCTTCTCTTTTTCCTCTTCCGTCATTCCAATCCCCGTGTCCTTAAAGGTTATTATTGCCTCGCTCCCCCTCTTTTTCAGGGAAACTTCGATCTTCCCCCCCTCGGGCGTGAACTTGACGGCGTTGGACAGAAGATTGAGCCACACCTGTCTCAACGTCTCGGGGTCGCTTACTATTTTCAAGGGCTCCAAGGAGGACTCCACCTCTATCTCCTTCTTCTCCCATTCCCCCCCGAGCATTATAATACAGTCGTTTATCTCGGAGTCGAGCCTGAATTCCCTCTTCTCGCCCAACGTCTCCTGACTCTCAAGTCTCGACAGCGTCAGCGTTCCGTCGGCGAGTTTCCAAAGTCTGCCCGCCTCGTCGGAAATTATCTTCAAAAAGTGTCTCTCCTCCTCCTTTGAAAGCCCCCCGTCCAAAATGAGGTTGGCAAATCCCTGAATGGAAAATAAGGGGGTCTTTATCTCGTGCGAGAAGTTGTTGACGAACTCGTCGCGCATCGTCTTGACTGACCCCAACTCCCTCGCCATCTTGTTGAAGTTGTCGTAGACTTTTGCAAAGGAATCGTGCGGGGTGAACTCAATCCTCTTCGCAAAGTCCCCGCCCGCAACCCTGTTCAAAGCGTCAATCAAAATCTGCGCCTTCTGCGCCCTTATGTAGAAGATGGTGACTATTACGCTCGTCACCAAAAAGGCGAAAATGGGCAATATTACGAGGGATATCGTGTAAGGACCGAAGGGCATGTCCTCTCCCAACGAGTCGAGGATAGCCATGGCTATCTCCGACGCCGCGAGCACCGAAATAAAGCTTATCAGCCCCACGCCCACGACTTTCATCTTACCGTGACTTACGTTTATCATTTCTTTATCACCGCCTTATATCCCACCCCGCGTATCGTGCATATCTCAAACTCGGGGAAGTTCTCGAACTTATTTCTCAACCTGTTTATGTGCGTTCTCACCGTGCTCTCGTCGCTCTCCGAATAGTATCCCCACACGCTGTCGAGAATGTTCTCCTTCGTGAATATCTTGCCGGGGTAGGAGAGAAGAAGGTATAAAAGCTGAAACTCCTTCGTCGGCAGTTCAAAGCTCTCTTCATCTTTCGTCACGGTAAAGGTGGAAGCGTCCACCACCACGTCGCCTATATTTATCTTGCCCTCGTTGGCTATCTTCGCCCGCCGCAAAATTGCGTCTATCCTCCACACGAGCTCCTCGAAGTTGACGGGCTTTGTAAGGTAGTCGTCGCAGCCCGCCGCAAACCCCCTGCCCTTGTCGTCCAGCCCGCTCTTTGCCGTCAGCATAATGACGGGGGTCGAGTCCCCGCGCGAGCGCAGCGTCTCCAAAAATTCGTATCCGTCCATATTGGGCATCATTATATCGCTTATTATGAGGTCGACGCCCCCCTTTTTCAATATCTCCAAAGCCGACTTTGCTCCGTCCGCCAAGAGGGTAGTGTATTTATTTTTTAGCCGCATGTTCAACAAAAGTCTCACGTTGTCGTCGTCCTCGACTATGAGCAGGGTTGCCATCTCTCTTCTCCTTTGGGGCAGATATTTATTATATTTTAGTATAAACGGATAAAAAAAGCAATATAAGTTTATATTCATTTTACAAAAGGGCGATATATTTTTAAGGATAGCAGAGGAGAAAGTATGAATATAGTCATCGTCATCGACCTCATCGACAACCTCACGAACGGCTCGGTTATGACCGCCCGCCGCTTTGCCGACGGACTTCGTTCGCGCGGTCACGAGGTGAAGATTGTCGCCGTCGGCGCGACAGAGGAGGACGGAGTCGCCGTGGACGTAAGATACGTTCCCGTCCTCTCCGAAGTCTCGGCAAAAAATCAGATAAAGTACGGCAAGTTTGACAGGGAATTGGTCACCAAGGCTTTCGAGGGAGCCGACATCGTCCACTTCATCTTCCCCTTCAAGCTCGAAAAGAAGTGCAAAAAATTAGCCGACGAGCTGGGAATTCCCAGCACCGCCGCCTTCCACGTTCAGCCCGAGGACATAAGCTACAACATCCACCTCGCCAAATTCAAGCCGCTGAACAACTACATTTACGGCAATTTCTATAAGAAGTTTTATAGGTATTTCAACAGAATACACTGCCCCTCCCGCTTTATAGCCAACCAGCTCGATTTGCACGGCTACAAGCAGGAGCTATACGTCATCTCCAACGGTTTCGACTCCGCCTTTACTCCCCCAAAAGAAAGACCAAAGAACGAGAAGTTCGAAATTATAATGGTCGGCAGGCTCGCCCCCGAAAAGAAGCAGAAGATACTCATCTCGGCGGTTGCCGCTTCCGCCCATAAAGACAAAATCCACCTCACCCTTCTCGGCAACGGTCCCTGCAAGAAGAAGCTGCAAAAACAGGCTGAAAAGTTGAAAGTGGACGTCGAATTCGGCTTCTTCCCCAAGGAAAAACTCATTGAAAGGTTGCAGTCGAGCGACCTGTACGTCCACGCCTCGACGGTGGAGATAGAAGCCATCGCCTGCCTTGAAGCCATCGCCTGCGGCTTGGTCCCCGTCATCTCCGACTCCGACCTCTCCGCCACCCCGCAGTTCGCCCTCGACGGTCGCTCGCTCTTCAAAAACGACGATTGGCACGACTTGGCGTCCAAGATTGACTATTGGTATGAAAACTCCTCCGAGCGCGAGAACATGGGCGCAATATATGCCCGTTCCGCCGATAAATACAGCCTCGAAAACTCCCTTCAGATGGCGGAGAGAATGTTCATAGACGAGATAAACGACGCCCGCGCGAAGAGAGCGCAATCCCCCCGAAAATGACCGCAAGCGTAATCCCCCACCCGAAGGCGAACGCCATAAAGGGCGGGATATTGAGCCCCCCTCCGAACAGCCTTACAACCTCGGGCACGAGCAAACATAAGAGCACGGCTGGGCACAGCCACCCTATCGAAAAGTGCAAAAATTTTGCCCCCATCTTCAATTTTTTCGCGTATAGGTTTATCTCTTCGCACAAATGTATTTTCTTCCCCCCGAGTTTCAGGGCAAAGCACTCGGCAATGCATAGGAGTATTACGTTATAAAAATTCACAAACAGATCGCCCGTCTCCACAATCGCCGCGCCCGCGCTCGTCGCGTACACGGCGCAAGCGGCAAATCCCGCGCAGCAAATAATGAGCGCGGCTTTTTTTCTGTCCGCTCCCCATTCCTTCACCAAGGGAGAGAGAGCCGCCTCGAGCATGGACGAAGCCGACTGCACCGCCATGAGGGACAACGACAAATAGAATAACAGCCCGAACGCCGCGCACGCCGCCCCGCTCTTAAATAACCCCTTTATCGCCGCGGGGTATATGGTAAAGGCGGTTATAATTCCCGACCGCCCAATCTCGGCTTGGGCTCCGCATCCGTACAGCGTCGTAAACAGCGCGACGGCAGCCACCACCGACACGCACGCGTCCGCCGCCGCTATCGCCAGAGAAGAGGTCAATATATTTGTCTTTTCGGGCAGATATGCGCCGTATGCGGGCATAATTCCCACCGCCAAAGAGAGCGAAAAGAACACCTGCCCCAACGCGCTTATCCATAGATTGGGCGACGACAGAGCCGAAAAGTCGGGCACGAACAGGGCGCAAAGCGCCGCCCCCGCGTTCTCGTAGCACAGCCCCCTCAACGCCAACACGAATATGAGTGCGGCAGGGGCGATGACCGTTATTTTCGCCGCCGCCGAAATGCTGCCCGCCCCACCTTTAAGGCAGCAGAAAATCAACGCCCACACAGCGGCTATCGTGATTAAAAGGATGGGGGATATGCTTGAAATAACGCCGTCCGCGCGGCTCTTTAAAACCTCCCCGAAAAAGTAATTCTGCGCCTCAACTTTGGATATGGAAGGGTCGGGGCAGATTTTAGCAATTATTATGCCCTCGCACACCAGCCACCCCGCCAGACCCGCATAGATTATCGCGGTGAACAGCGAATTCAGGGCGGCAGCCCAGCCTATCGCCCTTCCCCCTCGGCACAATTTTCCCATGGCGACGGGCGCGCCCCCGCCCGCCTTTCTTCCCAACGCGATCTCGGCGTTCAAAAGGGGTAACCCCAAAAATATCAGGGCGATAAAGTAGACGAAGAGAAAGGCTCCCCCGCCGTACTTTGCGCACAGCCCGGGGAACCTGAAAGCATTTCCCAGCCCCACCGCCGCCCCCACGCTCGCGAGTATAAACCTCCCCCTCGACCCAAACTTTTCCGCCATATTTATATTTATATTCTTCAATCTTCCAACTAATAACCGCGCTT
>CANRKX010000044.1 GCA_947631325.1 uncultured Clostridia bacterium | reverse complement strand
CTTGAAGAAAATGATAAATCCGAACCCGTCGCCAACAGGCACTACAAGGTTCGGATTATTATCATTTGGTACTCCCGCCGGGAATCGAACCCGAAACTGCCCCTTAGGAGGGGGCTGTTATATCCATTTAACTACGGAAGCGACAAAAGCGAGCGATGAACGCTCGCTTAAATTTTAATTTTTTACGCCATCGCGTTGAGCTTTTTTGCCAAACCCGACTTCTTGTTTGCGGCGGTGTTCTTCTTCAAAACCCCTTTGCTGACCGCGCCGTCAATGACGGAGCAGGTGGTGGGGAAGAGAGCAGTTGCCGCAGCCTTGTCGCCGCTTTGAACCGCCGCGAGGAACTTCTTTATCTCGGTCTTGACTTCGGACTTGACCGCCTTGTTCCTTGCGCTCTTTTTCTCGGTTACCAGCACACGCTTTTTAGCTGACTTTATATTGGGCATTTCATATCTCCTTTGGATACTTGTTTTACGCTTTAATTCTTGTGTAATTTTATCATAAAAAACACCTCTTGTAAACTGTTTTTAATCGGCTTTAAGCATTTTTTTTAATATTATTTATCTTTGCCAAATATATTTAATATGGTATGGAAAAAAGTTGCCCGCCTTCCGTGGTGTGTTTTTTCGATAGCGGTATAGGCGGTTTAAACCTGTTGAACGCCTGCGCCCGTCTCCGCCCCGACTGCGATTTTGCCTATTTTTCGGATAACGATAACGTGCCGTACGGAAATTTATCGCACGATAAAATACTTTCGCTTGCAATGGGATTTTTCGGGAAGATGGCTCGCCTTTCTCCGCGCGCTTGCGTTGTGGCTTGCAATACCGTGACTGCGGAGTGCATTGATAAGCTGAGACAGCAATTCGAATTTCCGATAATCGGCATACAGCCCGCCGTAAAACCCGCCGCGGCGTTCGGGGGGAGGTGTATTGTGTTGGCGACGCCCGCAACCGCCGCAAGCAAATCGCTTTCGTCGCTCGTCGAAAGATACGGGCGCGGCAACACCGAGGTCATCGCCTGCCCCGAGCTGGCTTCATATATAGAAAAAAATATTTTTTCGCCCGACAAAAGGCGCATTTTCGGGCTGCTTCCGAGGGTTAAAGCACAGGCGATCGTCCTCGGCTGTACCCATTATACATATATCAAAAAGACTATCGAGGAGTTCTACAATTGCCCGACTTTTGACGGAACGGCGGGCACGGCGGCTCATTTCGATAAAATTTTAGGGAAATCTGACCACCTGACCCATACCTATCAAAAAATCTCGTTTTTGAGCGGAAATATCGCCGTAAACTCCCGAATTTATCGTTTTTTGACCGAAAACAGGACTTGATAAAGGTCGCGAAATGGTCACGTTTCCCACAAAATGACAAATTTTTTAAACTTTTTTTAAAAAAGTGGTTGACAATGGTCAAAGTTGGTCTTATAATGATATTACATCGCGAGTAAAAAAATATGCAGATACTGACAGGCGCATACAACCACACGGTTGATGCCAAAAACAGAATAAGGATACCTTCCAAGTTGAGGGATGACCTTTTGGAAGATAAATCCGTCGCAGAGGGGGATGAGAACGTACAGAAGAAGTACAGCCTTGTCTTTCACCGCGGCACGGACAACTGCATTGAAGTTTACACGCAGGAGGGTCTCAACGAAATATACGCCCCTTTCCGCGACATAAAACATTCCGACAGGGCGCGTTACAGCGCGTTGAGACAATATATGACCTCCTTTGAAACGGTCGAAAGCGACCCGCAGGGCAGATTTGTAATTCCCTCAAAATTCAAACAGTATGCATCAATCAACAAGGATATCGTGATTTGCGGCAACGTAGACCATATAGAGATATGGGCAAAGGAAGTTTACGACGAATACTTCAACGAAGGCAATTTGGATATCAATGAACTCGTGAAGATTTTGGGCAACTGACGTGAATACATTTTCGCACATCCCCGTCATGCTTGAAGAGTGCATGCAAGGTCTCAATTTAGTGGACGGCGGCACCTACTTCGACGGAACGGTGGGCGGGGGCGGACATTCATATGAGATATTGAAGAGGACGTCGCCGACGGGCAGGCTCATTGCCACAGACCGCGACGACGACGCTATAAAGGCGGCAAGCGAACGCCTTAAAGAATTTGAAGGAAGATTTAAAATATACAAGTCGGACTACAAAAACTTTGAAGAGGTGTTGAACCTCGAAGGGGTTGAAAGTCTCGACGGAGCAATACTCGATTTCGGCGTATCGAGCTACCAACTCGACAATGCGGAGCGCGGATTTTCCTACATGGCAAAAAATGCGCCCCTCGACATGAGAATGGACAAGAGCCAGACTCTCACCGCCGAAAAGGTTATAAACGGATATTCAAAGGAAAAACTCGCATATATTTTAAAGGAATACGGCGAGGAAAAATTCGCATCCAACATCGCGGCAAATATAGTTAAGGCGCGCACCCGAAGCGCAATAACCACTTGCGGCGAGCTTGCAGATATAATAGAGAGCAGTATCCCCATAAAATTCAGACAGAACGGTCCTGCGGCGCGAAAGAGCTTTCAAGCCATAAGGATTGAGGTGAACGGGGAACTCGACGGCTTGTACGACTGCGTTTTAGGTCTTACCCGAAGGCTTAAAAAGGGCGGAAGGATAGCAATTCTGACATTCCACTCGTTGGAGGACAGGATAGTTAAACAGGCATTCAGGCTGCTTGAACAGGATTGCATATGCGACAAGAGTTTGCCGATATGTGTCTGCGGGAAGAAGCGCGAGATTGAAATAATCACCGCAAAGCCCATAACAGCAAGCGAAGAGGAGATGTCCGCGAATACACGTTCAAGGAGCGCAAAGCTCCGAATTGCGGAAAAAGTAATCTGAATTGCGATAAGGAGAAAGATATGGCAGTCGCTACACCCGTTTTGGAAAGAAGATCAGACACGGCGGAGAGAACGGACTTTTACCCCGTTCATTCTGAGGACGAGTTGCATAATTCCATGATAAAGGAAAATTATGCCCGCCTCATCAACCCCGATTTTTATAAAAAAGAGGTCGCACAAGAGACGTCTGTTCCCGTATTCGAGGAACAGCCCCAAGCAATCGAGAGCGCATATTCCGCGCCCGTCGCGACCCAAGAGATAGCTAAGCCCTATCTTATAGAGGGAGCGCGTGCCGATGCGGATATATTCCGCGCGGACAGCCCCGTAAACAGAAAGATAGCGCAGACAGAAACGTTTGCGCAGGCGGATAGCGATGAAGAGGAGAACGAAGACCTTCGTCCCACGAGCACCACTATCCAATACAAAACCTCCGACGTTAAAAGTACGGTTGAAGAGGGCGTTATAGCAAAATCCGACGCGGAAAAGCGCACGGGCTTGTCAAAGCGCGATAAGATAATTATCGCCGTCGTTGTGTCGGTAATTGTCGCACTGTTTGTACTTATAATTGTAAACTCCGCGATAATTTCCAACTTGAACAACGATTTAAACTCTCTTCAATCGTCTTTGACTAACGTCAAGGCGGCATATGCAGGCGTCAGCGACGAAATTTCCGATTATTGGCAGGGAATAGGCGAGACGGTTGAACAGTTTGCCCGCACCAACGGAATGGTCAAATAAAATCGGGAGATTATCCATATAAAAAAATTAAATAAAACAGGTTTTTCGATAACGGTTTTACAAAAGAGGTTATTGTCAATGAGTTTGGCAATAACCTTTATTTTTTTAGTGATAGCGGCAAGGCTTTTATACGTACAGGTCGTTAAGGGCAGCGAATTGAAGCTTAAAGCCGCCGACCAGTGGAGTAGGGAGATTCCCGTTATAGCTACTCGCGGGGCGATTTGCGATTGCAACGGCGTGGTTTTGGCGGGCAATATTCCCACATATTCTGTATTTTTGCGCCCTAACGCGGTGGAAAATGCCGAATATACCGCAACAATTTTGAGCGGAATTTTCGGCTGTGAGCCGAATAACTTAATTCAAAAAATCCAAAACAAAAAGGTTTCAGAGATAACTATTGCGCGGCAGACGCCCAAGGAGAGCGTGGAAAAGTTGGCGCAATACGGTTTAAGCGGCGTGTATTACGCGCGCGACAATTCGAGGACGTATGCCTACGGAGACGCGCTGTGTCAGGTGTTGGGCTTTACCTCGTCCGACGGGGCGGGCGTTTCGGGGATAGAAAAATATTATAATTCCATATTGACGGGCACGAACGGGGAGATTACATATTCGACGGACATAGTGGGCGTTGAGACGGAGGACCCCGTCGTGATTTACAGCGAGCCCAAGGCGGGGAGCGGAATAAAACTAACCGTTGACATAGACATTCAGCTTTCTTGCGAGGACGCGATGAAGAGCGTCTATCTCTCGTCGGGCGCAAAAGCCGTGTCGTGCGTCGTGTTGAATCCCCAAAATTTCGATATACTCGCCATGGTCAACTATCCGTCATATGACTTGAACGATATCCCGCGAAACGACGGCGAAACTTTGAACGCACTTTCGCGCAACGGCGTTGTCTGCAATATATATGAGCCCGGTTCAACCTTCAAGGTGGTGACTGCGGCGGCGAATATCGAGGAATATTTAAGGGGCAATAAATGCGCTTTTTCAAATTCCTATGTGTTTAACAGCAGCCGCACCCGCACGGTTGACGGCACTAAAATCAAGTGTTGGTCGGACCATTCCAACGGGAAACATTATAATCAGACGCTCGCCGACGCGCTCAACAACAGCTGTAACCCCTGCTTTACGGACATAGCGCTCTCCCTCGGCAAGGATACTTTTTACAGCTATCTTAACTCATTCGGCTTTGGCAACGTGACGGGGCTGGATTTCAACGGCGAAGCTCTGGGAATGTTGGTGCCGCAATCTATTGTGAGAGACTGCGACCTTGCGAGAATTGGTTTCGGTCAGACTGTCGCCGTGACGGGAGTACAGCTCGCCTGTGCGATTGCCGCGGCGGTCAACGGGGGCAATTACTATACGCCGAGATTGTTGAAGTCGGTCGTCTCCCCCGACGGGCGGGAGGAGAGAAATTCGCCCGTTCTGAAAAACAAGGTGATAAGCGAACAGGCTTCCCATTTGCTTGCGGGCATGCTTGAGGGAGTCGTGCGCGACGGCAGCGGCAAAAAGGCGTATATAGAGGGTTATAAAGTGGGCGGCAAGACGGGTACAGCCCAAAAATATGAGGACGGGCACGTTGCGGCGGGCAAATACGTATCGTCGTTTGCGGGATTTTTCCCCGCAGATAAGCCGCAATATCTCGCTCTCATTATCGTTGACGAGCCGCAGGGAACGTATTACGGCAGTGCGGTCGCCGCGCCCGTTGCCAAGGAAATATTCGAGGATATAATAAAAATCAAGAATATCGAGCCTTTCGTTTGAGGAGGGATATAAATGAAATTTTCACAGATTGTCGATGATTTGGGGCAGATTATTTCGCGTTGCGGCGACTGCGAGGTGACGGGAATTTCGTCGGATAGCCGCGCCGTAAAGGAAGGAGATCTCTTTATATGCTATAAAGGGCTCAATTTCGACTCACATTCGGTGATTGACGAGGCGATAAGGCGGGGCGCGGTTGCGGTGATATGCGAAAGGGAGATTGACTTTCAGATTCCCCATGCCGTCGTCGAAAACGCGAGGGAAGCCATGCCCAAAGCGGCGCGCATATTTTACGGATATCCCGATAAAAATTTGAAACTCGTCGCAGTTACGGGCACCAACGGCAAGACGACTACAACCCATATGTTGGAGAGCATATTTTCGGCAAACGGCAAAAAGGCGGCAATTATAGGTACCCTCGGCATAAAATATTGCGGGAAAATCATCTCGCCAGAGCTTACCACGCCCGACCCGATATACCTATATTCCATACTCGCGGACATGGCGGATTGCGGGGTGGAGTATGTGTTTATGGAAGCTTCGGCGCATGCCCTCGCCTTGGGCAAGCTTGCGGGACTGCACTTTGAGGTGGGCGTATTCACCAATTTCACACAGGATCATCTCGACTTTTTCGGCACAATGGATAACTATGCGCGCGCCAAATTAAAGCTGTTTTGCGAGGGGGTGTGCGCCTGCGCCGTCGCCAATTCGGACGACGAACTCGGCAGAAAGATTCTTTCGACGCATAAGCGGGGGATAAGTTACGGTCTCGACAATCCCGCGGACGTGTTTGCGATTGACGTCGATTTGAAGGTGGACGGGTCGGCATTTATATTGAATATATTTGACGAGTTGTATGAAATTCACCTATCTCTGCCCGCGATGCACAACGTGTATAACGCTATGGCGGCGGCAGCATGCGCCAAAATTCTCGGGGTCAAGACTTCGGTGATTGCCGAAGGACTAATAAAATTAAAGACGGTGGAGGGGAGATTGGAGCACGTTGCAAGGTTCAACGGAGCGGATATATTCGTGGATTTTGCACATACTCCCGACGGTCTCGAAAAATCCTTACAGTCGCTCAAAAGCCTTTGCAAGGGCAAACTTTATTGCCTTTTCGGGTGCGGCGGTAATCGCGACAGGACGAAGCGCCCCATTATGGGCAAAATTGCGGCAAAATACGCCGATTTTATAATTCTTACGTCGGACAATCCGCGCTATGAGGACCCCTTTGACGTCATTTGCGAGATTGAGGAGGGGTTGAAGGACAAGGGCAAGCCCTATGTCACTGTCACCGAACGCGACGTTGCCACCGAATATGCGATAGGACTTGTGGGCGACGGGGATATTCTGCTTGTCGCGGGCAAGGGCGGCGAACACTATCAGGAGATTATGGGGATAAAGCACAGTTATGACGACAAACTCGTCATAAAGAGCATAATCGGCAGCTGAATGAAGACGATTTTTATCTGTATACTTGCGGCTTTTGCCGCGTCATTTCTGCTTTTAGTAATACTTTTGCCCCTGCTGAGGAGATTGAAAGCGGGGCAGTACATTTTGGGGTATGTAAAGGAGCATAAGGACAAGAACGGCACGCCTACGATGGGCGGGCTTGCCTTTATCGTTGCGATAATAATTGTCGGTATATTCTCATTCGGATTCGGGAACGGACAAGTAAATCTCATTTTTTCAATCACCGCAGGCTTTGCGGTAGTGGGCTTTATAGACGATTTTTTAAAAATATACAGGAAGGAGAACGAGGGGCTCAAACCCTATCAAAAAATTATTTTCCAACTCGCAATCGCTTCGGTAGCCGCGGCATATTGCTATATCAATCGTCTTACGGCAGTCTTCGTGCCCTTCGGCGGCGGCTTGAAAGTTGATATGGATTGGGGGATTATTCCGCTCGTCATCTTTATATTCGTCGCAACCGTCAACTGCGTGAATTTAACAGATGGGCTTGACGGGCTTGCCGGGGGGACAAGCCTTGCCTATCTTGCCGTTTTCGGCTTCCTTTTGACGGCGCAGGGCTCGTCATATCCCGCGCTTTGCTTTATCGCGGTCGGCGCGTTGGCGGCTTTTCTCGTCTTTAACTGCAACAGGGCGGCTATCTTTATGGGCGATACGGGCTCGCTTGCACTCGGCGGGTTTATATCTTCGCTCTCCGTCTTTTCGGGCAATTCGCTCTATATTCCCTTTGTCGGAATAATGTTTGTGATTTCGGGAATATCCGTTATAGTGCAGGTAATATACTATAAACGGACAAGGAAGAGGGTATTTCTGATGGCGCCGCTTCATCATCATTTTCAGATGAAGGGCTTCACGGAATGTAAGATAACTTATTGCTACACCGCTCTGACGGCACTTGTCGGAATATTATGTCTTATATTCGTGTGAGGTAAAATGTATTTTTTAAATCAAAAGTTTTTAGTGGCGGGAATGTCGAAATCGGGGGAGAGCAGCGCCCGATTTTTGCTTGA
Organism: uncultured Clostridia bacterium; assembly: GCA_947631325.1. Taxonomy (GTDB): domain Bacteria; phylum Bacillota; class Clostridia; order Christensenellales; family Borkfalkiaceae; genus Coproplasma. The sequence continues at coordinate 2,474 of CANRKX010000044.1, read as the reverse complement.
TAGGGGGGCGAAGGTCTATCTTTATGACGATATAGACAGCGACGCCGTTGAAGCGACTTGCAAATCGCTTGAAGAACTCGGCGCAAAGAGGATATCTTCGGATACGTATATGACCGCCGCCGCGGAGTGCGACGTTCTCGTGTTGAGCCCGGGGATTCCCATCGACACCGAACTGCCCATTGCGTTCAGAAAGCAGAATAAGCCGATAATTGGCGAGGAGGAGTTGGGCGCGCTCTACTTGCGCGCAACCGCAATCGCCGTTACGGGCACAAACGGCAAGACGACGACGGTCACGATGATGAACGAGATTTTAACGGCTTGCGGAAAAAAGAGCGTTGCCTGCGGAAATATCGGAAATCCCCTTGTCAAGGAGACGGAAAGGCTGGGCTTTGACGATTTTGCCGTAATCGAAGTGTCCTCATTCCAGCTTGAAACGCTGACAAGCCTGCGACCACATATCGCCATAATAACCAACGTGACGGAGGACCACCTCAACCGTCACTACAATATGGAAAATTACATATTTTTAAAGTCGAAAATTTTAAGAAATATGCGCGAGAGCGAGTATGCCGTTTTGAATTACGACGACGAGACGGTGCGCGGCTTTGCCAAAAATACCAAGAGCAGAGTTGTGTATTTTTCCATAAAGGAGAAGGTTGACGGCGCATATTTTGAGAACGGCGCAGTCTATTTCCGCGGCGAAAAATACTTTGATATATCCAAAATGACAGTGGGCGGAGTGCACAACGTATACAATGCGCTCGCCTGTGTTGCGGCTTCGGCGATATTGGGGCTGGATAAAAACAAGGTATCGGAAGCTATATGCTCGTTCAAGGGCATAAGGCACAGGATTGAGGTCATAAAGGAGATAAACGGCGTAACATATATTGACGACAGCAAGGGCACAAATATTGACGCGACGGTGAAGGCGGCACAGGCGATGAAACAGCCGACGATTATACTTCTCGGCGGGAAAGATAAGGGATATGAGTACGGACCGCTGTTCGAAGGGCTGTCATCGACGCCCGTCGTCCATGCCGTTATATACGGCGAAAACCGCTTCCGCATGTTGAACGCCGCGATACGTTCGGGATTTTTAAGCGTTTCGCTGTGCTCGGAATTCGACACTGCGGTAAGGTTATCCGAATACATTGCAAAACCCGGTCAATGCGTGCTTTTAAGCCCTGCGAGTTCGTCCTTTGACAGCTTTTCAAATTACGAAGAGCGCGGCGACGCTTTCAGAAAGTTCGTTGAAAGCATAGCTTCGGAAGTCTCCGATGAATACGGTGAAGAATGACAAAAGAGCGGGAGATATCCCGCTTTTAATATGTGTGGTTTTAATGGCGGCGTTCGGCTGTGTAATGATATATTCGGCGAGCTATTATACCGCGCAGGTGCAGTACGGCGATAAATTTTACTTTGTAAAAAAGCAGTTGATTGGGCTTGCGCTCGGCGCGGTCGCCATGGCGGGCACATGCTTTTTGCCCTATAAAAAACTCGAAAAGTTGAAATATCCAGCCGTCATAGTTGCGGTTATTCTGCTTGCGCTCGTGTTCGTGCCCGGTGTGGGAGTGACCAATTACGGCGCGACGCGGTGGATAGGCTTCGGCTCTTTTACGTTGCAGCCATCCGAAATCGCCAAATATGCCTTTGCGCTGTTTGCGGCGGCATATTTTTCGAAAAACTACAAAAAGGTCAAGACTGTGCGCGGCGTTCTGCCCGTTTTGGGGGTGGGAATACTCTTTTGCATACTCATAATAATCGAGCCCAACATGTCGATTACTATGTGCGTGGGGCTTCTGATGCTCGCCGTCATATTTTTAAGCGGCACGAATTTAAAGACTTTTATAATTATCTTGGTGCCGCTTGCCATTGCCGTGCCCGTCCTTATAATCCTCGAACCCTATCGCCTGCAAAGGCTTAGCGCCTTCATCGACCCGTGGGCGTCGCCCAAAGATGAGGGATATCAGCTTATCCAATCGCTGTATGCGCTCGGCAACGGCGGATTTTTCGGCGTCGGATTATTCAATTCCACTCAAAAATACAGATTTCTGCCCTTTGCGGAGAGCGATTTCATACTCGCAATAATGGGGGAAGAGCTGGGATTTATCGGGCTTTTAATCTTTTTCGCGGCGTGCGGTTTCATAATATGGCGGGGCTTTAAGATTGCGCGCAATTGCAAGGACAGATTCGGCTTTTTGCTTGCGGCGGGATTTACCCTTGTTTACGGCATACAGGTCGCGATTAACGCACTCGTCGTGAGCGGCGCAATCCCCCCGACGGGGTTGCCTTTGCCCCTCGTGTCGAGCGGAAATACATCTCTTATAATCACAATGGCTTCGATGGGAGTGCTCTATAACGTGTCGCGTCAAAATTAACAAGCCCGACGGCGACCGCCATATAATAGAGTATATTTTACTATTCGGAGTTAATATGGAAAAATACGTAATAAACGGAGGAAACAAGCTATATGG
>CANRKX010000043.1 GCA_947631325.1 uncultured Clostridia bacterium | reverse complement strand
AGATAACGGCGCGCGACGTCGTCCTTGGCATATAGGTTCATGCGCTCGGCGGGGTCCAAAATGGACAGATAATATTCCTTAACTATGGCATATCTGTCTATGTAGGGCAGCGAGTAGTCGACGACATATCCGACGAGCTCCTGATCCTCGTCCTCGTTGGGATAGGGGTCGTTTATCTCGAGGCTGTATTGAAGCTGTTCGCGCAGAATATCCACCTGATACTCATACTCCAACCTTATCTCGGTCTCCTTTTGGAGCCCTATCGAGGAGTCGATGAAATTGTTGGTCAGGACGAGCTTTTTGTAAAGGGCTATATCCTTTTCCATCTTGTGATAGAGCTCGTTTTTCTTCTTCTGCGCCGTCCGCAAGAGCTGCATCTGCACGTTGGAAAGCCTTTTCAGTTCGTCGTCGCTCATCTCTATGATGTCAAACGTCATTTGTCACCTCCGCTTCGGCTGTGAGCGAGCGCACCTCGCCCGTAGCCGTAATCTTCAACGAAAATTGCTTGGCGCGCATATGCGCATATATTCTGCCGTTCACTCCCGAAAAACTGCGGACAGCCCCGTCGCCCGAAAGCTCTATATCGACGGGAGCCGCGCTGTCGATATCTATCGCGCCGAGAGTCTTCTTATCCCCCGTGCCGAAGGTCAGAATTTTGCATATATATGTGTATTTTTGCGCACTTTGCAACTTCAACATATCGTCGGAAGTTGCTAAAAGCAGATTTTCGTGACCCGCGACGAAGTTTGCGGGGATATCGACGATATACGCAGAGTTCAGCCGGGGCTCGAATACGTACACGACCGACCTCTTCAAAGCCTTGGAGCGGGCGCATAAAAAGTACCTTCTGCCGTCGGGCGAAAATGCCGATTGGGGCGAGGATATGTCGCACATAACGTCGTTTTCGCACCTCTTTGCGCTGCCGTTAGAATATTCGTAAAGGCTATCGCCCGCACAGAAGAGAATTCTGTCGGACATAGCCGCCGCAGTGCCGCCCGTCACGGGAGGGAGGATATCCTCCCCCCTTATCGAAAAGTTTTCGGGCGTGCCGTTGGCGTTTATGCGGGTCAAGCCGAACTTCCTCAATATCACGAGCTCGTCGTCGAAGTCGAACAGCCGCTCTATCGCGCCGAGGCGGGTCTGAAGGTCTATGTATCCCGCGCCCGAGATGGACTCCTCCCAATCTTTAACTCCGCCCTCGCCCGACCACAGCAGTCTGTAACAATTATTTCGGTCTGCCGCGAACAGCCTGCCGCAGCGGTACGTGCCGCACTTCAACGGCTTATCGAAGGCGAACGAGGTGACCTCGTCGGCGGTAAAGGTTATACATAAGTTGTCGGCGAAGTACTCAGCCGCCGCCTTGCCCGAGGTGCGGCTTTCGAGGAGAAAGGGCGTGGAGCTCGACGCGTCCGAGACCTTGAGAAAATCGGTGCCCGTGCTCCCCAAATACACCTTGTCGCCGTCCGAAGAGATGTAGGCGTTGGCAAACTCGTTGTGCTCCAAAAAGGCGAGGTTGGAAGGGGGCGCAGATTTTAAGGAGGTTGCGGCAAGGGCGGGGATAAGGACGTTGTCCTTCACGGTGCAGCTTATGGGTATTCCGCCGCCCGAAATGAGGTCGGCTTTGACCCTCTTTACGTCGGGAAAGAGTGACACTTAAACCCACCTCCTCGGCGGAATGTCGGGGCAGTCGGAAATTATGCGCGCCTTGTCTATGGCGAGGCGATAGCGTTCCTCGAGGGCGGACGAAAGACTTATTTCGCCGTTTATAAGGCAGTACTCCGCCGCCGCGCCGAGGGCGGGAATTTCCGCCCCCAACATATCGCCGAATTCGCTGTCGTCCGAAAGCCCCTTCTTCTTGGGAACATAGGCGTAAGTCACCTCAACCGAGTCGGCGTCCGCCGCAAGGTCGGCGGGGTTTACCGTATAGGCTATCTCCCTCCCGTTGCGCTTAACGGATATTATCCTGACGGGATAATACTTGAAGCGCGAAAAGGCAAATTTTCCGCCCGAAGAGGGCAAAACCTCGGCATATGTGAGGGGGAAATAAAATCTTGCCAGCTCGTCCTCGGCGGCGTTGACGCAGTATAAAGCCGTCTTCTGCGCCTCCGCCGCCTCGCCCGAAAGGGCGCCGTCCTCCTCGGTGGCGTGTGCCGCGTCCGCCCTGCCCGCAAGCATCAGAGCGCGCGCAACCACTTCTTTAATCTTCATAAATCCCTCCTTTCGGGGCAGATCAAACCCCCGTCATCACAGCCTGACCGCAGGGCTTTTTGCAGATGAGTTCGGCATACTTTACGAGGGTCGCCCCGAAAGCCGCCTTGCCGGGAATCTGCTTTAAAATCCTGCCGCCGTCGTCCTCGAGCCACTCCCAATCGCACAGCTGGTTCAACACGAAGTCACCCGTGTTGACGAAGTAGATCGTGCCCTCGGGACAGTACTTGTCGGCGTATACGGGAATGTCGTTCACCGAGACGACGCCTATACCCGTCTTTGCGTCGATAGAGTTGACCACCCTCTTCTTGTCGGCGATGAGGGCGGCTATCTTCTTCCTCGTCGAATAGGAGCACAAGATCATGTTGACTTTGGAGTTGAAATTCTCTTCGAGATAGTCGATAACGTCGGTCATGGCGTCCTCGGTGAGCCCCGATGAGAGCTTTACCGAATAGGGGCTGAAATAGGGTTCCTCCGCCTTTTTGTAGCCGTAAAGGGTATCGCCGCCGAAGATTGCCGAAAGCCCCATGAGCTCGTTGCCCGTCGCGCCGTGGACGCGCACTGTGCCGTCGTCAACGGGAACTTCCACTTCCGCGTCCACCGTTATGGTCTTGTTCGCTTTGTCTATCTTGGTAATGGTGAGCCCCGTCGTCTCGGCGTCGAGATTGCCGAGAGAGGTGTATAAATCGACCTGCATGCCGACGAAGAAGTCCTTTACCATATCGACGGTCACGTCGGAGCCGCTCGCCTCGACGATCTTGCACAAAACTCCGTTGCCGTCGCCGTAGAGCATGCGGCTGAAATTCTGGCGCGCGCTCGACACCAGCCCCTCCATTTCGGCGTTGACGAGGTTGACGAAGGCGCCCGTGCCGTCGCGGGAGGCGCGGAGAGCCTTGTCGCTTATCTCGATAGTGCCATAGAGGTTTTTGAGGGGCGCGCTTATGCCCAAATACCTGTTGGAATAGGGGTCGGGCAGGGCGGCGTCCTCCGCGCATGCCTTGACGTGACCGCTGTAACCGCGGACGACGTTGAGTTTGACTTCGTTGCCGTACACGTAGTCCGCCGTCTTCTCAATCGCCGAGAAGAAGGGAGATATCGTGTCGTTGAGCTGAGCCGTTACAGCTTCGAGGTAGTAGTCTTTTAAAGCTTTGTCTGCATTTTCGATGGTTATCATTTTTTCTCCTTTTAATTTTTTAAAAATTTATTTACGAGCGCGCCCGCTTCCCTTATGGAACGGGTCGCGCTCTTGGGTGCGGGCGAGGGCACTCCTTCGGCGACGAGGGGGACGCTTTTGCTGTTGAACAGCGATTTGAGATAGTCCGAAATTATCTCCCTTCTCACCTTATCGGGAACGTCCGCGGCGGAGATTGTCGCAAAAGGGGCTTGATCGCGCCCGTCCTGCCGGGTGAATGAATTGGGGCGGGAATATCCTGCGGTTAACGCGCTGTCGCTTCCGAAATCGTGGGCTGCAGCCGCGGCTGAATTTTCCTCCGCCTCCGCGGTGTCCGCCGCAATGCCCAAATTTTCTTCAACGCGCTCGCCTGCGCCCGCTTTCACGCCGTCGGTCTCACTCTCCGCCCTTTTTCCGTCAACCGAAAGGGCGTCTGCACCGTACTCTTTTTTATCGTTATCGCCGCCTGATTCCGCGGCTTTTTCAACCTCTGTTTGCTCCTCTTCGGGGGCGGTATTTTTCGTGTTTTCGCTATTATCTTCAGTCACGGCTATCCTCCTTTAAACGCCTTTTATGCTCGTTGAGGTGGGCGCAGACCCTCCTTTCGGTCTCGGCGTCGGGCTTGCCGCTCAAAAGATACGCCGTGTGTTCGGAAATGTGGATAGCGTGGTCGTCATAGTCCTTTACCTCGCACTCTTTATCGCCCAAAAGCCCGTTTTCCTCCGCCGCCCTCTCGCGCTGGAGTTCGCCGATATCCCGCTCGCCCGCAAAGGAAGAATAGCCCAAGAGCTCGAGTATTCTGTTCTTTGCGGCTGAACTCATCTTGCCGTCTGCGTCCGAGAACAGCCCCCTGTCGAGAAGTTCGAACACCGCCTCCCTCCGCCTTGCGGGGGTCATCTCGGAGTCGGCGTCGGCGTCGAGCACCACGTCGTCGGACGAGATGTCGCTGCCCTTGAAGCATAGAAGGCTCACCGCGCCGTTTTTGCCCGCATAGCGGAGAAGCCTTACGTCGGTCGCGAACTGTCTGAAAAGGCGCAATACGTGCCGCCCGACCGACTTTATCGCCCTCTTCAAGCCCTCGTACGAGACGTTGAGGCGGGCGTCGCTCTGCTCTATCAGAAGCTTCAATCCCGTCGCCGAAGTCACGCCCGAAAAGCTCTTGGTCTCGGTCGCGTCGCTCACACCCGATATCCTGTTGAACTCCGACAACAGCGACGTCTCCTCCTTCCAGAACTCGTCGGGCACGCTGCCGAGGGAGAGCATCTCGGGCGGGGTTCCGCCCTGTCTGTACACGATTATCTTGCCCGGTTCGAGCCCGCTCTCCGCCAGCTCGTCCACGTCCACCGAGCCGTCCTCGACGGCAACCGTTCCCACCGAAATCCTGTTCAAGAACTCGTGCTTTCTGTTCTTCACGGCGTTATACGCCCTTTGAAGGGGTATAAGCCGCGCGACTATGCTGTCGCCGAAAAATCCGCCCGCGTGGGGAATGGATTTTTGCATGACGAAGGGATAGCTTCTGCCGCCGTCCCCGCCGTTTATATAGGGAAGATCGCCGTCGTATAAAAGCTTGCCGCCCGCCGTCACCGTGAGCCTGCCGAGGGGACGGGACGACGTGGGCTTTTCGTATCTTTCAATCAACAAAACGCAATCTTCGCCGCCGTCGTCGCCCGCGACCTTAACGCCGTAATCGGCATACACCTTGTCGACGGGCACCGATTTTGCGTGGATTATGCTGGGCTGACCCTCCAAATTTTCCTCGTCCAACAGGGCGGGGTAGATTTCGAAGGGAGAGACCACGGCAATCTGCACGTTGCCCTCGCGTATGTCGCCGCCGTCGGTGCGGGTGGCAACCTTTCTGCCCGCGCCCGAGTTCCACATTATCTTATAGAACGCCGTGCCGCACAGCTCCGACCATATGGTAGCCGAGGAGATAGCCCCGTCGAGGTCGCAGTCCTCGGCAACCGACGCGAGTATAGACGAGGCGAGCTCGGCAGAGCGTATGTCGCCGTCGTCGCCGCTCGCTGCGCGGACGGACAGCCCCGGGCGTATCATGGAGAGCTTTGAGAGCCTTGCGTCCACTATGGGCGCGATATGGTTGAACACCCTGCGCTGTTCCCATACATAGTCCTTCCCCCGCGAGGTTATCTCGCCCGCGCTGTCGAGGAAGAGATACTGTTCGCCGCCGAAAAACCTGACGTTTAATTCCCACTCCCTCTCCAATTTGCGGCGGAGAGACTGCCTTAACTCAAAGTCGCGCCTGACCTCGTCGCACAGCCGCTCTTCACGGCTATGCGCATCCTTTTCAAATATTTCCGTCACCATCATTCTCCTTTAACATTGAAAGTAATTTTTCCTTTTCCTTAATAAGTTCCTCGTCGGTGCTGTCGCCGCACTCGCCGAGCAACATTCTGACTGCCTTGATGTCGGGCGGGATATCCCGCTTGACCACCTTCTTCTTCACGAGTCTGAGCTCGCCGTCCTCGACGGTAAATTCCTCCGTCGTCTCGTTCGTGCTCAATCCCGTGGCGCACTTAATCAACGCTTCCTTTATGTTTTCGTCCGTTCGGATATCACACCTCCTCCCCCGTAAACGCGGCATATATGCGGGTCAATTTTGTTTTTTTCGCTTTTTCAACTCCCTTATCTTTTTGGCTTTGTCGGCGGCTATCGGCGAGAGGGGCAGGCTCTTCGGCGGGCGCGGGCGGCTCATGATATAATATCTCAACTCGTCCATGCAGTGGTCGTCGCGCTTGACGGGGCTGTCGCCCTCGCCCCAGAAATATCGCCCGAACTCGTCGATCATGTTGACGCAGTTTGAAAATATGTATATATTTGGCTCGCCGTTGTCCTTTTGAAGATAGCTTTTAACCCTCGATATGCCCGCGAACACGTCCTTATCCACCTTGGTATTGACGAGTATTCCCCTCTCCGAAAAGAGTTCCGCCACCGACTTGGACGACGCGAGTGTGCGCTGATTGGCTGCGCTGTCTATGAGAGCGCAAATTCGCCCGAAGCTATCCTCCTTCCACCCCAATTTTTTGGATATCTCGCGAATCTGTTTTGCGTGGAAGTCGATATCCTTGCCGCTCGCGAAGTGCTCGGCAATCACATAGACGTTGCCGTCCCAATCGACGCAGTACCAATGGGCGGAAAGGGGGTTGTTGAGCCCCGGGTCTATGGATATAATATCCTGCCATTCGGGTGGAACTTTAAAGGGGTCAATGACGTGGACGCTCTCGTCGAACTCGGGATAGACCAGCCCCTTGCCCTCTGAAAACCTGCCGAACTTGCGGGCGTCGAGGACGCTGTCCGAAAGGGCGGTCTGCAACATCTTCGCCTCGGCTTCGGACAAAAAGGGGTTGTCCTCCCACGACATGAACTCATACCACACCTCGGGGTTTCTGCCGTCGTTTTTGAATATCTGCGTATATGCGAAGGTCTGCCCCTTTAAGGGGGTCATGGTGCCGAATATATCCCCCCTTTTATCCATAACTCTCATCAGGCACTCTTCATATACGTCGCGGGGAGGCTCCTCGTCGAACCATACGAAGTCGAGGCTGGAACCCTGAAACTTCTCCCTTCCCTGATCGCAGCTCTTAAAGCCGAGGGTGGATATGCCGCCGAACACGTTCTTTATCATTATCTGGTCTATTATTCCGCCCGCGGGACTGTCGCGACGGCCCGAGAGCATGGTTATGCCCGCAATCCACGATTTGGGAAGATAGTGGAGTATTTTCGCCTGCGCCACGTCGCGCTGGACCTGTTGGGAGAGGGACACGCACCAGCCGAAGGCGTTCTTCCTGTTCTTTCTGTAGGGGTGTATGCCCCTCAAAATCCATATGCACTCCACGGCTCCGCACTCGGTTTTCCCCGAGCGGTTGCCGCCGAACACCCAGCGGTTGCGCTTTTTGCACCTGTGGAAAGCTATCTGTTTTTTGTGCTTCTTCCTGCCCGTGTTGTACGAGCACAGCGCGGCGTCGTCTCTCCGCCTTTCGAGCTCGGCGTCTATCTCGGCTATCCTCTTCAATATCTCTTCCCTTTGCATAAGACCTTTTTAGACAAAACCCCTCAATTTTTTTGCCGACGCGCGGGCTATAATCGGCAGGTATGAAAGTATTAAAGGCAGCCGCATGCCTTATAGCCGCGCTCATAATCCCCCTATCTTTTCTCGCCGCGAACCGCCCCTGTATTGCGCTTGCGTCCACCGCGGAGAGCCCCCAATACCCCCAAAAGGACGGCAGAATTTACGCCCGCGCCGACACCCGCAACGCCTACTTCTGTTCGGAAAAGAATATTGAAAAGGCGCTGTTTGCCGTGCCCTATACATACTGCGTGGAAATTCTCGTCGAGGACGGCGATTGGTACTGCGTGCGTTACGCGCAGGACGTGGGCGAATATCGCGCGCTGACGGGCTACTGCCGCAAGGAGGGGCTGACAATCGTCGACGAGCTGCCCGAAAACCTCTTTTTGAACTATCCCGTGACCGTGAGCTTTAAATCGGGCTCCTCCGATTCCTCTCTCCCCGCCCTCGGCGAAATCACGGTAACCGCGGCATATTACGGGGTGTATTACCGCGGCGCGGCTGCCTACTCCTACGTCTCCTACGGCGGCGAATTCGGATACGTGCAGGGCGCGAACGACGACTATCCCCTAAACGATATCCCCGTCGAAGCCCCGCCCGAAGAGCAAAGCGCGGGCGACGGCGGCGCAAAGCTTGCGACTGCGCTCATAATTACGGGGCTTGCGGTGGCGGCTGTCGCCGCCCTGTTTTTTACGGGCAGGCGCAGGCGGACGAAAAAGCCCGACTTCAAGGGATAACGCCATAAACAGGGTTGTCGTGATATGAATAGCAAGATTGTGATATTATTAGCATAATCGTGATATTCAGGCACGTTCGCGATTAAAAGGGCAGAAGCCATATTCAGGGGCTGTCGCAATTAAAAGGGCAGTCACTATATAAAAAGCGCAGTCGCCGTATTCAAGGGCTGAAATCATATAAAAGATTTATATTGTAAAGGCTAAAAGAGTCTGCAATACTCGTCGACAATCCCCAACCCCTCAGAAAATCTTTCCAGCCTTCTCGCATGCCGCCGAAACTTCATCACCGCCCTCTTCACGGCAAGCCTGTCCGCGGGCGCGCGCCCCTTCAACCCCCTGCGCGACAGGGAGTATTTGCGCAAAATTTCTTTCTCCCCCTCTTTGAGTTCGCCCATCACCCTATCGAGATATCCCCATAGCTCCGAGAGCGCAGCCTTCGCCGCCACAATCTCCAAGGCTCTCTCGGCACAGTACTCCCCGCCCCGTTCCCAATCCCTGTCGGCAAGCGCATAACTCAAAATTTTATTGTCCATCGCGCGTTCGAGCGCGTCCGCGTTGAAATAAAACCGCAAAATCCTCTTATTCTTCATCTTTATACCGCTGTTTGTGAACATTTGTTTGTTTTACGTTTGGTATTATAACCCGTAAATATGACAATAAACGGCATAATAAAAAATTTTATTGAGAAAAAAGAATAATTTTTATGTGACTTTTGGGTGCGTTTAATTTATTCAAACAGTTTACAAACAAAAGGCAGGTGTGATATAATCATTTCGTGAAAAAGTTGCTTGCACTGACAATTTCATTGTGCCTTGCCCTTTCCGCCCTCCTATTTGCGCCCGTCGGCGCGGGAGCGGAGGTAGAAGGATATCCCGATAACTTCACCGTGCAGTACACCCCTGCCGGCTTTTCTGACTATGCGATTGGCGGAAATGCCGCGGCGTTCTCGTCGGGGGCGACAATTATGCTCTTCGACGGCGGGGATATTTCCTTTTCGGAAGGAGTGTGCACCCGCACCCAAAAGACCTTTTCCTCGACGGTGACCGCCCTCGACTGCACCGATTCGGGATTTATCTATACCCTGCAGGGCGACGAAAAGGTGTACAACCTCTCCGACGGGAGCGAGAGCGGGGCGAAGATTAAAAACTTCGAACTCGACCAGAATTACGGCGGATATACATATAGTATCGATTCGGGCACGCTCAAAGTCTGGGACCATAAAAACAACCCCGTCGACACGGCGGGAAGCTTTTCCAAATTCAAATTTTACGGCGGCGAAGCGTATGCGGCGGATAACGGCAGGCTCAAAAAAGTAACGGCGGGCAATGTCGCGGACGTTCCCGCCATAAGCTATATCGATTTCACGCCCGCGGGCGGAATTGCTGCGGGCAGCGCGAACGAGGAGCTGGGCGCGGTCAACAAGGTGCTCTCCTTTGCGAGGGTCAAGGCGGGATATTACGCCACCCCCGTCGATCTTTCGGACAAGGGCGAGGTGTTCTCCGCCGACCCCTCATCCACCTTCAAAACCGACGACCAAAAGCTCAACGGCAAGTCCGTCCTCGTGCTGTATAAGAGGAATAATCTTGCGGTGATATCGCTCGGCGACCAAGCCTATCTCACCTCACCCTCCGCCCTCGACCCCCTTGTGGAGAGGATAACCGAGGAAAAGGTGGAGAGAACTGCCGACATTGCCGACGACTGCCACCCCTACTCCCTGCCCTTTATCGACGAGACCACCCGCCTTGCAGACGACAACCTTTCGGGCGGCATGGAGATTTGGGTGGTCAAAAAGGTGTACGCCGAGGAGCTGCTGCACGACTTCTATCTGATTGCCTATGCCGACGACCATGACGACATAATCGGGTACGTCGCGACGGGGCACGTCACCGAGTTCCACTTCAACGAAGAGCCGCCGCAGAACATTAAGGACCCCAACCCCTCCGACAAGGACGACGTGAGGACGGTGGTATTGATATTGGCGGTCGTGGTGCTCGTCATCGTCGCCGTCTGCTATCTGACGTGGGTGGCAACTTCGGATAAGCGCAAAAAGAATAAAAAAACTCCCCCCGACGATACGCCGAAGGAAGAATAATTTGCATATATATTGATATTTTTCTTTTATAGCGTCCGCACGGCAAGCTGCCGTGCGGACGCTCTTTATATAAAAAATTCAAGCTCTTATTTAACCGCCGTAAACGCTCTTTTTGAGCACTCCGACGTAAGGCAGAGTTCTGTAACGCTGCGCATAGTCCAGCCCGTAACCGACGATAAACAAATCGTCTATCTCGGCGCAGGCGTAATCGGCGCACACCTTCTCGACGCGGCGGGAGGGCTTGTCGAAGAGGGCGACCGTCGTCACCGATTTAGCCCCGCGCCCTAAAAAGATTTCGCGAAGGAGCGACAGGGTGCGCCCCGAATCCACTATGTCCTCGACGAGGACGACGTCCCTCCCCTCCACGGGGAAATTATCGCCCGAAAGGGTGGGCTTCCCCGTGCTCTTCGAGCCGTTGCCGTAGGACGAAGCCCTGACGAACTCGACAGTGAGCGGCGTTTTCATCGCCCGCACGAGGTCGCAGAAGAAGAACGCCGCGCCCCGCAATATGCACACCGCAACGGCGTCGTCGGCACCTTTCAGGCGGTTGTCCAGCCACTTTGCCGCCCCCTTTACCTTTTCTTTTATCTGTTCTTCGTCGAGTATCACCCTCTCGACATCCCCATCCATCCCCATTTTATCTT
>CANRKX010000042.1 GCA_947631325.1 uncultured Clostridia bacterium | reverse complement strand
CGTGCATGATATAGGCGTCCCCGCCCGACGAAGTTATGCCCGCCGCAAGCGCATATTCAAGCATATATGAGGACAGACGGGTGTCCTTGCCGATAACCACCCTGCACTTTCTGCCCATGTTCACGCCGAAATACCAGCCGATGACCCGCCCCACCTTAAAGGCGTGTTCGGCGGTCACCGTCACCCCCGCCTCGCCGCGGAAGCCGTCCGTTCCGAAATATTTACCCGTTTTTATTCCCCCTTATATATCTGCCCTTCGCGCCGCCCCTCTGCACTCTCTCGCGCTGGCGGGCTATGCAAAAATCGCCCTCGCCCAAATCGCAGGTTAAGGTGGAGCCTGCGGCGATGAAAGCCCCGTCCTCCACGACGACGGGGGCGATAAGATTGCAGTTCGCGCCTATAAATACACCCCTGCCTATGCTGCATCTATGCTTATTTTTGCCGTCGTAGTTGCAGAAGACGACGCCGCAACCTATGTTGCAGTTTTCACCTATCTCGGCGTCGCCGATATAGGCGAGATGCGCCGCCTTGCACCCCTCTTTAAGGGTGGAATTTTTGACTTCCACGAAGTCGCCTATCCTGCACCCGTCTGAAATTTTTGCCCCGTCGCGAAGATATGCATAGGGACCCACGGTGCAATCTCTCCCCACGTGCGCGCCCGTCAACGTGCTCGAATACACAGTTGTGCCGCCGCCCACATATGAGGAGGTTATATGGCAGTAGGGGTATATTATCGCCCCCCTTTCAATATGCGCGCCGCCCGATATGTGCGCAGGCGCATATATCTTCGCTCCCTCTTCGACGACGCACCCCTCCTCGATAAATATGCCGTTCTCTTCAAAGACGGCGTATTGATTTTTTTCGCTTATTCCGCCGCCGTCGCCCTGCGTGACCCCCAAATTTCTTCCCCCTTTAAAAAAACGCACTGTTAAATATTATGCCGCTTGTGTTTTTTGTTGTTCGTCCCCTCCCCCTTGCCAATCCTAAGCCCTGCCCATAGGACGCCGCGGTTCGGAGAAACGAGCATTAAAAAATAATAACGTTGCAAGCAAAATCACAATTTTGTGCAGCAAGACCCAATTTGCGCATACTTACGCCTCAGTAGGGTGAATTTGCGCCACTATATAATACGTGCGCCCTAATCGGTGGCGCAAAGAGGGGCAACGCCCCTAAAAATCACGAAAAATCGCAGGGGCTCGCAACCGCCCCGAGATTTTTGTGAACATCATTTCTTGACATTCCTCAAGTAATATGGTAAAATTGGCGAAACAATAAAAAAACAAATCCAACATTATGAAAGTCAAAAAATTCAGGCTCTCCGAATGGCAGGTGCTTGCCGTAGGATATCTTATCGTCATATTGATAGGAAGCGTCCTTTTGATTTTTCCCTTTGCCACGCGCGAGGGCGAGAGCACAAACTACTTAAACGCCCTGTTTACGTCGGTCAGCGCGACCTGCGTCACCGGGCTCGTCCCCTATGACACGGGCACACACTGGACGCTCTATGGTCAGATAGTCATTCTCCTGTTGATTCAGACGGGCGGATTGGGCTTTATGACCTTCGTCTCAACCGTCTTAATGGTGCTCGGCAGGGGCATGGGTATGGGCGGCAGAAGCGCGCTCATGGCAAGCGCGGGCGCAAGAAAACAGTCGGGCATATATTCTCTCGTCAGAAGAATTACGATAGGCACCCTTATCTTCGAGATTGTCGGGGCGGCGCTGCTTGCAATAAGGTTCGTCGGCGATTTCGGCTGGGCGCAGGGCATATGGTTTGCCATATTCCACTCCATAACCGCCTTTTGCAACGCGGGGTTTGATTTAATGGGTATGGTTGGCGGCGCGTCGCTTTCAAATTACGCCTTCGACCCCCTCGTCAACCTCACGATATGCTGTCTCATCATTCTCGGCGGATTGGGATTCTGCGTATGGGGCGACGTGTTGGATTGCCGCTTCCGCTTCAACAAATTCCAGCTCAACACAAAGACCGTATTGACGGTGAGCGGCATAATTCTCGTCCTCTCCACAGTGCTGTTTATGGCGTTCGAGTGGAACAACCCCTATCTTGCGGGCAGGAATTTCGGCGAAAAGTTGCTCGTCTCCATCTTCAACGCCACCACTCCGAGGACGGCGGGCTTCTATGCCATGAACCCCTCAAATCTCTCCGACAGCGGCTATCTTTTGACGATAGTTTTAATGTTTATCGGCGGCGGCACTGGCTCGACGGCGGGCGGAATAAAGGTGGGCACATTCGCCGTCATAATGATGGGTATGTTCGGCGTGTTCCGCGGCAACCGCGACATAAATATAGGAAAAAAGAGGATAGAGTACTCCCTCTTATCCCAAGCCCTCGCCATCTTTGCGGCATGCCTTATGCTCGCTATTTTGGCGACCTTATCCGTCTGCGCAATCGAGGCAAACAGCGGCATAACCTTCAAAGAGAGCCTGTTTGAGTGCGTCTCCGCCCTCGGCACGGTGGGATTATCCTTGACCCCCGAAGGGCAGACGACGTCCACGACGGCAATGCTCTCCGCGGGCTCAAAAGTCATCATAATGTTGCTTATGTATGCGGGCAGAGCGGGAATTTTAACCCTCGCCTTCGCCGTCGCCAAAAAGCGCAAGGCAAGCGAGATAAGAAAGCCCGTCGACACCCTCCTCATAGGTTAAAAATATCAATATATATTAAAAAAAGCGCCCTTCGGCGCAAGGAGATACAATGAAATCCATTCTTCTGATAGGTATAGGAAAATTCGGCGAAATACTCGGCGAAAGCCTTTTAAAGCTCGGCGACGAGATAATGATTGTCGATAAGGACGAAGCCGTAATCAACCGCCTCGCCCCCAAGTATTCGGCGTCGCTCATTGCAAACTGCATGAACGTCGACAATCTTAAAGCCCTCGACGTGCCCTCTTACGACGTCTGCTTCGTGGCTATCGGCGACGACTTTCAGGCTTCGCTCGAAATCACTTCGATATTGAAGGATTTGGGCGCAAAGTACGTCATATCGCGCGCCGACACAGATATACAGAGAAAGTTCCTCCTTCGGGTGGGAGCCGACGAAGTGGTCTACCCCAACCGCGACATTGCCGAAAAGATAGCCGTAAAGATGAACGCCGAAAAGGTGTACGACTACTTCGAGCTCGACTCGGAGTACTCCATCTTCGAGATTGCCGTGCCCGCAAAGTGGCGCGGACAGACCATAATACAGGCAAACCCCCGCGGCAAGCACGGGCTAAACGTTCTGACAATCAAAAAGGGCAAGCAGATAATCCCCTCGCCCGAGGCTGACTATGTTTTCGAAGAGGGCGACCACATGGTCGTGTTCGGCAATACGAAGAGGATAATGGAGTTCACAAATAAAACCCGTTAATCTCTTCGCCCTTTAAACCAAAAAATAGCAAAAATATCAATATATATGCAAAAATCCCGCCGCAAGCAGACCTTGCGGCGGGATTTTCAAACGATAAAATATCCTAAAAATCATTCAATCTTCGTCGGCGGATTGCTTATTTCTCACATGCACGTCTTCCAGTCTTTCGTACGCCGCCGTCTTGTCGATAATCAAGAATAAAAGCCTTTCAAGCTCGCTCCCCTCGGAGTAGTCTGCGGGCGCGAAATAGCGTATCCTGTTCTCCTTTAAAAGCCTTTTCACCCTGCCGTCATCTCCCCTTTGGGGGTCGTAAACGCCCACCGAGTGCCCGCCGTAACTGTTGACGAGCTTCATACAGGGCACGTCGGTCGCGCTGTCGCCCAAATAGACCATGTTGCGGAAGGGAACGCGCAGACTCTCCTGCGGAAAATAGTTGTTCACCCCTCCGTCGTTTATGTCGGTCACCCCCTTGCTTATGCGGAAGAGAAACTGCGTCTTGCTCGTGAAGTTGACCACCTGCGCGGGCCAGACCGCCACCCCGCGCGAGTTGAAGTAAAAACTGCTCGCGTATATCTTCTTGAATTGCCCCGCAACCGAGGTGCCCTCAATCATCTCCTTCAACCCCGAGGATATTATGTAGTGCTCGACGTTCACGCCCCTCTTTTCGCCATAGCCGTTGACCCGCCCAAACCAGCTTTCAACCCCATTATAGAGCTTCACTTTCGCGCCGTAATTTAGCAGGGCTTGTCTGTTCAAAATCAGATTGCCCTCGGCTTCCTTGACCATCTTATACATATATGCGAGATTGGCGTCCATCTCGTTCTTCTCGGCAAGCTCGTTCGACTCCTTCCAAAATCTCTCCACGTCGTATCCCACCGACTGTATATAGCCCTGCGCCTGCATGTCGTCGGGGGAAAGAGTTCTGTCGAAGTCGTAGAGGACCGCCAACGTCGCCTTTTGCCCTGTCATAGGTTAAAGCCTCCTCTTTTAAACAAAATTATATCACTAAGGTCGCGATAATGCAAGTTCAGCATTTGATTTTTTGCAAATGTTATTGTATAATGGTTAGGTAACCGTACTTCGGAGAAAGGATGAGCGATAAAAAGAAGAAAATTTTAAAAATACTCCTGATGATAGCCTTTGTCGGCGCGATTGCGGCAATAATCGCCTACACCGCCGTCAAGGACTTCTCAAAGGAGACCATTCGCCCCGGCGAGATTGCGCGCATGTTGGGGCAAAATTGGTATTATCTTCTCGCCCTCCTCGCCCTCTTTTTGGGCACTCTCATTCTCGAATCATTAAAGCTATTTCTGATGATCCGCAAGACCTGCAAGCAGTATCGCCCCATAACAGCCGTAAATTGCGCCGTGATAGGCAAGTATTACGACAACGTCACCCCCCTCGGCTCGGGCGGGCAGCCTTTCCAGATGTACTATCTTTCAAAGCACGGCGTGCCCTCGGGTCCCGCAAGCGCAATCCCCGTCGGCTCGCTCTTTTTGACGCAGTTCGCCTTTTTTATCTGCGCCGTCGTCTGCTTTATCGTGGGCGTCGACGAGAGTCTGGTCCCCCTCGGCGTGCAGATAACGGCATATATAGGCGCATTTTTATATGCCGCCGTTCCCGCAAGCCTGTTGATTTTATCGCTGCGCCCGGGCGTGGGTCACGCAATCGTCGGCTTCGGCGTGAGGTTATGCACCAAAATCCACCTCTGCAAAAGCCCCGAAAAATGGCTTGAAAAGGGCAAAAATTTCATCACAAACAACTGCCGCAACATGGCGATTTTATTCACCTCGAAGAGGGTTTTAATCGTCTGCTCGCTCTTTGCGATCGCCCTCGTCATCTTGCAGTGCTCCATGCCCTACTTCACCCTGCTCCTTTTCAGCGGCTCCATAGACGTCGAGCTTTCGTGGGAGAAGTGGTTCGAAATTCTGCGCGTCTCCTTCTTCATATACAGCGCAATCGTGTTCGCCCCCACCCCCGGCAACTCGGGCGCGGCGGACGGCACCTTCTACGGGCTCTTCAAATCGGTCTTGACGGTTGCGGGCTCGTGTTTTACGGGTATGATGATATGGCGCGTGTTCAGCTTTTACGGCTATATCGCCCTCGGCATCGTCTTTTCTCTCGGCATAAGAATCGCGGGCAGAATAAGAAAGCGCAAGCTCTCTCAATCCCTCCCCCTCGCCGACCAACCGCCCCAATCGGAAAATTCTTTAGTTTTGGAAGATAGCGTCACCGTCACCTCAGCCGACCTCTCTGCCCCCGCCGATCCCTCAACCGAAGATATAGATACTCAAAATTAGGTATTGCAATCATATTAAGTCTGTGCTAAAATATTCAAAAAGGAGACGAAGATGAAGTCAAAGGTCTATTTTTCGCGCGATATCTCCCCTCAAACGGTCAAGCGCATGTATGAACTATCCCAAAACAAGCCGACGGGCAAACTTGCCGTCAAGCTACACTCGGGCGAGGTCGGCAATCAAAACTTTTTGAAGCCCGACTTCTGGAAGCCCGTCATCGACCTTACGGGCGGCACCGTCTGCGAGTGCAACACGGCTTACGAGGGCGAGCGCAACACCACTGCAAAGCACTTAAAGACCCTCGAAAAGCACGGTTGGAGCAAGTATTTTAAGGTGGATTTGCTCGACGCGGAGGGTCCCGACCTCGTCCTCGACATTCCCGACGGCAAGGTGATAAAGAAGAACTATGTGGGCAAAAACCTCAAAAATTACGACGGACTTCTCGTCCTGTCGCACTTCAAGGGTCACCCTATGGGCGGCTACGGCGGCGCGCTCAAACAGCTGTCGATAGGCATCGCGTCGTCGTATGGCAAGATGTATATCCACGGCGCGGGCGACACGGACGCCTTCTGGACGAGCGACCACGACAGTTTTTTGGAGTCTATGGCGGACGCCGCGCTGTCCGTCGTGCGCTTTTTTAAGGGCAACGCGCTGTATATCAACGTCATGAAAAACATGTCCGTCGATTGCGATTGCTGCGCCGTCGCCGAGGACCCCTGCATGAAGGATATCGGGATATTGCTTTCCGACGACCCCGTGGCAATCGACAGGGCATGTCTCGACCTCGTTTACGCGGCAAAGGACGACAAGGGTCAGGCGCACCTCTTGCAGCGCATCGAGTCGTTAAACGGCGCGCACACGATAGACGCCGCCGAAGCCCTCGGTGTCGGCTCTCAACAGTACGACCTCATCGAAGTCTGATTTTTCTTCGGTATTGCTTTGGCAGACCAATAATTTATAAAGATTAAAAGATTAAAAAAGCGGCAACTCATGCCGCTTTTTTTAATATATATTGACATTTTCCTCTCCCCCGCTCTCTTTTTATCCCCCGGGTATGAGGACTGCCAAAGTGCGGCTCATCATATGCTGTCACCGCGCCCTCTCCCAACCTGTCATCCTGAGCGGAGCGAAGCGAAGTCTGCTTCGCAGCGGTACGACGAAGGATCCCATCGGGTATGAGGATTGCTTTTCTAAATAATCATACCTTAATATAACCTTCCCACTTTTTAAGGGGGAAGGTGTCTTTTTCGTAACGAAGCGAGAAAAAGACGGATGAAGGTTGCAGGGCAATCCCCCCATAAAAATATCGCCGCGGGGCGAAAAAGTTTTCGCCCCGCGGCTCCCCAAATTACATTAAATTTCCTTCAAATCGTCGGGGCGCGGTCATCAAGTGTTCCCGCCCGTCGGGTCTTTGGGCTCTTCCTCCACCGAGTCATAGAACCCGTCCACGTCCACATTTTCTGCGCTTGCGCCGCCCGCGGGGATTTCGCCGCTGTTTATCGCCGTCAAAGCCGACTTCACCGCCGCCGCAACCGCCGCGTCAAACATTTCCTGGTTAAAGGGCAGTTGCGCGGGCGCCTGTTGCCCGTCAAGAGCCGCCCCGTCGTCGGCAGCGGCAGCCCCCTGATAGGGCGCATATCCGCCATAGCTGTGCACCATCTGCATCTTCAAGAGGGTGTCAATCTGCTTATCGCGCCGCCGCGAGCGGATGACCGACCACACAATCAGCAAAATAATCACAAGCAGCACGAACACGGCAATCGCCAGCATCCACCACCAATTTTCCTTGAAGAAGTCGTTGACCCCAGAGCCGTTCAAGCCCGTGTCTCCGCCGAGCGGGGGATTAACCGAGCTTTCGTCGCCGTTTTGATTGCCGCCGCTCTCGCCCGAGCCGCTCTCGCCCGAACCGCCCGAGCCGCTGCCGCTGCCCGAGCCGCCGTCTCCCGTTCCGTCTCCCGTGCCGCTTTCCCCGGTATTGCCAGACTGCCCGCCCGAGCCGCTTCCGCCGGTATTATCGCCCGTTCCCGAGCCTCCGCCGCCGTCTCCCGAGCCGCCTTCGGGCGGCGTTATAGCCCCCGTCGCGGGAATAACGGTGTTTTCAATCGCCACTTCCTCGTTTCCTTGGCTGTCCTTATAATATTTATGACATACACTGCACTGCCAATATTCTATATTGCCGTCGGTGGTCGCAGTCGCTTCCTTTCTCGGATAGTGACTGCTCAAATCATGCCCCGTTGCGGGCTTGCGAGTCGTCTCGTCGATATATGAATATCCGCAAGCACATTCGTATGAATCATATCCCGCGTTTGTACAGTCGGGATAGTTAGTATGCTTTGTATAGCTGTGCTGTTGCAAATCCTCGCTCTCGTGATGTTGGCAGACCGTGCACTCGTTATAGTGTCCGTCCTTGCCCCCATTTTTGAGCTCATAAGTATGGTCTTTTACCGTGAACTCCACGGGGTCGCCGATAATTCCGCCGAAGTTATCCTCTGCCGCCACTTCTGCGCGGGCATAGTATGTCCCCGGGGTCATTCCCTTTTTAAGGGTCACCTCCGCCGTGCAATCGGAGTCGGAATAGTACTTTATGACCACCGTGCCGAATTTTACCCTCGGCAGTGAGGATATCTCGGGCGGGTCGCCGCAAGTCGCCCAATCGGGAACTTTAAAGCTCTCCTTTATCCAGCTGTTGGGAGTGGGGATTATTTTATATGCCTGTGTCGCCGCATTGCTGAAATCATAGTCGGGATATGCCGCCGCGCAAGCCGTCTCGTCAATCTGCATGACTTCATCGTCTACATCCGTTAAAATAAAGCTTTCGTCTATCGGCAACTTGTGCGAAGTGCCGTCCAAATCCTCAAAGTACGCTTCGGGGGCATGCGGCTCGCCGTCATAAATCCATTCAAATTGATTTTCGCCGTTGCCGTCGCCCTGCCAAGTCACTGTCACGGGCAAGGGCTTAATCGTGACTTTGGGCGGAGTGTCGTCATTCCACTTGAAGGACACGAAATGTTTTCCGTCGGGGTCTTTCCACTCTGCGTTAAGGGTATATTCGCCCGCGGAATATCTGCCCTTTGCGTCGGGCTGTGCCGTCTTGCCGTCCTTCTTTAAGGTAAAGACTATATCGTCGCCGTTCAAATCATCCTGCGCCTTCGAACCCTCGGGATATTCTATTGTATATTTATCGCCGCCGTCGGCTTTCTTCAACAGCTTGCCGAGATTTGTATAATCGGTCGTATTGATTTCGCCGAAGTTATAATTGCCCAAATCGTGTTCTTCGACTTTTATCGTCAAGACCTCGGTGAAGATATGCGCCGAAATATAGCTGTCTGCGCCCTTTCCGTCCGTGCCGTAATACACCTTGTGATTGTCCGCCACTATCTTGAACCAAACGCAATAGCCCCCGGGGTCTTTGGCTTCGGGCACCGTCTCGCTCCAAACCTTTTCACCCACGTCGTTAATGTCGGGCGGGCTTGAAGTTACCGAGTCGTGCGCGGACGAGTCTATCTTTTCGTCGTGCTTGGTCATCTGATAGTAGATTTTGATTGAGCCCTCGTTCGCACTCTGTGCGACAAGCTCTACTACGTTTTTCGATATCTCCAATCGGTGAGTTGTGTTTTCGTCGTATATGTATTCCCTATTTTTCTTCTTCTCCTCAATGTTGCCGCTATCGTCAAAGTTGACCTTAATTTCGGCAGGGTTGATTGTGAGAGTGTAATCAATGGGGTCTTTCGAGCCGTCCTTCCAAACGCCGTCGTCGGGAAGCTTAACGGTCAACTTATGCGCACCCGCTTCCGTTGCCTTGATTTTGAAATGAGCCCCGTCATATGTGCCGTTGAAACCGTCCGCTTCCTCATATGTTGCGTCAAGAAGATTGGGCACTTCAAGCGATTGTTCCGTTCCGTCATAATCCACCGATTTCGTTGTCGGCATAGTGGGTTTATCATAGGGTAAATGCCCTGCGGCAGCCGCAGCCGCTGCAAGATTTAAATGCAATGCGGGGCGGACGGCTTTTGTATTTGAAGCAGCAACAGAAGAACTGGCATTTGTACCACTACTAGTCATAAAAAGTGCATTGTTTGCATTAGTAGAAGATGCCGAGCGCAACCACATGTCTCCATTAGCGTAAAGTCGTTGGTTCTGTGAAGTTCGCCAAATAGTTTTATTTGCAACACCACTACCAACACCACCGTTGGTTTCCTCATAAGAAGCAACCCATAAGGGGTCAAACGCCCAACTCTCAGCATCAACCCAAGTTTTCATGACGGCAAGTTCTTCTTGTGTCCAATCAGCAGTCTTTTTCCACTTCCCGCCGTCATACAAATTGATTTCTGAAAGTTTGGGTGATGTTGTCTCCATATTGTGCGAAGCGACACTATTTTGTCCGCTTTCTATTGTTGAGGCGTGCGTATATGGCGCCATTTCGTTATTTAGAGCATACGAATTATAATCGAAATTACATGTATTACCTCTATATTCTGTACCATATCCACGAACTGACGTCCAATATGTTGAAACTTGCGCAGATGGTATGCCGTATGCACTATTTGGAATATTTAAATCATTTGTGATCTGTTGAAGCCCAAGCCATGATTCGGTCTCTTGATAGGGAATAAGATATGGCATATCTATGTACTTCATAAGGCTGTTTTCGGGCTTACCCTTTTCTTTCAGTTGCTCATTTGTCATGGTGAAACGCGCGAGCTTACTTTCGGCGTTCTGCTCGGCATTGTTCACATCGCCATTCAAACCTGTAGCTACAGGTGTTCCGAGATTCAGAGCCGCACGAAGCATACTAGTCGAGTATCTTGTAACGGGATTATTAACAAGGTTTTGATAAGTAGTAGCTGAATAAGAATTATATTGACTTGTACTATTATCAAGTTCAGAATCGTCAGTAAGCCACAAAGTTATAACAGGTTCTTCGTTTCTATCCAAAGATAAATAAACGACCGTCCATTTAAGATTGCCGAACCCAACGACAATATCTTTGCCACTATGACTATGCAAACTCCTTATCTCATCTGCACTAAAACCATTATAATAACCATTGCTGCTCAAATGCTCAATTTGAGTATCAGAAGGTTTTAACATTTCTTTAATATCTTTTAAAGTCGCTTTATTTTCATCGCCCGACAAAGCTACAAACAGATTTTGCAACATAAATTTATCAATACCACCATTAGTGGTAGACAGCTCTGTATTGCCGCTTCTGCCTGTAATCTCCAAAACATTATCGGAAGGTCCCGTTTTCATAGCTTCCGCATTTTTGGGCATAGTAAAAAAAATACCGAGTGCAAGGCACGCGGCAATCAGTGTCGCCAAAATAGATATAAAAAGGGACTTTCTCTTTTGCATATCCACCCTCCAAACAAAAAAAATAAGGTGTATCTCCGAAAAGATACACCGCATGGTATCTCTTACGGTTACCACACCTTTAATATAAATTATGTATACACTGCTTTGTACACTTTTTATTATGAAAAGAGATACACAATGCCGATTGTGTACAAGCAGTTATTATATTAAAGTATGTGGTGCTGTCAATATATCACATTTA
>CANRKX010000041.1 GCA_947631325.1 uncultured Clostridia bacterium | reverse complement strand
GGGGGCACCAACGTCTCGGGCGGGCAGAAGCAGAGACTTTGCATAGCCCGCGCCCTCCTTAAAAAGCCCAAAATCCTCATTCTGGACGACTCGACGTCGGCGGTCGACACGCAGACGGACGCCCTCATAAGGAAGGGTTTCAAGGAGTTCATTCCGTCAACCACTAAAATTATTATCGCCCAGCGCACTTCGTCCGTCGAGGACGCGGACAGAATAATAATTCTCGACAACGGCAGAATAGACGCGATAGGCACCCACGAGGAGCTTTTGGGCAAGAACGCTATCTATACAGAAGTATACAACACGCAGAACAAGGGCGGAAAGGCCGTTTCCTCGTTCGGCGAAATGGAAGGGGGTGATGAGAATGCCGCCCATTAAAAAGCCCGCTATAAAGGCGCCCAAGGGCACTTTCGGGCGCACGATGAAGTCACTTTTCCACTTCTATCCCAAGATGATGACGTTCACTCTCATTCTGATTGTGTTCAACGCCGTCGTCAGCGCACTGCCCGCGCTGTTTATGGGGCAGATTTATACCGTTCTCGAGACGGCGGAAGCCGCGCGCGCCGCGGGTGAAGCCGTAAATTGGGCAACGTACGGCGGCGAAATAGTGACGACGATGCTCATTCTGATAACCTTTTACGTTATCTCGCTCGTCGCGGGCGCGGTCGACAAACAGCTAATGGCGATAATCACGCAGGGCTTTTTGAAGAAGATGCGCGGTCAGATGTTCAACGGCATGCAGGATTTGCCCATAAAGTACTTCGACACCCACAACCACGGCGCGATAATGAGCTATTACACCAACGATATCGACGCGTTGAGACAGATGATATCGCAATCTCTCCCCCAGCTCACGACCTCGGTCATAATGTGCGTCACTTTAATTGTCTTAATGGTATATTATTCGCTCTGGCTCACTTTGATTGTGTTCGGCGGAATAATACTTATACTTCTCATAACCAAAGTCGTCGGCGGAGGAGCGGGCAAATACTTCCTCGGACAACAGCGCGCCGTTGCGAGGACGGAGGGCTATATCGAGGAGATGATGAACGGGCAGAAAGTGGTCAAAGTATTCTGCCACGAGGAGCAGGCAAAGGCGGAGTTCGACAAGGTCAACGAACAGCTATACGACCAATCCAACCGCGCCAACCGCTATGCAAATATGCTTATGCCCATTTTGGGCAACTTCGGGCATATATTATACGTCATCATCGCACTCGTCGGCGGACTGTTCATCTTGAATAAGGTGACAAACGTCGGAATAAATCCCGATTACTTCGGCGCATTGAGCACGACGGCGGGCATTGCCATGCTGCTTGCCTTTTTGCAGGCGACAAGGCAATTCACCAACAACATAAATCAAGTTTCCAACCAGGTCAACTCGGTGGTCATGGGTCTTGCGGGCGCGGCGAGAATTTTCGCCCTCATTGACGAAAAGCCCGAGGAGGACGAGGGCTACGTAACCCTTGTAAATGCCAAGGAAGAGAACGGCGAACTCGTCGAGTGCGCCGAGCGCACGGGAATTTGGGCGTGGAAACACCCCCACAAGGACGGCACTTTGACCTATGAAAGACTTGCGGGCGACATAAAGATGGAAGAGGTGGACTTCGGCTACACCCCCGACAAAATAGTGTTGCACGACATCTCGCTCTATGCCCACCCCGGGCAGAAAGTGGCGTTCGTCGGTGCGACGGGCGCGGGCAAGACGACTATAACCAATCTTTTGACCCGCTTTTACGACATTGCGGACGGAAAAATCCGCTATGACGGCATAAACGTCACAAAAATCAAGAAGTGCGAGTTAAGACGCGCGATAGGCATGGTATTGCAGGACACCAACCTCTTCACGGGCACGGTAATGGAAAATATCCGTTACGGCAGGCTTGACGCCACCGACGAGGAGTGCAAGGCGGCGGCAAAGCTTGCGGGCGCGGGCGACTTTATCGAAAGACTGCCCGAGGGCTACAACACGATGCTCCACCAGAACGGCGCAAACCTCTCGCAGGGGCAAAGGCAGCTTTTGTCGATTGCGCGCGCCGCAGTCGCCGACCCGCCCGTCATGATACTCGACGAGGCGACCTCCTCGATAGACACCCGCACCGAAGCCATCGTTCAGCGCGGCATGGATAAACTGATGGAGGGCAGAACGGTGTTCGTCATCGCCCACAGGCTGTCAACCGTCAAAAATTCCAACGCCATCATGGTTTTGGAACACGGCAGGATAATAGAGAGGGGCACTCACGAACAGCTAATCGAGAAAAAGGGCAAGTACTATCAGCTGTATACAGGCGCATTCGAACTTGATTGAGGGCGGCTATACGCAGAAAAATACACAGCCTTAAAAGTCGGAATTTGTAGAATAGTACAAACTTTCAAAAACATACACTATCTTACATTGGGGGATAGCGTATGTTTTTTGATTTTCTTTCCATTTTGTTTTCAAAAATCTTCTTCTTTACGGGAATGGTGCAAAATAAGGGCACCTTTCCAAAGCCACTCTCGCCGGAGGACGAAAAGAAGTACCTCGATTTGGCGCATGCGGGAGACAACGAAGCAAAGGAGATTTTGATAAAACACAATATGCGCTTGGTGGCGCACATAGTCAAAAAGTATTCGGGCGCGGCGGAGACAGACGACCTTTTGTCGGTCGGGTCGATTGGGCTTATCAAGGCGATAAACACCTATCGCGAGGGCAAGGGCACACAGCTTGCAACCTATACCGCAAGGTGTATAGAAAACGAAATTTTAATGCTTCTCCGCTCGGGCAAGAAGCACAAAAACAACCTCTCTTTGACCGACCCCGTCGGCATGGATAAGGACGGGAATGAGTTGACGCTTATAGATTTATTGTCCGAAAAGGAGGACAGCGTCTTTTCGCAGGTGGAAAAGAGCATACAGCGCGAAAAGTTCATCGCCCTTTTGAAGTCGGTTTTGAGCGAGAGGGAATACGTAATTTTATCTTTGAGATACGGCTTGGAGGACGGCGTTGCCTATCCCCAGCGCGAAGTCGCAAAAAAATTGGGCATTTCGCGCAGCTATATTTCGAGAATAGAGAAGCGGGCGATAGAAAAAGCGCGTGAAAATCTTTCACGGGAGGATTTCTTCACCGATTAACTTGACAGTTTTGCGCCGTTTTGCTATATTATTTTAAATAATATTAACGGAAGGACGGCAAATGGACATATACGGCGAACTCGAAGAGCGCGGGCTTATCGCGCAGGTCACGGACAAAGAGGAGATAAGACAACTCATAAACGGCGGCGGGGCGCGCTTTTATATAGGGTTCGACCCCACTGCCGACTCGCTGCACGTCGGGCATTTCATGGCGCTGTGCCTTATGAAGAGATTGCAGATGGCGGGTAACAAGCCCGTGGTTTTGTTGGGCGGCGGCACGGGATATATCGGCGACCCCTCGGGACGGACGGATATGCGCGCAATGCTCACGCCCGAGACAATCCAACACAACTGCGAGTGCTTTAAAAGGCAGATGTCGCGCTTTATTCAATTCGGCGACGACAAGGCGATAATCGTAAACAACGCAGATTGGCTTTTAAAGCTCAACTATATTGATCTTTTGCGCGAGGTCGGCGCATGTTTTTCGGTGAACAACATGTTGCGGGCGGAGTGCTATAAGCAGAGAATGGAAAAAGGGCTTTCCTTCCTCGAATTCAACTATATGATAATGCAGTCGTACGATTTTTGGCACCTCAACGAAAAGTACGGCTGTAATATGCAGTTCGGCGGCGACGACCAGTGGAGCAATATGCTTGCGGGCACCGAACTTATACGCAAAAAGACGGGCAAGGACGCCTATGCCATGACCATAACCCTGCTTTTGAACAGCGAGGGCAAGAAGATGGGCAAGACGGCGAAGGGCGCGGTTTGGCTTGACGAAAACAAGACGTCGCCATACGATTTTTATCAGTATTGGCGGAATATCGACGACGTGGACGTCATGAAGTGCATAAAGATGCTGACCTTTATCCCCATGGAAGAGATACGCGAAAT
The DNA here is from genome assembly GCA_947631325.1 of uncultured Clostridia bacterium. Taxonomy (GTDB): domain Bacteria; phylum Bacillota; class Clostridia; order Christensenellales; family Borkfalkiaceae; genus Coproplasma. Next base: position 7,347 of record CANRKX010000041.1, on the reverse strand, counting down.
GGAGAAGTGGGCGCCCGAGCGCATAAACGAGAAGAAGGAGCTGCTCGCGTTTGAACTCACCAAACTCGTCCACGGCGAAGAAAAGGCGCAAAAGGCGCAGGCTGAGGCGCGCGCGGCGTTCGGCGGCGGCGGCGAAATGCCCGAAAAGCAAGTGAGCGTCGATAATCCCACAATTATTCCCGTGCTTGTCGCGGCGGGGATATGCGCTTCAAACGGCGAGGCGCGCAGGCTCATTCAACAGGGCGGTGTTAGCCTTAACGATAGTAAGGTTACCGACTTCAATGCGGCGGTGAACGACGGCGATATACTGCATAAGGGCAAAAAAGTCCATATAAAAATCAGATTTGCATGATTGACGGATATCTCTCGCTCGTCGGCGACTGCGTGACGCAGAAGATAATTGAAAAGTCCAAATTCATCGCCACGTCGCGGCATGTCTGCGGCGAGGAGGAGGCGCGCGCCTTTATTTCCGAAATCTCGCAAAAATATTCGGACGCGACGCACAACTGCTATGCCTATATAGCCGACAACCTCGGCAACTTTCCCCGATTTTCGGACGACGGCGAGCCGCAGGGCACTGCGGGCATGCCTATGCTCGAGGTCTTAAAATCCAACGGACTGTATGAGACTGCTGTAGTAGTCACCCGCTATTTCGGCGGAATAAAGTTGGGCGCGGGCGGGCTTGTGCGGGCGTACTCGGGCGCGGTCGCCGAAAACATCGCGGCGGCACAAAAGGCGATGTATGAAATGTGCTCGGAAGTTATCTGCACCGTCGGATATCCCGCCGTGGACGGGGCGTTGAAGTTCTGCAAGGAGTTCGGCGCAAATATACTTTCAACAAATTACGAAAACGACGTGAAGTTGACGGCGGCGTTTAAAAAGAGGAAGTTGGAGGAGTTTGAAAGGGGGCTTTTGAACTTCCTGAACGGCAGGGTAACGTTTGAAAAGACGAGGGAATATTTTCATCCCTTTTCAGTTTAAAATCAATGAGCGGCGGGCGCGAAAATTTCGCGCCCGCCGCTCAAAAATTTGCATATATATTTCACTTTATCTCTCTTATCCAGCCCTCGGGGGGAGCAATTCTGCCCATCTGAATTCCCGTTAAGGTGTCATAGAGTTCCTGCGTTACCTCGCCCATCTTCTGCATGCCCGCGGGGAAGCAAATCTCCTTTCCGTGGTCTACAATCTTCCCGACGGGGGATATAACCGCCGCCGTGCCGCAAAGCCCGCACTCGGCAAAGTCCTTGACCTCTTCAAGCTTTACCGGTCTGTGCTCAACGGTGAGCCCGAGATACTTTTCAGCCACATAGCAGAGCGAGCGGCGGGTGATTGAGGGGAGGATGCTGTCCGACTTGGGAGTCACGACCTTTTTGTCCTTGGTGATAAACAGGAAGTTTGCGCCGCCCGTCTCCTCGACATAGGTGCGTGTTGCGGGGTCGAGATACATATTCTCGTCAAATCCCTTTTCGTGCGCGTCCACAATGGCGTGCAGGCTCATTGCATAGTTCAAGCCCGCCTTGATATGCCCCGTACCGCGGGGAGCCGCCCTGTCAAAGTCGCTCACCCTTATGGTTATGGGCTTTGCGCCGCCCTTAAAATAGGGACCGACGGGCGTGACAAACATTCTGAACTGATATTCTTTTGCGGGCTTTACTCCGATAACCGCGGAAGAGCCGAACATATAGGGTCTTATATACAGCGTCGCGCCGCTGCCGTAAGGGGGCACATAGTCCCTGTTGGCGGCAACGACTTTATCCACCGCGTCTAAAAATCTTTCAACGGGGAAGGGGGGCATTTCCAGCCGCTTTGCCGACTCAACCATTCTCTCGGCGTTGAGGTCGGGGCGGAAGGTGACAATTCTGCCGTCGGCGGTGGTGTAGGCCTTTAAGCCCTCGAAAACCGATTGCGAATACTGCAAAACGCCCGCGCACTCGGTCATTAGAATCATATCGTCAGCGGTCAGACCGCCTTCGTCCCATTTTCCGTCCTTGAAGTTTGATACGTAGCGGAAGGGCGTCTTAACATAGCCAAAGCCGAGACTCGCCCAATCGAGATCAACCGACATAAAAATATACCTTCGTTTCAAAATTTTCTATTATTATACAACCCCGAAAAGCCGTTGTCAAATGCGTGAGTTGACAAATTTGCGCGGCAGTGCTAAAATAAGCCAAAATATGGCAGAGATTACTTCGATAGAACCCCAGATTAAGGACAAGGAGAGGGTAAATATTTACGTTGACGGCGTGTTTTACTGCGGCATAAAGCTGGAAGTGGCGATAAAATACCGCCTGAAAGTGGGCATGCACATTGAAAAAAAGCAGCTTGACGAGATACAGCTTGAGACGGAGAAGAGTCAGGCGATGGATAAAGCCATGACCCACCTTTCCGCCACTATGAAGACCAAAAAGCAGATGCGCGACTTCCTTGCAAAGAAGGGCTACACCGAGCTTGTGATTGACTATGTGCTTGAAAAGCTCGCCTATTACGGCTTTGTGGACGACGACGCCTATTGCAGGGCGTACGTTCAGAGCGTCAACGGCAAGGGGAAGAGGGCGATTGAGGTCGATTTAATGCGCCGCGGAGCCGAAAGAGGGGCGATTGAGAGGGCGCTTTCGGAATGTGAGGAGAGTGCGGACGAAGCGGCGGCTATACTTAAAAAATATATGCGCGGCAAAGAGTGCGACCAAAAAAATCTGTATAAGGGCTTCAAATTTTTGCTCTCGAAGGGATATGATTACGACACGGCAAAGTCCGCGCTTGAAAGTTTCGGGGTGGAAGATGAGGATAATTGAGCTTGACGAGGTTGACTCTACAATTCAATATATAAAGCGGCAAAACTTTGCCGAAGACACCCTTGTTTTCGCCGCGCGGCAGACCGCGGGCAAGGGCACGAAGGGCAGAAGCTTTTGCTCGGAAAATGGCGGGCTGTATGCCTCGATTTTGCATATATATGAACATTTTTCCGCCGAAAACGCCTTTAAAATTATGATTTCCGCCTGCGTCGCCGTTTGCAAGACTATCGAAAATTTCGGCATAAAACCGCGCATACGCTGGGCGAACGACGTGCTTATAGGCGATAAAAAAATTTGCGGAACTCTGATTGAAAATACCCTTTCGGGCGCAATGATAAGCCGCTCGATTATCGGGATAGGGCTGAACGTCAACAACGTTTTATGCGAAGATTTAAGGGGGATAGCCGTAACTTTGGGCGAGCTTAAAAATATAACCCTTTCCCAAGTAAAATCTGCTTTTATTGACGCAGTTGAAAGGGAATATACGTTGGACGATTACAGGTCGTATATCGATTGGCTGGGCGGCGAGGTCATAATAAAAGAGGGACAAAGCGAGTTTAAAGCAACCGCAATCGACATAGCCGACGACGGCAGACTTATAATCAAAATAATGGGAAAAGAGAGAAAAATAAGCGCGGCGGAGGTGTCTTTAAGGCTGAAATGAGAGTTGTATTGACAAATGCGCAGATGCGCAACGCCGATTCATACACGATAAACACACTGAAAATTTCTTCGGAAGAGCTGATGGCGCAGGCCGGTAAAGCGATTGCCGAAGAGGTGGAAAGGCGGGCAAAGGAGCTTGGCGCGCATAAAATAGTTATCGTATGCGGCACGGGCAACAACGGCGGCGACGGATATGTTGCGGCGCGCGAGCTTAAAAATAAATTCGACGTGGCTGTCTGGGCGGCGGAGGGCAACATTTCGCCCGACTGCGCTCGCGAAAAATCGAGATACGGCGGCGCATATTGCAGTGAGATTTTTGCGCCCGTGGTGGTAGATTGCCTTTTCGGAACGGGTCTTTCGCGCCCCGTCGAAGGGGCTTTGGGTGAAGCTATAAATAAAATAAACTCGTCGGGGGCGTACGTCATAGCGGCGGATATTCCGAGCGGACTTTCGGGCGACGACGGACTTATAAAGGGCTGTGCCGTGAAAGCAGACGTCACGGTTGCGATTGCCGAGCTTAAAACGGGATATTTTTTAAACGACGGACCCGACTTTTGCGGAGAGGTTGTGAAGAGGGATATAGGGATAAGTCTGCCCGACGACAGCTATTGCAATCTCTTTGACGACGGCGATTTTGAGGGCGTTTTCGCCCGCCGCAAGCGCAATTCAAACAAGGGGACCTTCGGCACGGCGAATATCGTGGCGGGGTCGGAAAAGTATGCGGGAGCCGCCGCCCTCGCAATCTCCTGCGCCTTGAAATCGGGGTGCGGATATGTAAAATTGACTGCGCCGCAGTCTGTAAAAAACGCGTTGGTCGCCAAATATCCCCAAGTTATCTACTGCGATGAATCCGATTTTTCGGCAGATAGCGTTGCCGCAGGTATGGGGCTTAGCGCGGGAGAGGAGACCTATAATAAAATTCGTTCCCTCTTGGATAATTACTGCGGCAAACTCATAATAGACGCGGACGGGCTCAACGCGCTTGCCCGATTCAATAAGGACGCTATCCGCCAAAGATTGGGCGGCGCAGAGGTGGCGATAACCCCGCATATAAAGGAATTTTCGCGCCTTACGGGGCTTTCCGTCGAAGAAATCGCGAAAAATCCCATACGATACGCAAAAAAATTCGCAAGAGAAAATGACTGCATCGTGCTTTTAAAGAGTTCGGTCAGCGTGTTGACCGACGACGACAGATGCACCCTTTTACACAGGGGCAATTCCGCACTCGCAAAAGGGGGCAGCGGCGACATGCTTTCGGGCTTTGCCGCGGGCACGGCGGCGAGGGGGATTGACCTTTTTATGGCGATAGCGGCGGCTTCATATGTATTGGGCACAACCGCCGAAATTTGCGCCGAGGAGAGAACGGAATTTTGCGTGACCTCTCGCGACATAATAAAAAATGTGCATTTTGCGGTCAAGCGCTTGACAACAAAAAAATAATCTGTTAAAATCAATTCCGTTGAAAGGGAGTAGTTGCAAGAGCGGCAACGTCATCACGGCTGAAAGCCCGGTGCCGCCTCCGTAATTTTTATTCGGAAACAAGACTTTCGACTTAAATTTTTTTGGGATTTAAGTCGGAAGTCTTATTATTTTTTAGCCCCGAGGCAAATAATTAAAGAGAGGTTGATATGAATTTTACGGTAATTCTCGACAACGTCGGCGCGACTTGGATAGTGAACTTAATCCTGCTTATATTGGGATTTGTTCTGCTTGTCAAGGGCGCGGACTTCTTCGTCGACGGCGCGGCGGGTATAGCAAAAAAACTTAAGATATCCACCTTTATCATCGGCGTGACCGTCGTCGCGGTGGGCACTTCCGCTCCCGAGCTTGCCGTCACGATTGCGGACGTCTTGAAGCCCGACGGCGGCAATGTCGTCATCGGCAATATTCTCGGCAGCAACGTCTTGAACATATTGCTTATATTGGGGATTTCCGCCCTCATATGCAAGCTCCCCACCGAAAAATCGACGAGAATGATAGATATGCCCTTTTTAATCGCGATAAGCGTGTTGTTCTTGATTTTGGGCGTATTTGTCGGGGGATATGTGACGGGCACGACGGATAGCGGCGCGTTCTACTTCAAGGGAATTATGCCGTGGTGGTGCGGACTTATTCTCTTCCTCTTATATATAGGTTTTATGGTCTATAACGTTATCCTCGCGACGAGACAGTCAAAGGCTTCGCTCGAGCAGGCGGTGGCGACGACTATGCCCTCAGAGAGCGCGGCAACCGCAGAGCCGCAGGGCAATCTCAATTGGTATAAAAAAATAGGTCAGAAGTATGAAGATTTAAAGGAAAAGACTTGGTTTCTGATTGTGATAACCATATTCGGGCTTGCGATAGTCGTAATAGGCGCACAGCTCGTCGTCGATTCGGCAACCGTTGTCGCCCAAAATCTTCTGCGCATTCCCACCGAAATAGTCGCACTGACAGTCGTGGCGTTCGGAACCTCTCTTCCCGAACTCATAACCTCCGTTTCGGCGGCTAAAAAGGGAGACGTCGGCATTGCGACGGGCAATATAATCGGCAGCAATATCGCAAATATCCTCTTAATCGGCGGCGTGGGCGCGCTCTGCTCGGGCTCGCGCGGGATAGCGTTCACCATGGACGGAATTATCGGGGGACTTGTATCTCTCCTTGCGGCAATTCTCCTTTTCGGATTCTCCATGGGCAAGTCGAAGAGCCTTGGGAAGGTGGCGGGCATAGTAATGCTCATGTGTCTTGTCGGATATTACACATTCCTCTTTGTCAATCTCGGGGTGGGAATTTATATTTCTTAAATAATTGCAGGTATAAAAGGCGCGGTTGCGGTCAACAATATCTTTAAGGCAGTACATATAATAAAATATACCCTGCCGACAAAGAGGTTACTATGACTGTAAAGCGCGGAGAACTCTACTATGCCGACTTATCGCCGGTCGTAGGCAGCGAGCAGGGCGGAGTAAGACCCGTACTCGTTGTGCAGAACGACGTGGGCAACAAATATTCACCCACGGTTATTGCGGCGGCGGTAACGAGCAAGATAAACAAAGCCAAACTACCGACGCACATCGAACTGCCGTCGTCGTCTTTCGGGCTTCAGAAGGATTCGGTAATTCTTCTCGAACAGATTCGCACGTTAGACAAGCGGAGATTGAAGGAGAGGATAGGCGAACTTTCGACCGCAACCATGACGAAGGTCGATAAGGCAATACTGATAAGTCTCGGTTTCGTAAAATAACTTTGGCGGCGCGTTTTCAAGCAAAACGCGCCGCTTTTATGTTGCGGAAATTTATAAGTATTTCGTCCACTTTATTTGACAAACGGCGGGATAAAAGATATCATATTAATGTATGAAGAAAATTAGGCTAAAACCCGACGTGGGCAAAAAGACCTTGATATTTTCGATAATCTGCGCCGCGCTTATCGTCCTCGACCTCGTGACGAAGCACCTCGAAGAAGCGCAGGGGTGGGAGGCGGTCATTATCCCCAACTTTATCGAAATTTCAAGCAACATAAGAAATCCCGGTTGCGCGTTCAGTTTCTTAAACGACAGCCCTTACGGTCAACCCGTCTTAATCACTTTAACGATGATAATGTTGCCCGTCATGATTGCCGCCATAATCTTCATTCCCGAGCGCTTCACCCTCATAAAGCTTGCCCTATCTCTCGTCATTGCGGGGGCGGTGGGCAACCTTGTGGACAGGTTCGCCTTTCACGAGGTGCGCGACTTCTTCGGTCTCAATATGTTCGGCGGGCTTGTGTACTGCAATTTTGCCGATTTTTTCATCGTTATCGGCGCGATAATCGCCATCGTCGATTTGCTGTTTATAAATGAATATTCGCTCATTCCGCTGACCAAAAAGGCGAAGGAAGCCCAAAAGATGAGGGAAAGCGAAGAAGCGCAGAAAGC
>CANRKX010000040.1 GCA_947631325.1 uncultured Clostridia bacterium | reverse complement strand
AGGGGCGTTGCCCCTTTTGCCGCCATTTTAGGGCGCACATATTATTTAATGGCGGCAATTCACCCTACTGAGGCGTAGGTATGCGCAAATTGGGTCTTGCTGCGCAAAATTGTGATTTTGCTTGCAACATTATTTTTTTAAATACTCGCATCTCTGCCCCGCGTCTTCCTATGAGCAAGGCTTAGGATTGGCAAGGGCAGAGAGTGTCATATTGAGCGGAGCGCGGAACGCGCGCAGTCTGCTTCCGCAGCGGTACGACGAAGGATCCCATCGGGTATGCGGCGACTGTTTCCAAATAATTATCACCTCATTATACCCTTCCCACTTTCAAAGGGGGAAGGTGTCTTTTTCGCAGCATAGCGAGAAAAAGACGGATGAAGGTTGCCCCCCACTATTCACCCCCATTTGTGAAAATTGCGATACACCCCCGAAAATTTGTTGACAATATTCTTTTGGTTTGGTATTATAGACATCGACTTCGGGCAGTCCGCTACCCTCAAAAGGGGCACGAATGCTTGGTTTACAGGAGGTAAAGTCATGAAAAATCTTGTTGAAGCCATTGAAAAGGAAGGAATGAAGACAGAGGTGCCCTCGTTCAACGTGGGCGATACCGTAAAGGTCGGCTTCAAGGTCATCGAGGGAACGAAGGAGAGGGTGCAGAACTTCGAGGGCGTGGTCATCGCCAAGAAGCACGGCGGCATCAGGGAAAATTTCACGGTAAGAAGACTTTCGTTCGGCGTCGGAGTGGAGAGGACGTTCCCCCTTCACTCGCCCAAGATAGCCTATATTCAGGTCGTCCGCAAGGGCAGGGTAAGAAGGGCTAAGCTCTATTATCTCCGCGGACTCACGGGCAAGGCGGCAAAGATAGACGAAATCAAGTAAATAAAAAAGCTCCCGCTATGCCCGGGAGCTTTTTTAATGGAAGAGGATAATATGGTCTCCAAAGTTCAGAGCTTCGCCCTCAACGGTCTTGAGGGCTATGCGGTCGAGATAGAGACGGACTACGGCAAGGGCATGGTCTCCTTCGACGTCGTCGGTCTCCCCGACGCGGCTGTCAGCGAAAGCCGCGAAAGGGTGCGTTCGGCAATCAAAAACAGCGGCTTTAAGTTCCCCGTGGGCAGAATTACGGTAAATCTCGCCCCCGCCGACGTCAAAAAGGAGGGCTCCGTTTACGATCTGCCCATCGCAATCTCCCTGCTCGTCTCCGAGGGCAGTCTCGGCAGCGGTGAAGATTTTATGGATAATGCCGATCGCAGCCCTTCACCCTCAAATTACGACGGCGCACGCTTCCAAAAATCAACCCTTTCAAACGGCGAGGGGTTAAGCCGCAATAAAGATAGCGTCGGCGTTCCTCTCGGCGGCGCCGTATTATTGGGAGAGCTCGCCCTTGACGGCAGGCTCCGCCCCGTAAAGGGCATACTTCCCATGCTCATCTCCGCCCGCGCAAAGGGCTTCAAAAAATTCATAATCCCCGAGGGCAACGCCAACGAAGCGAGCTTTGTCGAGGGCACCGAGGTGTACGCCCTGCCCTCCCTGAAGTCTGCGGTAAGTTTTTTGATGGGGGATGGGCATTTTTCTCCCGTCGCCCGCCGCGACTTCTCCGAAGTTCTCGGCTCCTCGGCGTACGACAGCGACCTATCGTTGGTCCGCGGTCAGAAGATAGCAAAGCGCGCCCTCGAAATTGCCGTCGCGGGCGGTCACAATATCTTATTTATAGGTCCCCCGGGCGCGGGCAAGACTATGCTCGCAAGGTGTATACCCACCATAATGCCCGACATGACCTTTGAAGAGGCGCTCGACGTAACCCGCATCCACTCGGTGGCGGGCGAACTGTCGGAGACGGGCATCGTCTCCCTGCGCCCCTTCAGAACTCCCCACCACACGGCGACGACCGTATCTTTATGCGGCGGCGGTCACGGGCATATAACCCCGGGCGAAATTTCGCTCGCCCACAAGGGCGTCCTCTTTTTGGACGAACTGCCCGAGTATTCCCGCCACGCCCTCGAGAGCTTAAGGCAGCCCCTCGAGGACGGCAAGATAACCATCACCCGTTCGGGCGGCGCGGTAACCTTCCCCGCCAACTTCATGTTGTGCGCGAGCATGAACCCCTGCCCCTGCGGAAATTACGGCTCTGCAACCCGCCCCTGCACCTGCACGGCGGCGCAGATTAAAAAGTATCGCAGCAAGATCTCGGGTCCCCTTCTCGACAGAATAGATATTCAGGTAGAGGTGGACGGAGTGGGCTATGACGACCTTGCGGGCAACTCCCCCGAGGAGTCGAGCGCGGCGGTAAAACAGCGCGTAGAGCGCGCCCGCGCCGTCCAGCGCGAGAGATTTAAGGATGAAACGGGAGTCACGGTGAACGCCGACATGGGCGAAAGGCAGCTCAAAAATTATTGTCCTCTCTCGCCCGAATGCGAAAGGGTATTGCGCACGGCGTATGAGAGCCTCAATCTCTCCGCCCGCGCCCGTTCAAGAATAATAAAGGTCGCGCGCACCATCGCCGACCTCGATTTCAGCGCACGGATACTGCCCGAGCACGTCCTCGAGGCGGCGTCGTACAGAAGCGTGGAAGGCGGAAGCGATTGAACTACTCCGATGACGAAAAAAATCTCATAATGCTCGCCTCTTTGGGCGTCGCCGACCGCTTGATGCGCCGCGCCGAAGCCCCCTTTTCTGCGTCCCGATTTGCGCGAGAATTAAAAAATCTGATTAAAAACGACTTCGGCGGCGTATATAATAAAGTGAGCCAATCTCTTGCCGACGGGCAGTACTGCGATAAGGTGCTCTCCCAACTTCAAAGTCGGGGGATAAGTTGCGTCACCTGCCTTTCAGAGGGCTATCCCGAGGGCTTGAAGCTCATTCCCGACCCGCCCGCAGTGCTATTTTGCAAGGGCAATACGGCGTTACTCAAAACCCGATGTCTTTCCGTCGTCGGCTCAAGGCGCACGGCGGCGTGGGCGACGGAGTTGTGCAGGAAGATAGCTTCCGAACTCTCCCCGCACTTCACCATAGTTTCGGGTCACGCGTTGGGCGCCGATTGCGCCGCCCTCGAGGGTGCGCTTCCTGAGGGCAGGGCCATATGCGTCCTCGCATACGGTCACGACTTCGCCTTAAACGGCACGTCGGGTCCCATAGTACAAAGGGCGGAAAAGGAGGGGCTCGTTATATCCGAGCACTTCCCCGCAACCCCGCCCCGCAACTACATGTTCCCCGTCCGCAACCGCATAATCGCCGCCCTCTCGAAGGGCACGCTGATTGTGTCGGCTGGCGTAAAGAGCGGAGCCGTCATAACGGCAAACTACTGCATAGATTACGGGCGCGACCTCTTCGCCCTTCCCTATAACCCGGGCGTGGACTCGGGCGAGGGCTGCAACGCCCTTATAAAGCGCGGCGCAAACCTCGTCGACCGCGCCGAAGATATACTTAACTTTTATCATATCGCCGCGGCAAAGCGCGAAGTTGTAATTTTGACCGATGAGGAGCGCGAGGTGCTCTCCGTCCTCGCAGATGAGGGGGATTGCGCCGTCATACAGATAGCCGAAAAGCTTCAAAAGCCCGCCTTTAAGTTGATTCCCGTGCTCTCCTCGCTCGAAATAAAGAGACAGATTGCAAGGATGGGCGGCAACCGCTATTGCAAGATATAGCCGCCGTCCAAGACCTAAAAATACATCAATAACCCCAAATATACGGAGGATTTAATATATGGACCTGATAATCGTGGAATCGCCCTCCAAGGCAAAGACGATATCCAAATATTTAAAGGGCAAGTACCGCGTCGACGCGTCGGGCGGACACGTGCGCGATCTGCCCGAAAAATCTTTGGGCGTGAAGATTACTGCGGGCTTCGAGCCCAAGTACGAGATTACGCCGAGCAAGAAGGAGATAATAAGGCGCTTAAAGCACGAGGCGGAGAACGCCTCCCACGTCTACCTTGCCACCGACCCCGACCGCGAGGGCGAGGCTATAAGCTGGCATCTGCAGACGGTGTTGGGGCTGGACGAAAACGCCGAGCACAGGATAGAGTTCAACGAGATATCCCCCCGCGCGGTGCAGAACGCCCTCAAAAATCCCCGCCGCATCAACTACAACCTCGTCGACGCACAGCAGGCGAGGAGGGTATTGGACAGGCTCGTCGGCTACAAGCTCTCGCCCCTTTTAAACAACCGCATCCAGAACGGGCTTTCTGCGGGAAGGGTGCAGTCCGTCGCCCTTCGTTTGATTGTCGACAGGGAGAGGGAGATAACTTCCTTCATTCCCGACGAATATTGGAATTTCACCGCCACCCTTCAGGACAGGGCTGCAAAGTACGCTCCCTTCAAGGCGGTATATCAGTATAAGAAGAACGGCGCAAGCGTGGGGCAAAAGCTCGCCGAAGAGGTGGAAAGAAAGGTCCTTGCGGGCTCCTTCAAAGTCTCCAAGATTAAGAAGGGAATCGTAAAACAGCACGCCCCCGCGCCCTTCACCACGTCCTCCCTCCAGCAGGACGCGTCCAACAAGTTCGGCATGACCTCGCCCGAGACCATGCTCGTCGCCCAGCACCTCTATGAGGGCATGGACGTCGGCGGCGACCACATCGCCCTCATCACGTATATAAGGACGGACTCCGTGCGCGTTTCCAAGGAAGCGCAGGAAAACGCCCTCGGCTTCATAAAGAAGAACTTCGGCGACGAATACGCCCCCGAAAGACCCAACTATTACGCCACCAAGAAGGGCGCGCAGGACGCACACGAGGCTATCCGCCCCATCAATCTCGAAGTCACCCCCGCCAGCGTAAAGGGGAGCCTTGACAGAAAGCACTTCAACGTGTATAAGCTGGTCTATGACAGGTTTATCGCCTCCCAGATGACCGAAGCTCAGTACTCTTCCATGCAGATAGAAGCCGAAAGCGCGGGCTACACCTTCAAAGCTTCGGGCAAGTCCATGGTATTTGCGGGCTACACCGCTGCATATCAGGACGTAAGGGAAAAGGACGAAGAGGAGGAACTCTCAAAACTTCTCCCCCCTTTAAAGGAGGGCGACGAGCTCGACTTAAAGCAACTTATTAAGGAACAGAAATTCACCCACCCGCCTCTTCGCTATACCGACGCCTCTCTCGTCAGGGCGATGGAGGAAAAGGGGATAGGCAGACCTTCAACCTATGCCTCCATCATCTCCGTCCTCACGAAGCGCAAGTACGTCGAAAAGGACGGCAAGTATATGAAGCCCACCGAGGTTGCATATAAGATATGCGACATGCTCGTCAGATATTTTAAGGATATCATGGACGTCGGATTTACGGCGAGAATGGAGGACGACCTCGACAAGATAGAGGACGGCGGCTGCGATTGGCACAAGATCATTGCGGATTTCTACCCGGGCTTTGCCGCCCAGCTCAAAGCGGCGTCCACCGACGGCGACGAGGTGACCGAAGTTAAGTGTTCCAAGTGCGGCAGCCCCATGATCCGTCGCGAGGGCAAGTACGGCAAGTATCTCGCCTGCTCCAACTACCCCAACTGTTCCAATATTATAAGCGAAAGCGAGACCGAAGTTTCCCAAGTAATCTGCCCCCGTTGCGGCGCAAATATGGTCGTAAAGAGCGGCAAGTTCGGCAAATTCCTCGCCTGCCCCAACTATCCCGAATGTGCCACGATATTGCCCATCGACGCCGAAGTCACCAAGGAAAAGTGCCCCTCGTGCGGCGGAGTGCTCGTCCTCAAAAAGGGCAGGTACGGCAGCTATCTCGAGTGCGTGGACTGCGGAGCCAAAAAGCCCCGCGACGTCGGCGGCGGAGTGCGCGCGGGCGAAAAGACGGACGGCAAGTGCCCCGACTGCGGCAAGCCCATGCGCCGCATGCGCTCCAAGTCGGGCAAGATATATTTCGGCTGTACGGGCTATCCCGACTGCAAGTTTTTAAGCTGGGACGTCCCCACGGGCGACAGGTGCCCCAAGTGCAACGGCTATCTCGTGAGGAAGGCGGGCAAGCTCAAGTGTTCCTCCAAGGACTGCGACTATTCGGTGCCCCTTCCCGACGAAGAATGAAGATAGAGGTAATCGGCGGCGGGCTCGCAGGCTCGGAAGCGGCTTACACCCTCGCCAACGGCGGCTATAAGGTGGAGCTGTACGACATAAAGCCCAAAAAATTCACGCCCGCCCACACGTCTGAAAATCTGTGCGAGCTGGTCTGTTCCAACTCCCTAAAGGGCGCCGACCCCTTCTCCAACGCCTGCGGGCTCTTAAAGGCGGAGATGAAAATTCTCGGTTCCCTCACCATGGAAGCGGCTGAAAATACCCGCGTTCCCGCAGGCGGCGCCCTCGCCGTGGACAGGGATGAATTTTCCGCATACGTCACTGAAAAACTTCAACGACATCCCAATATAACTATAATTTCAAAAGAGGTGAAAGAGGTCCCCCAATCTCCCTCGATAATAGCCACGGGTCCTCTCACCACGGACAGCCTTTTTAACAGTATTTCGGCTATATGCGGGGGGCAATTGCACTTTTTCGACGCCTCCGCGCCCATCGTCTCGCGCGACAGTATAGACTTTGATCATTGCTTTTTCGGCGACAGATACGGCAAGGGCGGCGACGACTATCTCAACTGCCCCATGACGAGGGAAGAGTACGATTTATTCGTCACCGAGCTCTTAAACGCCCAACGCGCCACCCTTCACTCCTTTGAAAAGAGGGAGATTTTCGAGGGCTGCATGCCCGTCGAGGTAATGGCGGAGAGAGGGCGCGACAGCCTGCGCTTCGCCATGTTGAAGCCCGTCGGCTTAAAGGATGAAGAGGGCAAAAGGTATTACGCCGTCCTGCAACTGCGCAAGGAGAACGCCGCGGGCACGGCATACAACCTCGTCGGCTTCCAGACCAATTTAAAGTTTGCCGAGCAAAAGCGGGTTTTCTCCATGATCCCCGCCCTCAGAAACGCCGAATTTTTAAGGTACGGCGTCATGCACCGCAACACCTATCTCGACTCCCCCAAGTGCTTAAATGCCGACTTCTCCCTAAAAAGCGACCCCCTAATCTTTTTCGCGGGTCAGATGACGGGGGTGGAGGGATATGTCGAGAGCGCGGCAAGCGGCATCCTCGCGGCAATCAATCTTATGCAAAAGCTCAAAAACCGCGATGCGGCAATTCCGCCTGCCACCACCGTTTTGGGGGCGTTATCTGCACATATATCTACATTTTCGGATAATTTCCAGCCCATGAACGCCAACTTCGGCATACTCGCGCCCCTTGAAAGGGAAGTGCGCGACAAGCGCGAAAGATATCGCCTTTTAGCCGAGCGCGCGCTCAGGGATATGGAAGAATATAAAAAATCGCTTTAAAAAACTGCCTTATTTTAAGGCGTTCGGAGTATAATATGACTGAATTTCACGCAACAACAATCTGCGCCGTCAAAAAGGACGGCAAAACGGCAATCGCAGGCGACGGTCAGGTGACCATGGGCGAGAGCGTAATCTTCAAGAACAGCGCCCAGAAGGTGCGCAGAATTTACGGCGGCAAGGTGATTTTGGGCTTTGCGGGTTCCGTTTCGGACGCCTTCTCGCTCTCCGAGAAGTTCGAGGGGATGCTCAATAAGTTCTCGGGCAACCTCATGCGCTCCGCCGTCGAACTCGCCGAGCTCTGGCGGTCGGACAAGGCTGTAAGAAAGCTCGAAGCCCTGATGATTGTCGCCGATAGGGATACCCTTTTGATTGTCTCTGGCACGGGCGAAGTCATCGAGCCCGACGACGGCATCGCGGCAATCGGCAGCGGCGGAAATTACGCCCTCGCCGCCGCCCGCGCCCTATATCAGAACACCGACTACCCCGCCGAGGAGATAGCGAAGAAGGCGTTGAAGATAGCAAGCGAAATCTGTGTCTTCACTAACGATAATATTCGTTGCGAGGTCATCTGACTCCCGCGAGCGCGCTTCGTATAAACTTCGCGATACGGTGTTTGTGAAAAATTTTTCTCTATACAGCGAAAAATTTTTCTACAAAGCGTCGGGCTTCGCCCTCGCGCAAGCTCCGCTTGCCTTCGGGTCATTTACGTTTTAGTAAACTCCCCTTGTCAATGCTCGCTTTCCTTGTCTCGCTCGTTTCTCCGAACCGCGGCTTATGATGAGCAACTCCCAACCTGTCATCCTGAGCGGCGCACGGCGTAAACGCCGCGCGCCTGTCGAAGGATCCCACGGGGTATGCGGCGACTACTTCTAATAATTTTACCTCATTATACCTTTCCCCCTTACAACGTGAAGGGGGAGAGTACCCGAACCCCAAGGTTCGGGGGAGAGAAGGTTGTTCCCCCCAATCCCCCCCCAACCCCATTAAAAAAATAAAGGAGACAAAAAAATGGATCTGTCACCTAAGCAAATCGTACACGAACTCAACCGCCATATCATCGGTCAGAATGAGGCGAAAAAGGCGGTCGCAATCGCCCTCCGCAACCGTTACAGGCGCAGTCGGCTCTCGCCCGAACTGCAGGAGGAAATCACCCCCAAAAACATCATCATGAAAGGTCCGACGGGCGTCGGCAAGACGGAGATAGCCCGCCGCCTTGCCAAGCTCGTCAAAGCCCCCTTCTTAAAGGTGGAAGCGACTAAGTATACCGAGGTCGGCTACGTCGGGCGCGACGTCGAATCCATGGTCCGCGACCTCGCCGAGTGCGCCATCCGCCTCGTAAAAGAGGAAAAGACGCAGGAAGTGAGCTTCAAGGCAACCGCCGTCGCCGAAAGGCGTATAGCAAAGGTACTCGCCGAGATGAAGAAGGACGAGCGCGGCGAACTCGCCAAGGAGATATTCGAACAGAATATCGTCGACGCCATCCACGAGGGCAAGTATGACAACACCGTGATAGAGATTGACGTCATCGACGCGCCCAAGCCCCTCGAACTCTCTCCGGGGAGCGGAGCGGCTATCGATTTAGGTTCGATTTTCGGCGGAATGGGCATGCCCAAAAAGACCAAAAAGCGCAAGTTGACCGTTCGCGAAGCCAAAAATCTCATAATGGCGGAGGAGGCGGACAAGCTCATCGACAACGACGCCGTCACCGCCGAAGCAATTCGCCGCGCCGAGAACGACGGCATAATCTTCATCGACGAAATCGACAAGATAGCGGGCAAGGGCAATCAGGGCGCCGACGTCTCCCGCGAGGGCGTCCAGCGCGACATATTGCCCATCGTCGAGGGCTGCACGGTCATGACGAAGTACGGCCCCGTCAAAACCGACTACATTCTCTTCATCGCGGCGGGCGCCTTCCACGTCTCCAAGGTTGAGGATTTAATCCCCGAACTTCAGGGCAGATTCCCCATTCAGGTAGATTTGAAGAGCTTGACCAAGGAGGATTTCGTCAATATTCTGACCCAGCCCGAGACGTCTATAACCCGCCAATACGCGGCTCTGCTTGCCGTCGACAATATCGATCTGCATTTCACGAGCGACGCCATCGAGAAGATTGCGGAAATTTCCGCCGAGATAAACGAGACGTCTGAAGATATCGGCGCGCGCCGTCTGCACACCGTTATGGAGAGTCTTTTGGAAGATATTTCCTACAACGCGGGCGGCAACGACTATCCCGTCGTCACGGTCAACGTCAACGCGCAGTATGTAGAAGAGCATTTGGCGACGTTGAATACCGATAGGGATTTAAAGAAATACGTGCTGTAAAGTACACAGAAATCTCTTAGCGGTTGCGCGCCCCGCGGCTTTCTATGAGCATTTAAAACCGCTTGTCCTGTGCTGTCATCCTGAGCGGCGCACGGCGTAAACGCCGCGCGCCTGTCGAAGGATCCCCCGAGTATGCGGCGACTACTTCTAATTATTATTCTTCCACCATATTATCCCCCCAATTCCAATATTTCGCCCCCCCAATAAAAGGAGCAATCTATGATAAATATCCCCAAGGGCACGAAGGACGTTCTGCCCACCCAAAGCTACAAATGGCAGTATATCGAGAGCGCGGCGCGCGAAGTCGCCCGCGTCTACAACCTCTCCGAAATCCGCACGCCCGTATTCGAGCACACCGAGCTCTTCCGCCGCGGCGTGGGCGAGACGACCGACGTCGTCGGCAAGGAGATGTACACCTTTCTCGACAAGGGCAACCGCTCTATAACCTTAAAGCCCGAGGGCACCGCGGGCGCCGTCCGTCTCTTTATCGAAAACGGCCTTTCCTCGCAGCCCAGCCCCGTCAAGACCTTCTATATAACGCCCGCCTTCCGCTACGAGCGTCCCCAATCGGGCCGCCTTCGCGAGTTCCACCAGTTCGGGATAGAGATATTCGGTTCCCCCTCGCCCGAGACGGACGCCGAAGTCATCTTCGCCGCGTCCTCCTTTTTAAATAAGTTGAAGATTAAGGACGTCTCGCTTGAAATCAACTCCATTGGGTGCAGAATATGCCGCAACCAATACAATCAAGCCCTTAAAGATTATTACCGCCCTCATCTTGACGGCGTCTGCGAAACGTGCCGCACCCGCTTCGAGACAAATCCCCTTCGCCTTCTCGATTGCAAGGAGGAGGATTGCAAAAAGATTGCCCAAGCCGCCCCTAAAATTACCGACTATCTCTGCCCCGACTGCCGCGCCCATTTCGAAAGATTGCAGGATATTCTGACCTCGGCAAATCTCCCCTTCAAGGTAAATCCCCGCATTGTCCGCGGTCTCGACTACTACACCCGCACCGTTTTCGAGTTTGTGACCGACAGTATCGGCGCACAGGGCACCGTCTGCGGCGGCGGAAGATATGACGGCTTGGTCGCCCAACTCGGCGGTCCCGACACCCCCGCAATCGGCTTTGCGGCGGGTATCGAGCGGCTCATGCTACTTATGGACAGCGTCGGCGCGCCCTTCCCCGATCCCCCGAAAATATCGATATATATTGCGGGAATGGACGATTTGACCCGTCTTAAATCGCTTGAAATCGCAGAGCAACTCCGCAAAAACGGCGTCTCCTGCGAGATAGATCATATGAACCGCTCCTTAAAATCCCAGTTAAAGTATGCCGACAAATTGGGCGCAAAGTATGTCGCCGTCATCGGCAGCGACGAGCTTTCGTCGGGGATAGTAAATATAAAGAAAATGTCCGACGGCTCAACCGCCTCGGTTAAATTGCAGGATATATGCAAATACTTAAAGGAGGAGCAACTATGAATAAGATTGACGTCAAAGAATTTGACAGCCTTTTAAAATCCGAAAAACCCGTGGTTTGCGACTTTTTTGCCACATGGTGCGGGCCCTGCCGCATGCTCGCGCCCGTATTGGAGAAGCTCGAGGGCGAATTTGAAGACCGCGCCCAATTTGTCAAGGTGGATATCGACGAAAACGCCGAACTTGCCGTCCGCTACGGCATAATGAGCATCCCCTTTGTCGGCGTATTCAAGTCGGGCGCACTTGTCGACAAGTCCATCGGCTTCGGCACCGCCGAAGAGTTAAAAGATTTTCTTACAAAGAATCTTTGATTTATTATTTTATAATATTATTTTCGCGGCTCGTTTCCTGTTGTCATCCCGAGCGATTAAGAATCTCGCGATAGCGAGTTCGATAGAGTCGAGGGATCCCATGGTGGTCTCGGCGACTATTTCTAAATAATCCCACCTTATTATTTGTTCCTCGCGCTTCTTGTTCTGCTCGCATCTCTGTGCCGCGGCGTCCTATTGGCACGGCTTATGATTGGCAACGGTACGTGATGAGCAAAAAACGCGCCCGTCCCAACCTGTCATCCTGCGCGAGGGCTTTGCCCGAAGCCCTGCCGAGGGTTCCCTTGGGGAAACGGCAGAGCGATTGAGAATCCCGCTCGTTTCCTGCTGTCATCCTGAGCGGAGCGAAGCG
>CANRKX010000039.1 GCA_947631325.1 uncultured Clostridia bacterium | reverse complement strand
CTCTGGCGAAGAATTTTGTCCTCCGCCCTCAATCTCACCCTAAAAATCCCCCGCGCCGAAGAGGGGCCCGCCTATGGCGCGGCGATACTTGCAATGGTCGCCGACGGACTCTATCCCAACGTCTTCGAAGCCTGCAACCGCCTTATAAAGTTCGACGGTCTCATCCTTCCCGACGCGGGGTTATCTTCGGAATATGATAAAAAATATGAAAAATTCCGCCGTCTCTATCCCGCCCTGAAGTCCTTTTACGACGGCGATTGAAAGTCAAAGATAGACCCGAAAATATCAATATATATTAAAAAAATGAGCGGTGCGGGCGACAGGTTGTCGCCCGCACCGCTCTATAAATTAAATACGCTTATTTGCAGCTTTTTATCATCAGTTTGATTATCTCTTCGTCCGTCTCGCGCATGCCGTTTTTGGCGACGTCGCACACGTTGTCAATGGTGTTCTCCACGCACTCGCCCAAAATTCCGTCGCCCGAGGGGAAGCAGAGGTCGTTTTTCGCCATCTCCATGCCTAAAAGCCCCGCCTCTACCGCCGAAGCTATCTTCGCCGCACAGCTCGACTTCGCCCCGTCGCAGATGAGCCCCGAGTCAATCGCCACCGCGTTGACAATGGTGCGCGAAATTTCCGCAACGTCGCCGCCGTATAAAAAGCACACGCCCGCGCCCGCGCCGCAGCCCGCGCTGACCGCCCCGCAGTACGCCGAAAGCCTGCCTATCCCCGTCTTTAAATGTATTGTTATCAGGTCTGATAACGCCACCGCCCGCAACAGCTTTTCGCGCGGAGCGTTCAAGTGTCTCGCATATACGATGACGGGAAGAGAAGCCGCCATTCCCTGATTTCCGCTCCCCGAAACGATGACGACGGGCAGCGCACAGCCGTTCATTCTCGCGTCCGACCCCGCCGCCGCCGTAGCCTTGGCAAGGTTGTCAACGCCCTCTCCGAACGCCTTCAAAAGCACCTTCCCGACCCTCGCGCCGTAGTCGTTCTTAAGCCCTTCCTCGGCAATGGCGGTGTTGTAGGCAATCTGCCTTTCAATCAGCCCCTCAATGTCTTTAAGGTCGACCTCTTTAATAAATTTTACGATATTTTCAACGCTTAAAAGGCTCCTGTCCGCCCCCGAAGGCTCGCTCGTCTCCTCGCCGCCGTCCCTGTTCAAAAGGTCCTGCCCGTTCTTCACAACCCTCACGATATTGGTGTGATGTCCCGTTATTCTGACTGCCGCCTGTTGCTTGCCCGCGCGCACTTCAACGGCGATATCGAACACACATTCCGAGGTGGATTTTCCGACGATAATGGGCGTTTTTTGCATATATATTGATATTTTTTCTCTGTCGGATGGCGTCAGCCCCGAAATTACTTCAAGCTCTTTTTTGGCGTCTCCCGCCACAATCCCCGCAGCCACGGCGGAAATTATCCCCTTCATTCCGCCCGTCCCGGGCACGACGACGCCCTTGACGTTCTTCAATATGTTCCCGCTCACCTTCACGTCAACCTCTTCGGGTATAGTGCCGAGCACTTCGCGGGCATACGCCGCCGCGTACGCCACCGCAATCGGCTCGGTACAGCCCATCGCAGGCAGAAGTTCTTCGTTTAGTATCGTGACAAAGCTCTTGTATATATTTTCTTCCATGGTATTATTCCGTATTGCTTTTGAGGTTGCCCCTCATATCTCCGCCTAATAAGAATATCCCATTTTCGCCCTCTTGTCAACTCCTTTCCCTCTCTTCCAATCCCCCTTGGCAAAATTCTCCCCGAAATCCCCCTCAATAATGTTGACGGATTGAAAGGAATATAGTATAATACATACGCTTTCGGGATTGCCCGAATCGAAAATCCAATCGGGGATATGGCTCAGTTGGTAGAGCGATGCGTTCGCAACGCATAGGTCAGCGGTTCGATCCCGCTTATCTCCACCATGTCGCCGCAAGGCGCATTTTGCAAAGGGTTGCCTAAGGGCAACCCTTATGCTTTTAACGCCTGCGGCTCCTTTTCCCAAAAAATCTTTGCTGCGCAAATCTTTTTCGGGAGCCCTATGGGTGATTGTACCGTGTTCGACTTTGAGACGCGGTGCTCCACCATAAAAAAGCAGGTGCGCAAGGCACCTGCTTTTTTATGGTGGAGATAAGCGTTAACAAAAAACCGCCCCTTTTCCCATTTATGTATCTGACTTGCGCCTGTTGTGCTCCTTGCAGAGCATTTGGCAGTTATCAATGTCAGTCTTGCCGCCCTCGCGCCACGGCGTTATGTGGTCGGCTTCCATTTCGTCTATTTCGTAATGAGTTTTTTCTCTGTGTTCTGCCGCGCAAAGTGGACATATCCCGCCTTGCCGTTCGTAAACTTTGCGCTTTTCGTTGTCGGTAAAGGCGCGTATATTTAAATACTTTTCATTGCCGCTCAATAAATATTCGTATATGCCCGAACGCTTTGTTATATCGTCGTCCTGCATAAGAGTTGATATTTTTTGTTCCAATTCCTGCGGGTCGTAAGTTTTGCCGCCGTATTTATTATACATCAACCCCCATTCAAGCCCCTTCATTTCCTTGCGGTATTTGGGGAAGATATTAGTTACCCAATTTATAACCTGTTGGAAATACTGCCATAAAGGCGTGGCGTGCTTATCGTGTTGGTGCTCTCCCATATAGTCGCGGATAGACTTGTTTTCCCTTGCGCAAATCCACTTTAAAGCCGTTTCCAGATAATCCTGGCGGTTGACTTCACCCGTAATGTACTTGTTTGCCAGATGATAGGCAACGCACCCGTTTTTACTGAAATACTTTTTCGCGCTCGTCAGCCACTCGCCCGTATAAAAGGCATTTTTGAGCTCCTGTGGTTTTAGTTCCACGCCCGCGATATTTATGATTTCAAACCAATCCAACTTTTCTTTCGTCTGTCCTTTACAGACATAAATCATCAGCTTATAGTCGAGTATTTGGTCTTGTTCCTCTTTTGTCAGGTTATGAAAAGCTCGGCTGTCTACCGAAAAATCGCCGTTTACATATTGGCAAATGCTCAAAGTGCGCTGTTGACCGTCCAAAAGCTCGTATTCGCCGTTTTCGGTTTCCGACCAATACATAACATTTAAGGGAAAACCTCTTGTAACGGTTTCAATTACGGCGTTACGCTGTTTTTCTTTATATACAAATTCCCGTTGGAACGCGGGGCGGATATTCAACTTGCCGCCATAGCCCACAACACCCTCTTCGGCACTGTCCTTATATCCGTTTACCACTTCGCGCACCGTAATTTCTTTCAATTCAATCTGCATTTGTTTTTCTCCTTATGATTATTCTGAAATATTTGGCTTGCCCGTTTATATTGCAGGTATGGGACTTCATATTCCGTACTTTTTCATTTGTATTAAAAATATCCAGCAGGGAATATCTGTTTATTGCGTCTACAATTTCAAATTGCTTGGGGTTGTATTTATCGAGAAAAGTTATGGGAACGCCCATTAACCCGTCGTAATCGCACGGTATATCCGTAACCCTTGAAACTTCGATAGCATCGTAATTATCGTATTGAGGATAATCTTCGGGCGTGTATTTTTTGTAAAACTGCATTTCTTCGTGCCGTTTGTCTGTATCAAGATTGGTAAACCAACATATATTGCCGAATTTTGCGTATTTAACACCATTGGAAATGTAAGTATTGTTCTGTTCAAAATCGAACGGCACTTGAAAGGTCTGCCCGCCCGAATGATGCCCTAACCACATTACGTTATCTTTGAGCAAAGGAAAAATTTCTTTGTATGTAATGGCGTTTTGATTGCCTATAATCAAAAACTTCTTGTTATACTCTACAAGTTGCGCAACATACTCGCGGAAGAGTGAAAAGGGCGGGTTGGTAACTACAACGTCAGCTTGCTTTAACAGTTCAACGCACTCCTCGGAACGGAAATCGCCGTCGCCTTTTAAAAGTGAGAGTGTGTTTTTATTGTTTTGCAACAATAACTTTACGTCGGTCAAATCAACCGCGCCGTCGTTGTTGTAGTCCTCAACGCTTGAAATCTCTATTTTATACGCGCGGCGGAAATTGTTGGAATAGGTCTTTCCGCTCTCTTCCCCAAATATCGAAAGTTGCGTATATGCCACGGGCGAGCCGTCATAACAGGTCGCAATGAGCTTTTTCAGACCGAGATAGTTGAAATTCATTGCAAAGTACTTAAAAAAGTTGCTCTCATACGGGTCGTCGCAGTTGCAAAAGACGACTTTGCCCCTGAAATGCTCTTTATAGTGCTTTAATTCGTTTTCAATGTCCGCAAGCTGCGTGTAAAACTCATCTTGTTTTGCTTTATTGGCTTTCCTCAAACTCGAATTGCCCGCCATTGTGAATACACCTTGTCTGAATTATCGTATTTGCGCAATAATTATAACGTAAATACGGTAATAAGTCAACGTATATTCGGTAATAACTTAACGTAAATAAATTATATAATGCTGGTATGAATGTAATCGAGCGAATTGAAGAATTAAGAAATGCAAGAGGGTGGTCGGTCAATAAATTAGCTGAAAAATCGGGGATGTCACAATCAACTTTATCTTCTGCTTTGAGCAGAAACAGTTTGACCGTAGAGACATTGGAAAAGGTATGTGAAGGATTAGGTATTTCCCCGTCTGCTTTCTTTTTGACCGATGAACAAAAAGAGGCGGTTTCCGCACAAGAAAAAATATTGTTGGACGGATTCAGAAAATTATCGCCCGCAAAGAAAAAAGCCTTAATCGCCTTATTAGCCGATTAAGACTTTGAGTTTTTAATTATAAGGCAAGCCAAACGCGGCTTGCCTTTTTAATATACACGCAACCCACATTTTGCTTAGATTACGCGCCTTAATTTTTCGCACCCCCCCTTATTTTCCCGAAGGCGAATTACCCTTCACTCACTTCTCGTCGTCGCCCTTTTTTAGCTGCTTGATTATCTGGTTTGCGCCCGTGGCGGTCAGCCCGCTCGCCGCTCAGGATGACAGCATTGGACGAGGCCCGCCTTCACAAAAAATCGCCGCGGGGCGAAAAAGTTTTCGCCCCGCGGCTCCGCAAAAATACAATTAACTTTAACCCACATCCCCCGACGCAATGATTTTTAAAGATATTCCCCGATATCATAGCCCAACAGCAACATGATTTTCAGCTCATCGAGGGTGTCAAGCAGGGCGTTGTGCGTCTCGCAATAGAGAGGGTTGCCCGACAACATTCTCATTATCGCCTCGACGCCGTACCCCGATTTAAGCCTGCCCGTGGAACACAGCGGCGCGTCGCATGGTATTGAGCGGTTATATTGCCTATACGCCGCCAATTTCATTATGTCATACCACCGCACATGCGCCAGCTCGGGCAGATGGCTGCGGTCAAAAACTGCATTATATGCAAATATTTTGCTCACGCCGTTCTCCCTGATGAGCGCGTTAATGCCTTCCATAGCGTCGCCGCGCGAACAGACAATGGGTCTTGCCGCGCCGCTTAAAATCAGCTGTCTCGAATACATTCCGCCCGCCTTATATTCGGGGTCCAATATGTAATATTTTGACACCACGGGCGACATATCGCCGCTGTCGGCAACCACTGCGCCTATCGACATGACGCTGTCCGTCCACGTCGTCTCGGTGTCGATTACGATGAACTTCTCCATCATGTGCCCTCGGGCGCATAGTCATCCGGCGCATAATATCTTTCCAGCGCGCCCTTGGTCGCCGCCCTCGCAACCGCGTCCAAAAACGACTTTTTATCGGGGATTTTTATCTGTACGGCAGCGTTGTCGCGCGTGTTCCAGAGCACTCCTTTGGGCAAGCCGAGGGCGACCATATATGTAGCGCATTGAAGAAAATGCACGTGCGTCAGTTCGGAGACGAACTTCAATTCATACACCGTGTCGTCTTTCACCGCGTCCGCCAGCCCCTTTGCCACGAACGCCACGCCGCCCGATGGCGATAAAAAGGCAATGGAACACGACTTTTGAACAATCTCGTCCTTCCGCAGTCTCTCCTTTAATCGCCTCATCAGCGCTCTCCTTTCGCCCCTCTCCACGAAGGGCGTTTTAACTTGCAGGCGGTATCTTTCCTGCTTGGTCTCCAGCGAGGTCAAAAACAAAATCTTCTTCTCGAGCGACAGCCGCGCAAGTTTCGCAGTCTGAAGATAGATAAGGTCGCGGTGCAGCGCGAAAAACAAGTCGATTTCCTTGTCTATATCGAAGTCGTCAAAATATGCGGCTTCCTGAAAAGTTCCGATGCACGGCGACAAGTCGATGAGCCCGTCTCGGTTTTTTATGTTTATTATTCCGCTGTCCGCGCTCTTTAAGGGCGTCAGCTCCAACAGCGAATAGCACCTCTCCACATCTTCGATAAATTTGAAGTCGAACATGGAAGATATGTCCATCGCACCGAAATTATCATTCGTTTGGGGTCTTTGCGACAGGGTGGATTCGGACAGCTTTTGCTCCCCGTCCGAAACGAATATTATCCTCTCCTTCCCTCGGCTCGCCGCCACGCAGAAGATATTGCGCAAGATTTCATAAGATTGTTGGGGCTTTGATATGCGGCTTCCCCAATAATTTTCGGTGAAGTCGAACACCGCACATATTTTCCGTTCCAAGCCCTTGCTGCTGTCATAGGTGGTGAATATTGCGCAACTGCCGTCGGGGTCTACCGCCCTGTTGCCGTCGTCGTCCTGTATGCTGGCATAGACGGTAGATTTATTGAAATCTGCGGGATATTCCTCTTCCAATCTGTTTAAAACGTATGACATATCGCCCGTCCGCGAGCCCAAACACAATATATCTTTGGGTTTTTGCGAGGAGAGAAAGGCGACGGCTTGTTCCCTGTCCATGTCCGACACGATGCACTTTTCATTGACGCCGATTATGGATTTTTGCCATACTCGCCCGAGCATTGCCGCATGATTCGGGCAAAGTCGGAAACACTTCGTAAAGTTTAGACGGCGGCAATCCCCCAAAAACTCCCGGATAAATCGCCGCACGTCGAGGGTGGTCTTGTCGTATATCTTCTGTTCCATATCCCCCACGGCGATTATCTGCATATTCGGCGAGCACGCCTTGACGTATTCAAGCATCTCCGCAAATTCCTGCTCTATGTCCTGATATTCGTCGAGGACGAGTACGTCGTATCGGGGCACGGGCGGCTTCACCTTTAAGAAAGTCTGAATCAAATCGGGAATTCCCGCGGCGATATTACGCTTTTTGAGCATGGAATAGGCAAACCCGTGATAGTTCGTGACGGTGACGTTCCGCTTTTTTATCTTGTTGCGCGCGTCGATTTTCAAAAGCTTGTTGTAGGTGAGATAGAGTATTTTTTTATCGTGCGGCAGCTCGTCGCAAAGACGCTGTATAGCGGTCGTCTTGCCGCTTCCTATACATGCGTCCACCAAAATATTCTCGCCCCGCATGGCGACGTCGATAAAATTCAGTTGTTCGTCGGAGAGTGCAATCATACTGTTTTTTTAATATATATGCATATTTTTATTATATAACCACAATCTTTCGGGCTGTCGTTCTCGCCCGTTCAGAATTTCTTTGGCGCGCGCGGAGTTTATAGGCGTCAGGCCGCTCTTTATATCCGTTTTGACAAGATTGTCCGTAAGCCCGCACCCGTCATAGTCAAATTGCACGTCGTCCAATACGACATAATTTTCGACATTGTTTCGATATATGAAGTCGAGAATACTCTCTCCGCGGCTGAAATACAGCCCGTCGCGGCTGTCCGAAGTCTTGTCATAGACTTTAAGATTGTACCTCTTGAATTTTTCGTCGAGATAGTTGGCAAGGCTGTCCTGTCTGAATTTATCTTTTTCGGATTTTTGCCAATTGTTCTTCCACGTCGATACGAGCGCAATCTCCGCGCCCGTCTCGCGCACGATTTCCGCCAACAGTGAAAGTTTATCGTCGTCGATTCCGACGTATCCCCCACAGCGCGAGCGGGAAGTCTTGCAGTTCAACACGCCGTCGATATCGAGAAAAATTATCTTCATTCCCCGCTTTATTGATTTCCCCACTCGCTGTAATCGTATTCTATGGGTGAAATACCTTTCATTTTCGCCAATTCCTTTACCGCGTCTTGAAATGCCAAATATCTTTTGGGATAGACCCTCTCGGATTTCTCGTCCACTTCAAAATCTTCCGTGCCCCAACTACTTTCCGTAAAAACGGTCCTTTTTTTCTCGTAATCTCTCATTCTCTGTATAGTGCGCAATCCGCAATTGCATTCATCCCATACTTTTTTAAGCATTATCCGATCCATCGGGCAATGACAATAGCGGAATTTCTCCCTGCCTTCATTGCCGTTGCAAGTTATGTAATAATATTTAAGCATTATATTCAATAATTTTTGCGCGTTTCCGAAAGAAAACCAACTATTTCCGGGTCCCTTTTCGTTTCCAACTCTGCCATTGATTTTATCGCAAACTTTTCTTGCCGTATCAAGAAAATCGTCGTCATATGTTTTCTGTTCGGCAAATTTTCCGCCCAACACATTATCAATAAAACTTTTTACATCAAAGCGCAAATCGCCAAACTCCGAAAGATTGAATAGAATTTTTTTACCGCCCTTATAAGCCCCTTGCATAACCGCGTCCTTCATCGCTTCGCCATAGACAAAGTTGAATACACATTCATTTATATCTATTTCTTTCGTGATAGTTTCTTCCATAATTTTTTCTCCTAAATCTCTGTTATTTTATCAAAATTTTTCGCGGCAGTCAATACCCCAAAAATTCAATCATTCAAATTAAAATCGATATATTTTACGGGGACCCCTTCGGTAAGCCAGATTACCCCTGCCGTTTTATAGAATTTATAGCCCTCTTTTGCCATTTGCCCCGCACCTATCCTCAAGATAACGCAATCCCCGTGCCTTGCCCCGACCTCTTTTGCCATGCTTTTTTCGGGCGACAGATGGACGAAGTTGCGGCTCTTTTTTACCAGCCCCGCTTGTCTTATGCTATCCAGATATTTCTTCGCCGTGCCGTGGTATAAAATGTCGGGCGGGGTTTCCGCCCGCAATCCCAAATCGACGGGCAGCGAATGACCGTAGCCCGCGCGTATTTTGCTCCTGTCGGCGTTAAACTCAAACCTCCCCTTTTCATCGTTTGCGACGATTTCTTCAAGCATATCAAAATTTATCGCCCTGCCCGACCTATTAAGCCCCGATAAAAGCGCGTCCGCGTCCGCCCAGCCCTCTCTATCCAATTCAACGCCGCAAGCCGCGGGATTGTGCCTTAAAATATATGCAAGAAATTTGCCCGTCATAAATATTATATATCCTTCCCGAACACCTCGGCGGCGACGTGCGATTTAAGCGGCAAATTGCAATTGGACAGCCTTTTAAAGATATAGCGGAAGTATTCGCTTGCGTACTCACTACTGTATCCCGCCTGCACCGCGCGCTCTATAAATTTTAATTTAGGCTGGGTGAACCGACTGTCTCTTTCCGAAAAGCCCCCGTCGTAAGTCCTCCCCAAGAGGTCGGCTTGGGCGTATGAAAAGCCGCCCATGCGCGAGAGAAGCTCAATCGCCTGTTCGTACCAGATTATCTTTCCCTCGGATTCCGAAACTACCTCTTGCACGAATTGATATCTCGCCGCGGTCGGCGTGCGGCAGTCCTTTTCAAACTGCCCTGCCCCCAAAAGCCCGAGTTTTTCAGCTCTGTATATTATAAATTTATCTAACTCCATCTCCCCCTCTTCGGGCGTAAATTTATACTTCGGGGAGAAGACTATTTCAAATTGCGGCTCCTCCTTTAAAAGGGGATTTATGAAGAGTTCGAAGGGCGCTTGCGTAAAGAGGGGATTTACCGTGGTAGCGCCGACGGCGTAAAGCAAAAAACTGCAATTCGCCCTGCCCTCGACGTAATAATCGCCCCTGTTTTTCGCCTCGTCCGCCTTTTCAATAAAGGAGATAATTAAATCCAAACTGTTCGTCTCTTCGATTATCTTAATCTCATGCTTCAACCTCGCCTTTTCGTCGTCCGAAAAGAAGGGTAAAAACGTATTTTTCGACCGTCTCTCCACCGCTCTCCGCCATAATTGCTTAAATTGATTTTTCATGTATATTAAAGCGTCAACTCCTTCAATTTCTCCCACAGCTTGACCATCGCCAGCGTGTCGAGCTTGCAATATTTTAAAAGATTTTCGCGGATTTTTTTGCGCTCCTCTCCGCCCGACTTTTTCAATCTCAAATAGGCGTCCATCGCCTCCGAACCGTTGTGCACGTCCTCCAAATTATGGTAGTTAAGATTGGGATCGTCGGGGAACATGGCGGGCAGAACGCTCTTTATCGAAAAGCTCCCGCCCATCGCCCTGTCGTACACAAAACCGCCCTGAAAGACGTCCAAAAGATCTCTGATATTGCCACATATATGCATGAGTTTATCGGCTAAATCGGGGAAAGTTTTGGCAAGCTCCGTAATCCTCGTGCACTCAAACGCCTTGTTGTAGGCGAGCACGCAAGCCCCCGACGGAATGTCCTCGCACAGTCTTTGGGCGAGCGCGCGGCGGGGGTCGCAGTTCTCGTCCGCGAGAAACTCCCTATGCCGCAACTCTTCATTTGCCCCCGCAATATAGTGCAACGAATACTGAAAGGGCACCTGTTGAAAGGGCTTTAATCCGTCGTACGGCGGCAGGCAGGTCTGAAAGGTCTCGAAGTCCAAAAAGTACAGCGGATACCACAAGCTCTCCAAAAATTTCTTAACGCCCGCCTTATCTACGAAGGTCGGCAAATCGTCAAGCGCATATTTTATCTGCGTCGATTGCCTTTCCGTAAGTTTAATCCCGCCCCTTAAACAATCCTCAAAAGTCACTATGCCGCCGTCATAATATTCGCAAGCCCTCTCAAACGACATGCGATATAAATCGAACACCGAAGGGCTCGGCAGATTGCGCGAGCAGTGATGCCAATAGGCGCAGGCGTATGGATTATTGCATTGGCAGCCCAACTTCATCTCGGGCTCCTCAATCTGTCTCATATATTCCCGCGCGCGGGCTACGTTGCCCTCAACGTCGTCATAGTAGGGCTGAATGGAATTTAAAACGTCCTCAATTTTAAAGAGTTTATGAATATCTATTTCGCCCTTTCTAAGATAGCCGTCATCGATGTGCACGACGTATGCTCCCGTGACCTTCAAGCCCGCCTGTTCAACCACCCACTTCTGAAAGGCGACGTCCAAAAGATACACCTCGCTCGTGTGCGTGCTCGATTTTACTTCGTATATAGCGTAACCGTCGCCCTCGGGGTGCAGGATATCCACGGCGCAAAAGCAGTTTTTTGCCTGAAAGGAAGCTTCGCAGATATTGCGCTCCCCCGCCGCAACTTTCTCCCTTGTCTTTGCGAGCATGGCGGGAATATTGAGCGACCCGTCGCCGTGCAAAGTGGTCACCTCTACGTAATCGCCCAAAAGCCCCATGGCGAGGTCGCCAACCTCGTTACCCTCCTCGAACCTCCTCTTAAGCGCCTCGTCCTCGGCGGCAAGATAAGGCTTGTTTTTATCCAGCCACACCATCTTCGGACATTGGCAAAATCTTGTGTATTTGCTCTTCGAAAGCTTGAACATTTCCACGCCCCCACAGTTTTTTTACATTCTAACACAAACCCCTTCAAATCCCAACTATAATCCGCCGAATTCAAGGTATTTTTCAATTATTGTGATTTTCGTTCAATTCCCGCTCAATATAACACTTATCTTCTAATAAAAATCCACCCGCATAGCGGGTGGTATTTCATTTTCGGGCAAAGCCCTAATCGTTACAGGCTGCGCACAAGTGCGCCGGAGAATCGGCCTGCCAGCCATGCATTTGTTACTTGCTACCCTTGAAAGGGTCG
>CANRKX010000038.1 GCA_947631325.1 uncultured Clostridia bacterium | reverse complement strand
TCTTAAATGGCAGTTCACGCGCGACGCCGAGGGCGACAAAAAGTACGTCTGCTGCAACGCCGACGAAGGAGACCCCGGCGCGTTCATGGACAGATCCGTATTGGAGGGCGACCCCCACACCGTGCTCGAAGCCATGGCGATAGCGGGCTATGCCGTCGGTGCGGACGAGGGCTATATATACGTCCGCGCGGAATATCCCATCGCCGTCGAAAGGCTGAATATAGCGATAAAGCAGGCAAGGGATTTGGGGCTTCTCGGCAAAGATATATTGGGCACGGGCTTCAATTTCGATATCCACGTCCGTCTCGGCGCGGGCGCCTTCGTCTGCGGCGAAGAGACGGCTCTCATGGCGTCCATCGAAGGTCACCGCGGCGAGCCCCGTCCCCGTCCCCCGTTCTCGGCGCAGTGCGGCGTATTCCAGATGCCCACAGTTCTGAACAACGTCGAAACGTGGGCGAATATCTCCCCCATAATCTTAAAGGGCGGCAAGTGGTTCGCGGGCATAGGCACCGAAAAATCAAAAGGCACCAAGGTGTTCGCCGTCGGCGGAAAGATAAAGAACGTCGGACTTGTCGAAGTGCCCATGGGCACCACTCTCCGCACCATAATTTACGATATCGGCGGCGGAATTCCGGGCGGCAAGGCATTTAAAGCCGCACAGACGGGCGGTCCCTCGGGCGGCTGTATTCCCGCAAAATATATTGATATAGGAATGGATTTCGACAATCTCGTCTCCATCGGCTCCATGATGGGCAGCGGCGGACTCATCGTAATGGATGAGGACACCTGTATGGTCGACATTGCGCAGTTCTATTTAAAATTTACCGCGGACGAGAGCTGCGGCAAGTGCACCCCCTGCAGGATAGGCACCAAGCGCATGCTCGAAATACTCGAAAAGATAACCGAGGGCAAGGGCGAACCCGACGACCTTGTAAAGATCAAGGAGATAGCCGAACACATGAAGAGCTCTTCGCTCTGCGCACTCGGTCAGTCTGCGCCCAATCCCATTCTCTCCACCATGGCGCATTTCGGCGACGAGTATGAGGCGCACATCAACGAAAAGAGATGTCCCGCAGGCGTATGCAAGTCGCTTTTGAGCTATTATATCGAACCCACCAAGTGCCGCGGCTGTACCATGTGCGCGAGAAAATGTCCCGCGGGCGCCATTTCGGGCGCGGTCAAGAGCGTACACGAGATAGACACTTCCAAGTGCATCAAGTGCGGACAATGTTTGGACAGCTGTAAGTTCGGCGCTGTCGTCAAGAAGTGAGGTCAAAAATGGTTAATCTTAAAATAAACGGCATCGAAGTCAGCGTGCCCGAAGGCTCCACCATATTGCAGGCGGCAAAGGTCGCCAACGTCAGAATTCCCACCCTCTGTTATTTAAAGGGAGTGCAGTGCGTCGGCTCCTGCCGCATGTGTCTCGTCGAGGCGACGGGGGCGCGCGGTCTTGTCGCCGCTTGCGTATATCCCGTGTCCGAGGGCATGGAAGTTCGCACCAACACCCCCAAAGTGAGGAAGTCGAGAAAGACCACTATAGAGTTGATTTTATCCACCCATAAGAAGAAGTGTTTAAGTTGCGTCCGCTCGATGAACTGCGAACTTCAGAAGCTCGCCCTCGAGTACAACGCGGAAGAGGACAGATTCGGCACCGACCACGACTTGAAGCCCATCGACGATCTGTCGGCTTCTGTCGTCCGCGACAATTCCAAGTGCATAATGTGCACCCGCTGCGTCGCCGCGTGCAACTTGCAGACGGTGGGAGTAATAGGTCCCAAACACAGGGGCTACGCCAAGGTCATCGGCTCGCCCTTCGACGTCTCTCTCGCGCACACCTCTTGCGTAAATTGCGGGCAGTGCGTCGTCGCATGTCCCGTCGGCGCCCTCTATGAAAAGAGCAACATTGCCGACGTCTGGGGCGCAATAGTCAACCCCGAAAAGAAGGTCGTGTTCTTCACGGCGCCCTCCGTCAAGGCGACGCTGGGCGAGGCGTTCGGTCTGCCCGTCGGCACCAACGTCGAGGGCAAGATGGTCTCCGCCATAAAACAGCTCGGCGACGTCAAGTGCTTCAATATGGACGTCACCGCCGACCTCACCATAATGGAGGAGGCGCACGAACTTCTGCATAGGATAATGAACGGCGGGGTCACCCCCATGTTCACGAGCTGCTGCCCCGGCTGGGTCAAGTTCGCCGAACACTATTATCCCGAATTCTTGCCCAACCTCTCCACCTGCAAATCCCCGCAGGAGATGTTTTCGGCAGTCCTCAAAACCTATTATTGTCAGAAAGAGGGCATAAAGCCCGAAAATTTATACGTCGTCTCGGTCATTCCCTGCACGGCGAAGAAGTTCGAGATAACCCGCGACGAACTCGGTCACTACACCGACGCGGCTATAACCACCCGCGAACTCGCCAAGATGATAAAGGAAGCGGGTATAGACTTTGCAAATCTTGCCGACGGCGAGTATGATACGCCCTTTGGCGTCGCCAGCGGCGCGGGCGCGATATTCGGCGCGACGGGCGGCGTTATGGAAGCCGCTCTCCGCACTGCGGCATACGTCCTCGGCGGCAAGGGCGCGCCCATTGAATTCAAGGAAGTGCGCGGCGTCCGCGGCGTAAAGGAAGCGGAGTATACCGTCGGCGGTTCCACCGTCAAGGTCGCGGTAGCCCACGGTCTGGGCAACGCGAGGAAGGTGCTCGAACAGATAAAGAGCGGCAAAAAGGACTATACCTTTGTCGAGGTAATGGCATGTCCGGGCGGCTGCATAAACGGCGGCGGACAGCCCTACGTCCACGACGAAATCCGCAACAGTATCGACTTAAAGACGGTGCGCGCGCAGGCTCTGTACGACCACGACTCCGACAGCAAGTATCGCTGCTCGCATGAGACCCCCGCAATCGAAATGCTCTACAAGGAATTTTTGGGCAAGCCGTTGGGGGAGAGGTCGCATCAATTATTGCACACCACCTACACCCCTCGAGACAAATATTGATTAAAAAAATGCGGCGATATATGCCGCATTTTTTTATTTGGGGCGGCGCATATATGCGTCGCATAACTGTGTCGCCCTTGCGTTTGCCCTCGGTTACGTACTTCATTGTACGCTCCCATCGGGACAATCCGCGGGCTCCTTGTTCTGCTCGCATCTCTGTGCCGCTTCCTTATCGAGCTTGGTCATATTGTATTAATTATTTTTAAATGTTGGAGAGAGTTGTCATTCTGACCGAATGAGAATCCTGCGAAGCAGGTTCGATTGAGTGGAAGAATCCCCTCGTGGTCTCGGTTGGCATTTCTAATAATCTCACCTTAATATAACTTTCCCACTTTCAAAGGGGGAGAGAAGATTGTTTCGGGAGTATCCCCCTCCCAACAATTGTCAATTTCTCTTCCCCGCTTGCCATTGCTTGACAATAGTGCTATAATGATATTATAAAAGTCATCGGGGCTAACCCCCTTCGGAGAATTTATATGAAATCCAAACAGCAAAAGTCCGCCGAAAATATCTCCCGCGTCGCGTCACAGGCGGCGGCGCAGGCGGCAATCAATCCCTCGCCCGCAAACGCGGCTCAGTCCGAGGACAAAAAGAAGGCGAAAGCCGCCCAACCCGCGAGCGGCAAACTCACCATATACGAGTACGAACAGCGCTATGTCAAGCGCGAAAACGTCCGCACCGCCAAGTGGTTTTTGCGCCTCGTCGCGGCGGGTATAGGCGTATTTTTGTTCGTCCTTTTGTTCCTCGTCGCGGCGCGCGTGTACGAATTCAACGAATATGCGGGTTACGGCGCGGCGGGCGTATGCGTCCTTTTGTATATCTTCGTCTACATAGTTCCCCTTATAAAGATTGTAAAAGCCCCCTATTTTGTGACCAACGTCAACCAATTCACCGCGCGTGAAGCCCAAAAGCACAACAAAAAGGTTCGTCACGACGTCGCCGCGAAGATTATCGATTTGACGTCAAAGGTAGAGGGAGTGGGCTGGTATAATTCCGAGGTGGTCGGCCGCCTTGCCATCGCCATGAACACGGGCGACGAAGAGGGAATAAAGCGCACTTTAACCGAACTCTACACGGGTTCCGTGAAGAAGTCCGCAAAGGAGATGATCTTCAAGAGCTCGCTGCGTTCGGCAATGTATTCGGCAATCTCCCCCACGGCAAAGGTGGACGCCGCCCTCGTCATCTTCGTCAATCTTCAGCTTATAAAGGACCTCGTCTTTTTATACGGTTTCCGCCCGTCGGACGCCAAGCTCGCAAAAATCTTCTTCAGAGTATTGCAAAATTCCCTCATTTCCTACGGCGTCGCGGGCTTGCAGCTCGGCAACACCGTCGTCAAGACCATGGGCGACGCCGTCAAGGGTATTCCCATCTTGGGCTCGGCTATCTCCGCCGTCGTCGACTCGTCAGTGCAGGGGCTTACAAACGGCACTTTGACCACCGTCATCGGCTATCAGACCATAAAGTATCTCTCCGACGAGTATAAATTGCAGAATATTCTCGACGGAATAGAGATCGCCGAGACCGCCGAAGAATTGCAGGAAGCCTGCGACGAGCTTGAAAAGGAACTCAAAAAGGAGAAGAAGAAAAAATCTCCCGAAAAGCCCGCCGTCGCCTGAAAATTTATTATGATTACGTTTAAAAATCTCCGCCCGAAATTTCGGGCGGAGATTTTGAAAAATGCCGTTTTTTTGCATATATATTGATATTTTTGCGGTCGCGCCCCAAAATTATCCGTGATTTTTGCAGCCATTTTCAAGGCTTAGTTTTATAAACACGGGGCAGTCCAATTCTTCGGAATATTCTTCCGTCTCCTCGTACCCGCAAGCCGAAAAGAAGGCTTTCGCACCCTCGGCGGGCAGGCAGTACGCCCTTTCAACGCCGCTCTCTTTCAATTTCATCTCGGCGGTGTACAGCAAAAATCTGCCGTTCCCCCTGCCGCGGAAGGGGGGAGCAATGTAAATTTCCCTTATATCTCCCCAGCCCTCCTTAAAGTTCCAGTCGTTGTCTATGTCGTCTTTCTGGTAGATTACGAACCCGCACGTCTCGCCCCCGTCCTCAATGAGGTCGATTCTCAAAAGCCCCGCCAGAAGGTCGGGCAAAACGTACTCGTCCAAGAGGTGCTTACAGTCGTCCTCACAGCCGAGCTCGAGGTAGTAATCTTCAAACAACTTGCAAAACTGCGCCCTGTTTTGGTCGCGCAGGGGAAAAACATGCAACATATATTACCTTTTTTTAAAATCAAAGCGAGGGCGTAAATCAAACCCTCGCTTTAAAAAACTTATTCTGCGGCAGCTTCTTTCTGAACGGGATAAACCGAAACCTGCTTGCCGTCCTTGCCCACTCTCTCGAACTTCACAACGCCCTCGACAAGCGCGAACAGCGTGTCGTCCTTGCCTATGCCGACGTTGTTGCCGGGCTTGAATTTGGTGCCGCGCTGTCTGACGAGGATATTGCCCGCGGGCACAACCTGTCCGTCCGCGCGCTTTACTCCGAGGCGCTTCGCGTTGCTGTCTCTGCCGTTATGCGACGAGCCTGTACCTTTTTTATGGGCGAATAAACGTAAAAACAACATAATTATTCCTCCTTGAAAATTCACTCTGCCTTATCTTCGGCAGCTTCGGGCTTCTTAGCCTTCGCGGGCTTTTTCGCCGCGCCTATGGATACGACTTTTATCTGGGTATAGGGCTGTCTGTGCCCCTGCTTTTTCCTCTCGTTCTTTTTGGCTTTGTACTTGAAGACGATTATCTTCTTTTCCTTGCCCTGAGAGACCACTTCGGCAACCACCTTGACCTTTTCAACCTCGGCGCCCACCTGAATACCCTTCTCGTCCGCCGTCAGAACGACGGGGAACTCGACGGTCGCGCCGACGGCTGCGTCAAGCTTTTCAACCTTAATAAGGTCGCCCACCGACGCCTTGTACTGTTTGCTGCCGTTCTCGAAAATCGCGTACATAAAATTTTACCTCCTCTAACCAGTCTCGCCGGACAAATTATGCCCCGATGGGGTCAGGCGGCGCAATATCTGCGCGCTTAAAAAAGCCCGTTCCGTGCGGCTCGGATATAAATTTATCACAATAAATATTTTAAGTCAAGCGATTTTTCACTTTAAGAATAGAAAAAAAGGGCTATGTGCATACTTATTGTGATTTAATTTTTAAAGGAGAGATATGAGCGACATAAAAAAAGACAGCGAGATACTCGCCGAAATTTACAGAAACGCACAGCTTGCCTTGACTTCGATATCCGATATATTGCCCCAGATCGAAAACGAGGCGATAAAGGGCGAGATAATGCGCGAACACGAGGAGTACGAGCGCATCTGCGGCGAAGCGGCAACGCTCGCAAAGGGGATGGGGCTTGAATTGAAGGAGCCCGGCGCCGTCAAAAAAGCCATGATGAACATGAGCATAAAGATGAACACCGCGGCGGACAACTCCAAGGAGCACATCGCCGAAATGATGATAAAGGGCACGGTGACGGGCATCACCTGTCTCAAAACTTCCCTCTCGGAGGCGGAAAAGATAATGTCCCCCGAGGTCAAAAAACTCTTGAACGATTTAATCTCCCTCGAGGAGAGTTTCGAGACCCGCTTAAAGGCATATCTTTGATTATTTTTATAAAGATAGCATAAGCTCAGACAAAATGCATAATCTCAAAAATATCGCGCCCCTCATTCAACGGGCGCGATATTGTCTATTTTGCCATCCTTGGTCTCGACGAAGAAGTATTTAACTTCAAAGAGATTGAATTTTTTTGGGTATATGAGCCCCGCCGCCGCCATGTCGGGATGGGCAAGGCAAAAGCTCTCCGTGGGCACGCTCACCCCCGTAAAATCCCCCAAATACTCCCTTATCTCCCCCGCCCGCGGAATTAGGTCGGGGGAGAGATATTTTTCAAAGTCCGCCCGGTGCAGCACGCTCTCGAAAAAGGCGAAGTGCATTATCTTTTCGCCGACGGGCGCGCCCTCTTTCGCCGTGCAGCTTAAAAGCGTCAGTTTTTCGCCGTCGTATGAGTATGTGCTCTCGGCGCACACCCTCGCGCAGGTGGCAAAGCTTTCCCGCACCGTCAAGCTCTCGCCGAAATAGGCTTCAACTCCCTCGCCCGCAAAAATTCTCTCGCCCGTATGCGAAATTATATTTGTCTCCCCGCCCGATATAATCTCGATCACGGGATATCCCGCCAAACTCCTCTCATTTGCCTGCACCTTGCCCCGCCCTTTAAGCTTATAAAGGTTATATTTTTCCCCGTCGATTGCAAGATATCTCTCCCCCAAATCGAATACAGTCATAAGATTTCCCGAAAATCTCGCCTGATATATCACGTTCAGTCCCCTGTCCGCGGGCATGAACGTGCGGGCGTAAATAAGGGCTTCGTTCCCCAAAAGATAGCAGTCCAAAAAGGGCGGGGGAGAGGCGAAAAGGCTGTCGTCTATAAAAAAATTGAGCCCCCCGAAGTTATCCCCGGGCGTAATTTCCGCCAAAATTCCGTCGTTTAAGTCCATATCGACGTGCCTTTCAAAGGCGTCCACCCCGCCCGCATACAGTCCGTTGAGTTTAAGTATAGCCTTCCGCGAAGACAGAAAATAAATGCGCATCTATCACCTTTTTTTATTATTTAATGTATACGCTTAAAAAAATATGTCAATATATGTTGCAAAACGGAGGTAGATATGAATAAAATCAACGGCTATACCGAAGAGGAAGCAAAGGAACTCGTCGCCTTCATAAGCGAGGGCAAAAGGAGGGGAGAGACCCTCTCGGGGCTGTTCGGCGCATACGCCCAAAAGACGGGCAGGGCAAAGGGGAGCGTGAGGAATTATTATTACGCCCTTCTGCGGCTCACGGGCGATAGCAGGGTCAGGGCAATGCTTCGCGGCAAGAACTTGAGGGCGGAAAAAATCACCCCCTTTTCCGAGGAGGAGACGGACAGAATTCTGAGGGAGATTTTAACCCGCAAGTCTCAGGGCGTGTCCGTGCGCAGGGCGGTCATGGAGCTCGCCGACGGCGACGACAGGTTGATGTTGAGATATCAGAATAAGTATCGCAACGTCCTCACCAAACAGCCCGAAAGGATAGGCAGAATCATGCGCGAGTGCGGACTTCCCGCCGCCGACGAAGCCCGCGAACGTCTCGAGCGCGAGATAGACAACCTCTACGACCGCCTCGCCGCCTCTTTAAAGGAGGAGAACGAGAAACTGACGAGGATTGTCAAGAAGTTGACGGATGAAAACAGCCTACTGAAACTCCAAATTAAAAACATATAATTTGGAGTTTCAGCGTTCGCGCCGCATATATGCGTCGTCCTAATAGTAATAATAACCGCGCTTGTTAAGTGTTGTCATTCTGACCGAATGAGAAGCCTGCGAAGCAGGTTCGATTGAGTGGAAGAATCCCACCGTGATCTCGGTTGGCATTTCTAAAATTATTAACGGCGCAAGCAAAACTACGCTTTTGCGCCAGCGCACCCGCAGGGAGCAAGGGCAACGCCCTGCTCGGTAAGGCTTCGCCTTCGGCACGACACCGCTCGTGTGGGATGACGATACCCCTCATAACAAAATCCCCCTCTCTTCGTCCGTGAGAGGGGGGATTTCATTTGAATTATCATTCTGTTTCAAAGGCATATGCCTGTATAAATACGACAGGTCAATAATCTGTTTTTCCAAATAAAAAATCGAGCGACACGTCAAAAAACAGGCTGATTGCCATTAGGTCGCTAAGAGATGGCTCCGACACTCCGCTTTCCCAATACGATATTTTTCTCTGCGTTGTGCCCAGCTTTTCCGCAAGCTCAGACTGCGTCAACTCTCGCTCGTTCCGCAACGCGCGCAATCTCTCTTTAAAAAGTACATTCACAGCTCAATAATAGACAATAACTGTCTTAAATACTTGACATAGACAAATATTGTCTATATAATACAGTATACAATAAATCAATTTTTTATGGAGGCATTTATGAAAAAACTTTTTAGACTTGCGGCAATTGCTTCCGCAGTTGTGATGGCGTTCGGTACGCTCTCTTTGGCGGCATGCGGCAAAGACAAGACAGGCGAACAGGGAGATGGCGAGCAATCCAAAATACCCGAAATTCCCGAGGGAAAGAACCTAACCGACATTGCCGTGTCGGGCGACTTTAATACAGTTTGGCAACAGTTTGGAATTTCCGATTTATACGATAGCAAGGATATCGGTTACAAGGCATATTTATATTCAAATTTAGAACACGTCAGCGATTATGTTTCTTCCGATGGTCATGACATAAAAAATAATTATGTTGAAAAAAATGAATATAATTCCGTTGGCAAATTTTTGTCAAACGGCGACAATACATATTTTAATGATGATTTGCATAAAGACCTCAAGCTTTATCAACACGATAATTATTTTGATTATAAAAACAACGCCCCTAAAGAGGTTGTGAGAAAAGATGAAACCGTTTTGGACGTTTCAATGAATCTTGATAAAGGCGTAATGCATAGCAAAAATATCGGTACTGTGATGCAATTATCGGACGGCATTGAAAAGAGTCAGGATGTAGAGTCCATTTATCTTGTCAATGATAAAAAGCTGGATAATTATCGTGATTGTTCTACCAGTTTGGCAAATATGAATGATAACACTTTTCATTCTATTTTCGGTTTTACATATGAATTGGAAAATGCAATAAGAGATTATTTAAAATATCAAAGCGACAAATATTTTTCCGTATGGGGCGATTATCGATTAACAGATTACGACATGGGATTTTACAATCAACTTAGTTATGATTTAGGCGATTCATATGATTTTAAAGATTATGTAAAAAAGTACGACGTTACTTTAAAAGCGGGCGACGACGCATTTTTTGCCGACATTTCAAGGACGATAGAAATAAACATTCCTTCGCGGGATGAAAATTATCTGTTTGAAAATAGGGTTGTAATATATGCCGATTCGTCCGCGGGCAACAATGAAAACAGTTTTGAAGGCGCTGAACTTTCCGACAAGGAGAAGGCAATGCCGGGCGTAACGCTCGACCCCGACGACATTATCACAAAATTTGAAAACGGCGAGGAAATTGATTTCGGCACGCT
Source organism: uncultured Clostridia bacterium (assembly GCA_947631325.1). Lineage (GTDB taxonomy): Bacteria > Bacillota > Clostridia > Christensenellales > Borkfalkiaceae > Coproplasma. The sequence goes on along the minus strand of CANRKX010000038.1, from coordinate 2,319 downwards.
GGCAAGCGGCGACAAAATTAATGCGTATATAAGATATAATACAAGCGCAAATCCCAGCGGATATTTGGGAAATTATGTTATTCTTGACCGCTATAAGGGAGAGACAACTATCCCTGCGGGGGCATACAGCAAATTCTGCGACCATCTTTCAAGCGTTGGCGAAACGGGCGACGTGGAATATAAGCTGATTGTGGAATATGAAAACAGCGATTATAACAACTGCTATAGAATGTGTTGCTATTCGGATTGACGGTCGTGACCCTCTTTTCCCTTCCCCCCCAACTTTTTACATTCATAAATTTCTTCCCCCCGTCGCAAACTGCTTGTAAGGGCGCGCACGTTTTTGTCGCGCATCCCCAAGGAGAGAAATGGAAAAATTTATGTTGGGACTCGCCCTCGGCATGGCAGCAGGGGCGGTCATAGTGGCTAACAACTGCAAACTCGGCAACCTCGTCAAGAAAAATCAGGAGGATCTCTTGCAAAAGGCTGAAAACTATATCGACACCAAGCTCGAACAGCTTGAAAAGTGCGGCAAGGACAAAAAGCCCGCGCAGAAGTCCGAGTAATTTTTTAAGGGGAGCCCCCGCCCGCAAAACTTTGCGGGCGGGGGCGACTCTTTGCGCCGCTCTCGCCATTCTTTGCCGCTCTCGCCATTCTTTGCGCTCTTTCGCCCCGCGTTGCGCCTCTTTTGCAACTCTTTCCGACTTCAAACGCTTGAAATTTCGCTTAAAGTATAGTACAATGTGATTATGCAAAGATTTGTGGCATTCGATATAGGGGATAAGCGGATAGGCGTCGCCGTGTCCGACCCCTTTAACACCTACGCCCTGCCCTCCCAAACCTACATAAGGAAGGGCTTTTCGGAGGATATCGACGCCCTGATTGCAATCGCGCGCGAAAAGGGCGCAACAACCATTGTCTGCGGCATGCCCGTAAATTTCGACGGCACCCCGTCTGTACAGACCCAAAAGACGCAGAAATTTGTCGATGAGCTTAAAAGCCGCACCCAAATCCCCGTGATATGCGAGGACGAACGCTTCACCACCCAAATGGCGCATGAAACGCTGATATCCGAGGGCATGCGCCGTGAGAAGAGGAAGGGGTATGTGGATGCGCTCGCCGCCGCCAATATTTTGGACGGTTATCTGAGCAAGTTAAAGCCTTAACTCCCGAGCGCGGCGCATATATGCGTCGCATAACTGTGTCGCGCTGCGGCAACTTTCAGTCATTTACTTCATTGTAAACTCCTTCAAGTTTTCCTCGCGCTCCTTGTTCTGCTCGCATCTCTGTGCCGCGGCTTCCTATGAGCAAGGCTTAGGATTGGCAAGGGCAGAGAGTGTCATATTGAGCGGAGCGCGGCGTAAACGCCGCGCGCAGTCGAAATATCCCATCGGGTATGCGGCGACTACTTCTAATTATTAATATTATTACCTCATTATAACTTTCCCCCGTTTACGGGGGAGAGTACCCGAACCCCAAGGTTCGGGGGAGAGAAGGTTGTTATAAAATCCCCCCCCCACAATAAAAAATCCCCCAAGGAGTAAAACATGAACGAAGAAGAAGAAATTTACGACGAAGACCTGCCCGAAATCATCGAACTTGTCGACGACGCGGGTCAGATAATAAAATTCAGACTGCTCGACATCACCGAGTACAAGGGCGTGCAGTATGCCCTTTTAATGGCGGCTGAGCCCGACGACGAGTTTGCCGAGGACGAGGTGATAATTTTCCGTTATCTCGGCGACGAGGGCGTCTTGGAGCCCATCGACGACGAAAATCTGTTGGAGGAAGTTTTCGCTTTCTATCAACGCGACGGTGAAGAAGACGACGGCGAAATCAATTGATATTGACTTTTTCGATTTTGCGTGATACAATATAGCCATGAAGACCAATCAGTCGGCAGAGGACTACCTCGAATGTATCCTTCTGCTCTCCAACGAACAGGAATTTGTGCACCGCGTCGACGTGGCGCGCCGCATAGGTGTGTCGCCGCCCGCCGTGCAAAAGGCGGTTAAAATTCTCACCGCTTCGGGCTTTGTCGAGTGCGACGGCATGCATATTTATCTCACGACCGACGGCAGAAAGTACGCCGAAAAGGTCTATTCAAGGCACTGCATTTTGCGCGAATTTTTAAAGAGTTTGGGCGTCAACCCCGCCGACGCCGACGCCGACGCCTGCGAAATGGAGCACGTCGTCTCCGACGCCACCTTCGAAGCCATCAAAAAGTATGTAAAGGGCGAATAACCCCTCAATTTGATTACCCTCCCCAATATATAGTGTTGCGCGCCGCGCGGAATTTTCCGCGCGGCGCGTCTCTTT
>CANRKX010000037.1 GCA_947631325.1 uncultured Clostridia bacterium | reverse complement strand
CTGCGGCGACGTCCAGCCGCCACCCGTCGACGTTGAAGGGCTCTGACACCCACTTGCTCCCCGTCGAAATTATATAGCTCTCCAGCTCCTTACTATGCTCATAGTTGAGTTTCGGAAGGGTGGGATAGCCCCACCACCCCTCGTATTCGGAGTGCGCCTCGTTGGGCTTTTTGAACTTGAAATAGCTCCTATAGGGGCTCTTCTCCGACTGAAACGCGCCCTTGTCGGCATATCCCTCCTTGCCGAGGTATATGCCCTCCCTGTCCATCCACTTGTTGAAGGAGCCGCAGTGGTTGAACACTCCGTCTATGACCACCTTCATGCCGCGTCTATGAATTTCCTTGACGAGAGAGGCGAAGTACTCGTTGCTCTTTTCGAGGTTTATCTTGCTCGTCGTGCGCTTTATGTATTTGGGGGCGTATCCGTTGTGCTTTTCCCAGTGTTGCAGGCACCTGTCGTCGTCCTCTTCTATTATGGCGAGATGGGGATCTATATGGTCGTAATCCTGCGTGTCGTACTTATGGTTTGAGGGCGATACGAATATGGGATTAAAGTATATGGCTTCCACGCCCAGATATTGCAGATAGTCGAGTTTTTGCCACACGCCCTGCAAATCTCCGCCGTAAAAACAGCGCACGTCCAACTCGTCGGGGAACTTCTCCCACTCGCGGATTCTCTTGGAGTGCCCGCCCGTGTAGTAGTACTCGTTGTCCTCGACGTCGTTCGACGGCTCGCCGTTGCAGAACCTGTCGGGGAATATCTGATAGAATACAATCCCCTTAGCCCAGTCGGGCACTTTGACCCCGGGCGTAAATTTGAAGTCGTATTCGGATTGCGGATTTTCGGCGCAGCCTAACCTGTTAAAGAAAAATCTGTCGTCCTCGTCCTCCACCTCGAAGTGATATCTCACCTGCTTGTCGGGACATCTGAAAGATATTTCATAGTAGTCGAAGAAGATTTCCTTTTGCGGGGACTCGTCGTCCCGCCTTCTGTCGCTCTCCGCCCTCTTCATCTCCCTCTTTATGCCGTTTATGACGGCGAAGGCATGCAAAACGTCGTTTGAAAGCGTCCTCAATCTTAACGTCACCCTGTCGCCCGCACAGGGCTCGTAAGGGGTCTTGAAATTTATTGTCTCGTCACTGAACAGCGCGCCCGTGTTTATCATAAAAAGTTCTCCGCAAAATTTCGGGGGTCCGACATTGCAAATTATATCATATCCCGCCGTACAAGTCAATAGTCAAAAAAATTTTCACGCCGTCTCGAACTGCGAATAGTAGAGTTCGGAATAGTATCCCCCCGCCGCCATCAGCTTTTCGTGTGTGCCCTGTTCGACGACGTTGCCGTCGCGCATCACGAGTATGTTGTCGGCGTGTTTTATGGTGGACAGCCTGTGCGCTATTACAAAGCAAGTCCTTCCCTTCATCAGCTCCCCCATCGCCTCCTGTATTATCTGCTCGGTGCGGGTATCGACGTTGGAAGTCGCCTCGTCGAGAATGAGCATGGGCGAGTCGAGAAGCATTGCCCTCGCAATGGTTAAAAGCTGTTTCTGACCCTTTGATATGTTTACGGCATTCTCGTTCAACACCGTGTCGTATCCTTGGGGCAGTCGGGCGATAAAGGAATGTATCTTTGCCGCCCTGCACACTCTCTCGGTCTCCTCGCGGGTGACGTTGCCGTTGCCGTACGCAATGTTCTCGGCAACCGTGCCCGCAAACAGCCAGGTGTCCTGCAAGACCATGGTGAAAGCCCTCCTCACCGACGCCCGCGTCAGCTCCCTTACGTCCTTTCCGTCTATTTTTATTGTGCCCGAGTCGGCGTCGTAAAATCTCATCAAGAGATTTATTATCGTCGTCTTGCCCGCGCCCGTATGCCCGACGATTGCAATCACCTGCCCCCTCTCCACCTTTAGGGAAAAGTCCTTTATTATGGGTTTTTGGGGTATATATCCGAAGTTCAAGTGCTCTATCTCCACCTCGCCCTTTACGTTTTCAAGCTCCTTCGCCCCCTCCGGGTCGGCGGGCTCGGGCTTTTCGTCGAGAACTCTGAACACCCTCTCGGCGGCGGCGATTGCAGATTGAAATTCGCCCATTATGTTGGCAATCTCGTTTATGGGTCCCGAGAACTTGCGCGAGTACAGCACGAAGGAGGATATCTGCCCCGTCGTCACCTGCCCGTTCATGAACATCAGAGCCCCGAACACGCTCACGAGGGTGAGCGAGACGTTGTTCAGAAGATTGACGCAGGGCCCCGAGATAGTTCCGAAGTACTCGGCTCTTGCGTATGCGTCCACCGCTTCCCTGTTCTTCTCTTCGAAGTCGCCTATAATCTTCTGTTCGCAGTTATACGCCCTCGTCGTCTTCTGCCCCGTCGTTATCTCCTCTACGTATCCGTTGAGCTCGCCAAGCTTTGCCGACCTCTTGCGAAATAGCGGTTGCACCCTCTTCACGATAAATCTCGTCATGAACACCGAACAGGGCACGGTGACGGCGAATACGAGGACGAGCAGGGGCGCAAGCGTCAGCATCATCACGAGCGAGCCTATAATCAAGACCACGCTCTTCAAGACGATCATGACGTCGTTTGCGAGCGATTCGCCCACGGTATCTATGTCGTAACTCAAGACGGAAATTATATCCCCCGCCTGCCGCTCGTCGAAATAGCTCACGGGAAGACGGGTAAGGTGGGAGAACACCTCCGAGCGCATTTTCTTCACCGTTCCGCGGGAGATATACGCCATGCCTATCGCCGAAAGGTATTCGAGCCCCGCCGAGATGAGATAGGTTATGCATAAAATTATGGCGTATACGCCTATCTTTTTGAAGTCGGTGGTGCCGTCGAGGTGGATTTCGTCTATCGCCATTCCGCAAATGCGGGGACCCGCAAGGTTCAATAGTGTGCCCAAGATATTGGCGAGGAAGACGAGCGCCAAAATGGGCGCAAAGGGCTTTAAGTATCTCAAAAGATTTTTAAAGACAAACTTTTTGTCCACCTTGCCGCGCTTTAAATTCCGCGTGTCGTGTATGTTAATCCTGCGCTCGGGCATCTTTCTCACCTCCCATCTGCGCGGCGTAAATTAGTTTGTATTCGTCGCAGTCTCTCATAAGCTCTTCGTGTCTCCCCTTGCCTATCACCCTTCCGTCGTCGAGAACGAGAATCAAATCGGCGTTCTTTATGGAACTTATCCTCTGCGCCACTATTATCTTGGTGCAGTCGGGATAGTCCTTAGCTAACGCCTTTCTGAAAGCCGCGTCCGTCGCATAGTCGAGGGCGGAAGAGCTGTCGTCCAAAATTAATATCTCGGGCGAGGCGGCGAGGGCGCGGGCAATCAAAAGCCGCTGTTTCTGCCCGCCCGAAAGGTTATTCGCCTTCTGCGCCAAGTTGTAGTCAACTCCCCCCTCGAGAGTCTGCACGAACTCCTCGGCTTGCGCCGCCTTCAACGCCTTTTCTATCTCTTCGTCGCTCAATCCCCTGCCGTAATCCACGTTTTCGCGGACCGTCGACGCCATCAGAAAGTCGTTCTGAAAAGCCACGCCGAACTTTTTGCGCAGCTCGTCGTTTTTATAGGCGCGCACGTCCCGCCCGTCTATCCTTATATTTCCCCCGCCCGCGTCGTAAAATCTCATGAGGAGATTGACGAGGGTGGACTTGCCGCTTCCCGTCGCGCCGATTATTCCCAAGGTCTCCCCCTCTTTTAAGGCAAAGTCTATATCCTTTAAGTTGTCGCCCACGCCGTTATACGAAAAGGAGACGTTTGAAAATTCTATCTTATATCCATTTTTCTCATCGGATATATCCAATATCTTCTCCGAGGTGTCCTCCCGTAACACGCTCTCAATTCTCCCCGCCGAAGCCGACCCGCGCGAGATGACGACGAAGATTTTGGTCAACGCTATCATGGCGTTTAAGATTATTACGAAGTACTGCAAAAAGGCGAGCACCGTGCCGGGGAGATTGCCGCGCAGCGCGCCCGTCACTATGACCGCGACGAGCCCCAAATTTAAAACGAGGGTTGCGAGGGGATTGGAAAGCGACATTATCTTATTCGCCTTGAACTCGCGCGCGGCGAGCTCCTTTACGAGCCCGTCGAACTTCTCGCTCTCGTACTCTTCTTTTGTAAGGGCTTTGACCACCCTGACGCCCGTAACGTTCTCCTGCATGTCGCGGACCATGTCGTCCTGCTTTTTCTGCACTCCGAAATATAGAGGAACGCTCTTTTTAGTAATTATGAATATTATTATGCCGACGAGGGGCACGCAGGCGAGCAGCACGAGGGCGAGCGCCCAGTCGCGGGTAAAGGCGAGAATTATCCCGCCCAAAATGAGTATGGGCGCGCGCACTCCCAATCGGAGAGTTCTCGCCACCATCTGATTGACGTAATAGCTGTCGCTCGTGAGCCTCGATATGAGCGAGGGCACGCCAAGCCTATCCACCTGCGAACTCGAGAGATAACAGGTCTTGGAAAATAAATCGTATCTCAAATCGTGGGTCATGCCGCCCGAAGACGTGACCGAAAGCCTGTTTGCGAAGATATTGCCGAATAGGGCGATAAATGCAAAGACGAGCATAATGCCGCCGCATATGAGGACGCGGTTCATGTCGGCAGCGGGCACGGCTTCGTTTATTATGTACTCCAAAAGAAGGGGCAAAAAGAGTTCAGCCACCGACCCCAAGAATTTTAAGATGAGCCCCCAAGCCACGGCGCCGCGATAGGGCTTTAAGTAGGCGAGCGTCTTAGTCACTTTTTTTCTCCATATACTTTACGGCGTTGTCGTACAGCCTTGAAGTGAGGTTCAAAAGCTCCTCCTTTTCCTCGTCCGAAAATCCCTCGCAGATGACCTCCCGCCACCTCGCGTTAATGTCGCGGATGGTGTTTCGTATCTCCTCGGCTTTGTCCGTCGGGAACACCCTTGTCGCCCTCTTGTCGAAGGGGTCCTCCCGCCGCTCGATATAGCCTAAGTCCTCGAGCGCGGAGAGCTGCCGCGCCACGCTCGACTTGTTGACGAACATGATTTTCGCAAGCTCGTCCTGCGTCACCCCGGGGTTGGAGCAGACGTTCAAAATGTACTTGTTCTGATAGCCCTTGAGGGGACTCACCTTTGAGATTTCCTCGTCGGAAAAGAGAGTTGCCGACCTTGCGACCATGTTTATGTTCTTTAAGAAACTTGCCATAAAAATTTACCCTTTTTGACCCTTGAATTTTTAAGATAAGGGGTGGATTTTGCCGCGTCCGCACGTCAGAATTCACCCTTGAAATTTCAATTAGTTGCACACGCAACTATTATTATAATCATATTTTTCAATCTGTCAAGCGTTGGAGAAAAAATAAAAAAAGGCGTTTCAAAATTGCCCTCGGGGAGTAGCCGTCATAGCAAGCGGAGCTCATTACTTCCTGTCATCCTGAGCGAAGTCGAAGGATCCCACAGGGTATGGGGATTGCCTACCCTGTCATCCTGAGCGCAGTCGAAGGATCCCCCAGGGTATGAGGTTGGCGTTTCAGAATTGCTCCCCGAGACCACCGTGGGGTCCTTCCACTCAATCGAGCGCGTTGCGCTCTCAATCGGTCAGGATGACAGTCTCCTTAACGAGCCGCTCCCATGATGTCATATTGAGCGGAGCGAGACTTCCAAGTCGAGCGCAGTCGAAATATCCCATCGGGTATGCGGTGGGCGGTTCAGACAAAACAAAAAAAGGGGGGCGGGATGCGCCCCCCAAATACAAAATAGGAGATGCCGCCAAAGGGCGACGGAGTGATTTTTTTTACAAGCCCTCACAAAGTCGGGCTTTTTAAATTCTGTACTTACTGTGCCGTTACCGAAATTTTTATCAAACTTACAATATCATTGCCATAAGCAGCACCATTGTTGCTTAACATATAACCGAGCTTTTCTTGCGCTAAATCATCCGCGTCCAATGTGATAGTTGCGCTATTATAAGCCCCCATTTTTGCGCCTGATACAAAATTCGCTTTGAGACCTTGACCTGTAGCACCTATTTTATCACACATCTGTCCAAACCATTTGAAAAGCACATTATTCCCGATTCTGAAATGAGTTCCGATTACGGATATCGTATAAGCCCCCTCAGAAAAACCGTCAAGATTGAAACCATATACAGGGTTTCTAAGGTCTGCCTGGGCATTAACGGGAACGAGTACAGGCGTTCCGTCGGGCTTTAAAGTGGGAGTTTCATAGTCCTCGACGGTGACGGTCGCATCATACGTATTATTATCCTGCAAAAGGGTAATTTTAGCGGTCGTGTCGCCCTCTTGCTTTATAAGAAAACCGAAGTAGATATTTTTAGCTCCGTCCTCGTTTCTGTCCTCACATTCGGAAAGTTCGCACTTTTTGCCGCTTTCCCCTGCCACTACCTGAATTCTGCCGCCCGTATAATTATTAGTATTGGCACTTGTGGGTTCGCTCAATTTCTGATCGCCCAAGTCGATATATATGAGGTGCAAGCCGACGGAGAGTTCGGATATATCGATTTCGGCGGGGGTAGCCTTATTAAGGCTTACCTGGCGGGTGTAAGTTGTATCGCCCTCGTCGGAGGCAGCGCCGTCCTTGCCCTTAATGCAGCCCAAGAGCTGCCATACTCCCCCCTCCTTTTGATAGACGTTCCACTCGGACTTGTCAAGGCAGAGGTCGCCGTCCTTGCCGTCCGCAGAATTGTCGGGCACGCCGTCCTTGACAATCCAAGTATTGCCGTCACGACCGTTGGAACCGGGCGCGCCGTCGGAGCCGTTTTCGCCCGCGGCTTTGACGTCCGTCCTTTCGCCGTCGATAACCCAATAGCCGTCGTCGTCGATTTCAATCTGCGGGGTCAAGCCGTTTTCGCCGTTGGAGCCGTTTTTGCCAGCCTCGCCGGGAAGCCCTTGGTCGCCCTTGTCGCCCTTGTCGCCCTTTAAGCTTGCCAAAAACTCCTGCACGGTGCCCGTGTTGCCCTGCTCGAGCCATAAGTCATAGGCGGATTTCCCTGCCATATCGTCGCAGGCGGTCAAGCCGACTAAGCCGAGCGACAGCATTGCGCAGAGCGCGAGCGCCGCCAATTTTTTTGAACCTTTCATGATATTCTCCTGATATTTTATTTTTTAACAGGGGGTTTAAGCCTGTTGCTTTTGTATAGTTATGGTAACTCCGCCGAAGTCTGCGGTATAACTTTCGCCGCCGTCAGTCCAACAGCCGTCCGTCAAGGCGGGCAGGACGATGGCTTCGTCAATCAAGCCGCAGGTCCTATAAGCCAGCCCCTCGCCGTCCTGCGTGGGCGGGGTTATAGTCCACTCGCCCGCGTCCGACTTGTGCGCGGTGTGCTTTTTTATGGTCATTCTGAATGACATATCCAAGAGACCGATATTCTTTAAAGTCACCTCGTCGCGCGGCTTCAGATAGAGCAGCATTGCATAGCTGTCCTCCTCCGACTTTCCGCCGTTGTCGTCATATATAGACAGATAATACTTTTCAAATATTCTGCCGCCGACGACGAAGGCGATAGGATTTCTCGCATTGCCCTGAGTTACGGGAACGTAAACCTGATACCAGCCCGCGGGCGTCTTATCCGAAACGATAAAGTTATACGTTCCGCCGTCCTGCGTGCCCGGAGTCTGCGCTTTCAATATTGGCGTGCCTGCAGCGCTGTCTAACTCTAAAAGACTTTGTTGATATTTACTTATCGTAAACTTTACCTTGCCGATATTGGTGCAACAGAAGGTCAGGGTGTGAGTGCCTTCCTCGCCGCGGAATATACTATATGTTTCCCATTGCCATGTCGTGTCTAATCCGCCTCTGTCAAAGCTGTTATAGTCGTATATCAAGGTCGCGCCGACGAGCATGCCCTCTTCATTGAGTTCGCCGTCGAGGAAAACCATAAGGTTGAACCCTGAGGGGCGCGGCATATCGGCAAAAGCTGAAGTCATAACGAAATTTATCTTATAATCAGACCTTGCGCCCTCACCTACAATAAAGGTATACGAGTCAAAATAGCTGTCCGCAACGGTGATTTCCGCCTCTTGTTGCGTACCGTAATAAATCCTCGTTTTTTCGCGCTCGGGGAATTGGGAGGTTATCAAAAGCCCCTGAGGGTCCTCCTGTCCGCCCGAGGTGGGAATCTTGAAAATCAACTCCCTTCCGAGGTCGGACGTCTGAGCGGTATATGCGAAGGTTATGAGATTGGGCGAGCACTCGCCGCTGAACTTTATATCGGAAGAGGTGAGCTCGCCGCCCGAAAGGGTGGCTACCGTCATCTTCTCCTCGCCGACGTTATAGTACATAAACTCGCCGTCGCCGACGATGCCGACGGAGCCGAAGTTCTCTATCTTGACGTTATAGACGCCCTCGGCGGAGATGACGAACTTGAAGTAACCCGTCTGCTCTTCCAAAGATTGAGTGAAATAGACGGTTTTGCCCAAGGCGAGGGGCGAGCCCTCGTTATAGGGGAATTCGGCGCCGCGGAGGTAGTCCACGTCCTCAACGTGGCTTTGGCAGCGGGCGCAAGTTACGTTGAGCCGACCGCCCTCGCCGACGGTGAAGTTCTGGGCTTCAGCCTTCAAGAGGTGCCCCAAGGGGGCTATCTTTGCCTTGAAGGACTTATCAAAACCCGAAAGCTCGGGATAGTCAATTGTATACTGTCCCTCGCCCTCGGCGGTGCAAGTTGCGGGGGTCAACTCTTGATATATATATTTGCCCTCGACCCTGTTTTCCTCGGTCAACTTATCCAAAGTGAAGGAGAGGGTGTGATTGGGGGCGGCGCTATCGCAATAAAGGCAATCTCTCTCGGCAATGCCCGTCCTCGTCGCGGTGGGCGCCAAGGTTACGTGCCAATCGCCATAGACGTGGGGAACCATGGAGACAATATCCGTCTTTGTGTGGCTTGAATCGCGCTTGCAGGTGACGAGCTTTTCGCCCGCTGCCGAGCAGGTGGGCTGAAGGGTGATAACTCCCTCGCCCCAATCGTGACCGAGAGCGGCAACGGGGCGGGATTCCATGTGACCTTCCGCCGTTCCGCCGCAGACGGTGCAAACGCGGATTTCTTCGCCCTCCTCCTCGCAGGTGGGGGCGGTCTTTACAGTCCACTCGCCAAAGCTCAGTTGGTGGTCGGGATTGACGGGGTCCGCGCCCTTACTGCATGCGGCAAGGGCAAGGGACAAGCACAGGGCGCCCGCTAACGCTATAATCAAAAGAATTATCCTGCGTTTCATAAGCCTTAATTCCTTACTACTCTTTTTTAGCAAGATGTTGCTATAATCTGTATTTTATCACTATGATTTTGCTATGTCAAGAATTTTTTAGCAAGATTGTGCTAAACTTTTCAAAAAAGCAGGTATCAAAATGACGATAAACGAACGCCTTAAATTGCTGCGCACGGAGAACGAGCTGACGCAGACGCAGCTTGCGCAGGAACTGAATATTGCGCAGACGACGATAGCGTCTTACGAGAGAGATCATGACCCCAATATATATAATTTGGTCGCGTATGCAAAATATTTCAAGTGCAGTTTGGAGTTTTTGACGGGGATTGAGGACGAGATTTACGGCGACAGGGTGATGTTTTCGGAGCCGGAGCGGGCGGTTATAAGGGCGTTCAGAAAGCTCACGCCAGACGCAAAAAAATTTGTGAAGGTGCTGATGGAGGCGTTGGCGAAGTCCGAGCTGAGCGAGGAGTGAGGACGAGAGGGCGAGCGATGAGGGCGAGCCGCGCTCGTTACTTCATGTCATCCTGAGCGAAGCCGAAGGATCCCACAGGGTATGGGGTTGGCGTTTCAGAATTGCGCCCCGAGACCACCGTGGGATTCTTCCACTCAATCGAACCTGCTTCGCAGGATTCTCATTCGGTCAGAATGACAACTTAGGGAAATTTAATATATTAAAAATAGCCGCGGGCGAAAAGAAGTTTTCGCCCGCGGCTACCGCGTTATAAATTAATACCAAAAAATCGCAATATATATTTAAATTTTTATAAAAATGAGAGTTTAATTGACGCAGTCGGCATAGAGGGGGAAACGGGCGCAGAGGGAAGCGACGGAAGCCGAAACCTCTTCAAACGCCTGCTCGCGGCGGTCGATTACGGCGGCGATGAGCCTTGCAATCTCGCGCGCCTCCCCTTCCTTCATGCCGCGCGTCGTCATGGCGGGGGCGCCCACGCGGATGCCCGAGGTGACGAAGGGCTTTTGAGTGTCGAAGGGAACGGCGTTCTTGTTGACGGTTATATGCACCTCGTCCAAGAGCTTTTCAAGTTCCTTGCCCGTCATATCTTTGTCGGTCAGGTTCAAGAGGATTAAGTGATTGTCGGTGCCGCCCGAGACCATGCGGACGCCGAGCTTTTTCCACTCGTCCGCCATTGCCGCGGCGTTCAAGACAATTTGTTTCTGATAATCTTTAAACTCGGGGGTGAGGGCTTCCTTGAAGGCGACGGCTTTTGCGGCGATAATATGCATTAAGGGTCCGCCCTGCACGCCCGGGAAGATGGCTTTATCGATAGCCTTGCCCCACTCCTCCTTACACATTATAACGCCGCCGCGGGGACCGCGAAGGGTCTTGTGGGTGGTGGTGGTGACGAAATCGGCATAGGGCACGGGCGAGGGGTGAAGCCCCGCCGCGACGAGACCCGCGATATGGGCGATATCGACCATCATTAAAGCCCCCACCTCGTCGCAGATGGCGCGGATGCGCTTGAAATCTATTATACGGGGATAGGCGGACGCGCCCGAGATGATGAGTTTGGGGCGACATTCCTTTGCTATCCTTTCCATTTCGTCATAGTCAATGGTCTCGCTCTCCTTTGAGACGCCATAGGGCACGATATTGAAATATTTACCCGAAATGTTGACGGGCGAGCCGTGAGAGAGGTGACCGCCGTGGGCGAGGTTCATTCCCATGACCGTATCGCCCGGGGCGCAGGTTGCGAAGAGGACGGCGAGGTTTGCGCTTGCGCCCGAATGGGGCTGGACGTTGCAATACTCGCAGCCGAAAATTTGCTTTAACCTGTCGCGCGCCAAGTCCTCGGCGATATCGACGAACTGACAGCCGCCATAGTAACGGTGGGCGGGGTAGCCCTCGGCATACTTATTGGTGAGGTGGCTGCCCGCCGCCGCCATGACCGCGGGGGAGACGAAGTTCTCGCTGGCGATGAGTTCGATATTGTTCTGCTGGCGGTTGAGTTCGAGCCGCAGGGCTTGGGCGATTTCGGGGTCGGTCTTTTCGATGAGGGAAATGTCAATCATAATGTTCTCCGTACATGCTTTTTTATGATTATAACATAATAAAACGCAAATAACAAGAATTTAGAGGAAAAAAGAGGGAAGTGACGAAATAAGCTGCCGAAACAACCTTCATCCGTCTTTTTCTCGCTTCGTTACGAAAAAGACACCTTCCCCCTTGCGAAGGGGGAAGGCTATAATATGGTATAATAATTGGAAGTAGTCACCGAGACCACCATGGGATCCCTCGACTCTATCGAACTCGCTATCGCGAGGTTCTTAATCGGTCTGCCGTTTCCCGCAAGCGGGAACCCTCGGCAGGGCGTCGCTTCGCTCGCGCAGAATGACAGCTCTTAAAAAGCGAGGAAGAAGAAAGCCCCCGAACGGGAAAGCCGTTCGGGGGTTGAAGTTTTAATGGGGTCGGGATTATGCGGCGAAGGCGGCGAGATAAGCCTTGACGGTCGCGGTGGTAGTTACCTCTTCCGTCTCATAGCTCAACATATTAAGATCCATAGAATCACCTACATATACCGTAACCTCGAGGGTAACAGGCGATTCTGCCGATACACATGAGCGCCTAACGTTCACATGCATATATTCGTCTTCGACATATTCTATTTCATAAGTCATAGTGATATCAAATCCATCGGAGATATCACCGGCTATATAACTATTATCAAAGCTCATATCTTTTGTAACAACCGTATTGTCGTCAAGAGTTACTTTGATATGCGCAGTTGAACTCAAAAGGTCTTCACCGTAATTCGCCACTACAAATTCGACTTTCTTTACGCCGTCTATACCGTTGAGCGTTACAGAAGTTTCGGGGTTTGAGGGGGCGTGCCCAATCTTTGTCAATTCACCCGTGTAAACTATGGCGTCGGTCTTGGCTTCGGATATGTCGGCGAGAGAGTCCGTATCGGTGAAGGTTATAGCGACAGTCTGGTCAACGTCCCTCGTGGTGTGTTTATAACTGTCGGGCACTTGCGGACCGCTCACGTTGACAGTATCCTCATATATATTGAGTACAAGGTTCATTGCCGTTATATTGGAGCCGTCGAGAGTGTACTCAAGCTTCATTCCGGAAATCGTGCGGGTTGTGGTCGTAGTATAGTCATCTTGCTCGGTTGTTTCAAGCACGAGCTTTTCGGCTGTGGCAGCTTCGGAGAGGTCATGGACGACCTCAAGTGCGTCCTTTACCTCGTCCTCTTCGGGCTCGGCAGACGTATCTGCGAGCGTGGGCTGAGGCTGACCTGCGCCCTGATTTCCCTGCCCTTCCTGAGGGTCAACGGGCTGAGGGCTGGGGCTGGGGCT